>CAMCDL010000159.1 GCA_945873565.1 uncultured Selenomonadaceae bacterium | reverse complement strand
GATTCCTCTACGTCTCGTGGGCTCGGAGATGTGTATAAGAGACAGGGGTATGGGCATTTACTAGGCCTGGCACAGCAAACCTGTCCTTGCCGTCAATTATATAATCTGCAGCAAAGCTGTCTGGAATCTCACCTATGGCTAAAATACTGTCATCAGCGATAGCAATGTCAGTTACCTTTACGCTATAATCAGCCATTAAAGCATTAACGCCCTTAATAAGGATATTCATAGCACTTCCTCCTATAAACTATTAAGCCTGATGCAGATATGCAAATTGCTCAGGAGTAAGCTCATCTATCTCGATACCCATTGCTGCCAGCTTTATCTTGGCAATCTTAGCATCAATCTCAGCAGGAAGTACATATACCTTGTTTTCCAGCTTATCATGATTTTCAACAATATGAAGTGCTGAGAAGAACTGTACACCCCAGGAAAGATCCATTATTTCAGCAGGATGTCCATCACCGCAGGCCAGATTTACCAGACGGCCTTCGCCCAAAAGATATAGCTTCTTGCCATCCTTGAAGCAGAACTCTTCTATACCCTCGCGCACTGGTCGACGTGACTCTGTCATTGCTTCCAACTCTGGAATATTAATCTCAACATCGAAATGACCAGAATTTGCCATAACTGCCCCATTCTTCATGGACGCAAAATGACGCTCTCTGAGAACATCCTTATCACCAGTAAGAGTAAGGAATACGTCGCCAATCTTGGCAGCCTCGTCCATAGGCATTACACGGAAGCCATCGAATACCGCCTCAATAGCCTTGATAGGATCAACCTCTGTAATAATTACATTGGCTCCCAGGCCCTTGGCACGCATAGCACCGCCCTTGCCGCACCAGCCATAACCGGCAATAACTACATTCTTTCCAGCAATAACCAGATTGGTAGCGCGCATGATACCCTCCCAGGTAGACTGACCGGTACCATAGCGGTTGTCAAAGAGATACTTGCAATATGCATCATTTGCTGCCATCATAGGGAATTCCAGCTTGCCGGAAGCCTCCAGGGCCTTATCACGGATAACACCAGTGGTAGTTTCCTCAGAACCGCCGATAATCTTTGGCAGCAGCTCACGGCGCTCATTATGAAGACGGTAAATAAGGTCGCCGCCATCATCCATGATAATGTCTGGCTCGGTATCCAGAGCCATATCAATATACTTATCATACTCTTCCATAGTACAGCCATGATGAGCAAACACGGTAATGCCCTCCTCAGCCAGAGCTGCACAGACATCATCCTGAGTAGACAGAGGATTGGAAGCGGTAGCAATAACCTCTGCACCAGCATTTTTAAGAACCAGTGCCAGATAAGCAGTCTTTGCCTCAAGGTGCATGGTCATAACCATACGACGTCCAGTGAAAGGCTTAGATACGCTATACTCTTTGTCTATTGCTGCCATTACAGGCATAAAATTCTTAACCCAATTGATTTTATCATGACCAGATGGTGCTAAAGAAATATCCTTTATTACAGACTTCATATCGTAACCTCCATTTGATTTAAACATTATTTTGAATTAAACATTATTTTTATTTTACCATTTTAGCAATATGGTGACAATAATACTTATAAAGAAAGCTCCATGCCATGGTGTGATGCCAGAAAGCTTTTATCATCCGAGTCCAGCATAAGCGGTGTCACGGTAACAAAGCCTCTTTTTAAAAGCATGATATCACTATCCTGATTACTTTCATCATCTACAGGAATTCCTTCAACCAGATAATAGGTTCGTCCATCATCATCCCTTACTAGATTATAAGCATTGGTATAAATCCGGCGGCCGATAGCTGCCCATTTCCAGACAAAGCTCTTATCTTTAAGTTCATTCGGGAAATTAATATTCAGCACCTGAGGCACATCAGACTGGCCTATCAGCTTTTCCAGGCGGGCAGCTACCTCTGCAGCCACTGCATCAAGGGAAATATCTCCTCTTTTATTAAAGGAGATAGCCATGGACGGAATATTATGAAAGAACCCCTCAACGGCAGCTCCTACAGTACCTGAATATATATTATCGGTACCAAGATTGTGGCAATCATTAATTCCTGAAATTACTACATCAGGCTTAGCCTCATTAATGCCTTCCAGATAAGCCTTCACACTGTCAGTCGGAGTACCATAAACACGCCAAGCCCTTACACCATATTTATCCATAAAAGGCTGATAACATTCAATATATAATCTCCTGCCAAGGGTCATGGCGTGAGACATACCGCTCTGCTGCTGGGCAGGAGCAGAAACGATAACCTCATGCTCCTTATACAGTGCCTTTACCAGAGCCTCTATTCCTGGTGCCTCAACACCATCATCATTAGCAAGCAGAATACGCATAGCAATCATCCTTTCCACTATTACATCCAAAACCCAGAGTATATAATAAAAAACCGTATAGTGACAATCATGTCCTATACGGAAATTTTCAATGGTGACCCACCGGAGACTCGAACTCCGAACCTGCTGATTAAGAGTCAGATGCTCTACCAATTGAGCTAGTGAGTCATAAATATAAAACAAAGACAAGCTTTGAAAATGTCAGATGGTGACCCACCGGAGACTCGAACTCCGAACCTGCTGATTAAGAGTCAGATGCT
>CAMCDL010000158.1 GCA_945873565.1 uncultured Selenomonadaceae bacterium | reverse complement strand
TGCGGTCGTGGCGAAACGGCAGACGCGCTAGCTTCAGGCGCTAGTGGGGGTTGACCCCGTGGTGGTTCAAATCCACTCGACCGCACCATTGATATTTAACCAGGCTGATGCCTGGTTTTTTTAGGTATTTTTCATTTTTTTTGTTACAATATGTCTGAGGTGATGAAATATGGTTATGCTTTTTTTTGTAATGCTGTTTCTAATTTTAACTCTAATAACTATTATTACCAATAATATGATGCCTTATGCTTTTAGTGAAAAGGTATGCAATCAGATTTCAAGGCCCCTTCTGGTGTTTGATGTTATCTGCATATTTGGTATGGCATTGGGGTATAGTATATTCCGTGATAATGAGATTATTGGCATGCTGCTTCAGGTTATCAGTATTTTCTTTATGACACAGGTAATCTTTTCCTTTTTTATGATTATTGCTTTGGCTGTACGCAAGCTTAATAGGAGGCTCAGGGGGATTCCCACGGATAAGAGCAAGAGAACTCTTGTAAAGGGAGCAGCTGCTTTTCCTGTTGTTTCCGGTGCCCTTAGTCTTTATGGCGGTCTGTATGAAAGGGATGCAACCATTGTCAGAAATTATGATATTTCTTGTCCTGGTGCAGATAATCTGAATGGCTTTTCAATAGCGCAGTTAAGTGATGTGCATCTCGGACCTTTCTTCAACCTTGATAAGCTTAGAAGGCTGATGGACCAGGCTGCTGCAACTGGAGCTGATCTGCTGGCGATTACTGGTGATTTATTTGATGATGAGAAACAGAATTTTCAGGCGGCTAAAATTGTTAATGAGTATGTTGGCAGGTTTCCAAAGGGGATTTTCTTTTGCTGGGGAAATCATGAGTATATAAGAAACATTCAGCTTATAGATATTGCACTTAGCACTACCGATATTAAGCTTTTATGTAATAGCAATCAGCTTGTTGCTGATGGAGCAAGACCATTATATCTAGCTGGGGCTGATTACCCTATTGTTAAGGAGCAGTTTGACTCTTTAAAGGATTTGTATACTGAAAAGGCTATGGCAAATCTGCCTGATAATGCGGTAAAGGTTCTCCTGGCTCACCATCCTGATTTTATCGATAATGGCGCTGAATATGGGGCTGAGCTGGTGCTCACAGGGCATACGCATGGCTGTCAGATTGGTATTATGGGAATTCCTCTGGTGCCAGGAGGATTCAAATATCGTCGCGGGATGTATCAGGTTGGCACCACTATGGGGTATGTTCATTCAGGAAATGGAAGCTGGTTTCCTATTAGAATAGGTTGTCCTCCTGAAATTGCGGTATTTACACTGAGGGCCTGATATGAACGATGAATTTCATGATTATGAGCTGGCTGGTGCTAAAGCCTTTCTTTCTTCAGATATGTATAAGGCTGCTCAAGCTTATTGGCTGGCTGCCCAGTCAGACAAGCTGCTAAGAACTCAGCTGACACATTTCAGCAGCTATCTGTTCTGCTTGCATTACCTGCCCAGGGTATCTGATGAGGATATTGCCAGGCAGCTTGTACTTTATGGCAAGATGTGCCCAGTGGAAACGTATAGAGAGAGCAGGAGTATCAAGGGGAAAAAAATAAGGATAGGATATTTATCTGCTGATTTTCGCCAGCACATAATGGCTGATTTTATTCGTCCCTTCATTGAGGATTATGACAAGGACAGTTTTGAGGTGTTTGTATATTCCTTAACATCACCTGAGTCTGAGAATGAATTGCTGAGAAATGCGCCGGTTTCGTGGCGCAATGCATACCAGTGGGCCCCACAGGACACGGCGCAGCTTATCAGGGAGGATAGCATTGATATCCTTGTAGACCTCTGTGGACATACCCACGGGGGCCTGACTCTGATGATTGCATCTTTCAGACCTGCACCTATTCAGTTATCTGCTATTGGCTGGATTAACAGTACAGGTCTCAGGGCTATGGATTTTTATTTATCAGATGAAACCTGCTGTCTGCCTGGAGATGAAGCAGCCTATACGGAGGATGTTATCCGATTAGGCGGCTGCCATATGTGTTATGCTCCATTGAAGGGACTGCCGGAAGTGAAGCCGTTTAGGCATAGGGAAGATGTGGTATTAGGAAGCTTCAGCAATTTTGATAAGCTGAATGAGGATGTGCTGACCGTCTGGAAGGATATTATGATAGAACTGCCAGAAGCCAGACTCATTCTGAAGGACACCACAGCTATTGAGTCGAGAAGAGCAGCCATATTAAATAGATTAGAAGCTGCTTCGATGCCAATGGATAGAATCAGGGCAGAGCTGGCCAGTGATGATTACCTGATGGAGTATAACGGCATAGATATAGCTCTGGACACATTTCCTTACACTGGAGGAGGAACTGTATGCCAGGCCCTTGCCATGGGGGTGCCGGTTATTGCTCTATACGGAACCAGGCATGGCTCAAGGCTATCTTCCTCAATTCTCAGTGCAGCTGGACATGAGGAGCTTATTGCCTTCAGTCGTCTGGAGTATATTTCCAAGGTAATAGACCTTGCCCGGGATAGAAAGAGGCTCTGGTCATATCATGAAGGATTATCTTCTGATATAAAGGGGTCTTCGCTTATGGATAGGAAGCTGTATATGAAACGTATAGAGACTGTCTCTTATACACATCTGACGCTGCCGACGATATGCAGTGTGT
>CAMCDL010000157.1 GCA_945873565.1 uncultured Selenomonadaceae bacterium | reverse complement strand
ATAGTAATATATGTGCAGCAATCTGCTGCTGGTATAGGAGGTAACATAAAATGGCTAAAATTAATGAAAACTATCTTAAGCTGGCTGGCAGCTATCTTTTCCGTGAAACTGCTCATCGTACTGCAGCATATAAGGAAGCCCATCCCGAAGCTGATGTGATTTCCCTTGGCATTGGTGATGTGACCCAGCCATTGCCAAAGGCCTGCATAGAGGCAATGCATAAGGCCGTAGATGAAATGGCTTGTTCCAGCACCTTCCGTGGATACGGTCCAGAACAGGGCTACAGCTTCCTGATAGAAAAAATTATTGAAAACAATTACAAGGGGCTGGGCATCGAAAATGATGAAATCTTTATATCTGATGGTGCTAAGAGTGACTGCGGTAATATCCAGGAAATTTTTTCTGTAGATAACCGCATAGCTATTACTGATCCTGTATATCCAGTATATCTTGATACCAATGTAATGGCAGGCCGCACCGGACTTTTAGCTGAGGATGGGCACTATGCTGGAGTTACATACCTTTCATGCAATGCTGAAAATAATTTTTGCCCTGAACTCCCTGAAGAGCGTCCCGATCTTATTTATCTATGCTGCCCTAACAATCCTACTGGTACGACCCTTAACCGGGAGCAGCTTAAGGTATGGGTTGATTATGCTCGGGAGAATGAAAGCGTCATTCTGTTTGATGCAGCCTATAATGCGTATATCACTGATGAAGATG
Organism: uncultured Selenomonadaceae bacterium; assembly: GCA_945873565.1. Taxonomy (GTDB): domain Bacteria; phylum Bacillota; class Negativicutes; order Selenomonadales; family Selenomonadaceae; genus CAMCDL01. Next base: position 1,978 of record CAMCDL010000157.1, on the reverse strand, counting down.
TTCCACGCACTATATTTGAGATTGAAGGGGCCCATGATGTAGCTATCGAGTTCCGTTCCTTCTCCAAGACTGCTGGCTTTACCGGTACACGCTGCGGCTATATTGTACTACCAAAAACTGTTATGGGTAAAACTGCCGATGGCAGCCGCCAAGCCCTCAACCCGCTCTGGAACCGCCGCCATACTACAAAATTTAATGGCACAGCCTATATTATTCAGCGCGGTGCTGAGGCCATTTATACTCCTGAGGGCAAGCAGCAGGTAAAGGAAATCATCAGCTATTACATGGAAAACGCCCGCATAATCCGTGAAGGTTTAACCGCTGCAGGTGTTACTGCCTTTGGAGGAGTAAATGCTCCATATATCTGGCTTAAGACACCAGATAACATGCCATCCTGGGACTTTTTCGATAAACTTCTCAATGAAGTAAATATTGTTGGTACCCCTGGTGCTGGCTTTGGCCCATGCGGTGAAGGCTACTTCCGCCTCACTGCCTTCGGAAATAGAGAAAAAACTATCGAGGCCGTTGAACGAATCAGAAATAATCTTCATTTCTGATATGCTCAAGGGCCGGTTAAGGAGATTATACTTAATGAAAACCTTGTATCTAGAAAAGCTGATAGTATGCCGCAGTATCCTGCAGAAGCCTATCATCCAGAAGCTTGCCCACGTTCTGGAAAATACTGATGATATATCTGCTGTAGCAGATTTTTCCAGTGACCTGATTGAGATGGCTGAGCAGGAGGGCTGGAGCGGCAACCTTATCCGTGCCCTTATCCTTCACCTCCTCAGTCAGGAGGGTAGTCTTGCAGCCCAGATGACAGAAGCTTCTCAAGGAGCTATCGGAGCCTCTCTTAAGAAGGCCTTTGTCAGCGACATGACTATACTGCTGCCAGCTTTCAACCAGAAAGCAAGCCAGCTTGTACCAGTTTCCCTGCTAGACGATTATCAGCCTACTCTGCCCCACACCCTTGAGGCAACTGCCTTTCTGGAACAGGAGCTAGGCACAAAAACCTCTCCTGAGGAAATAACCGATGCCTTTCTTTCCTTCTACAGCAGATATGGCTATGGTGAAATAGCCTCATCCCAAGCATTCAGCTGGGATGAAAAAAGCAAGCGTCTTCGTGGCATCCGTCACTTTGAAGCTATGGATTTCGCAGACATTATCGGCTATAAGCGCCAGAAGGATCAGCTTATTGCCAATACAGAAGCCTTTATAAATAAGCGACCAGCAAATAATGTCCTGCTGGTGGGATCTCGTGGTACTGGTAAATCCTCCGGTGTCAAGGCTCTGGCAAAAGCATATTATACCCAGGGGCTGAGACTCGTTCAGATGACAAAATCTCAGCTTACAGATCTGCCTGTTATCATGTCTCTTCTGAGAAAATATGCCAGCAAGCGATTTATTATCTTCTTCGATGATTTATCCTTCGAGGAATCTGATAGCGAATACAAATATTTAAAATCAGCCATTGAAGGCGGTGTTGAATCCCGTCCAGAAAATGTACTTATCTATGCCACCTCCAACAGACGTCATCTTATAAGAGAAACCTGGCGGGATAGGCAGGACGGTCAGGACGAGCTGTTCCGCAATGACAGTATAAATGAAACCATATCCCTTGCAGACCGTTTTGGCCTGGTTATTACCTATCTGGAGCCTACACAGGATGAATATCTCGATATCATTGATCACTATCTCCGAATGGAAGGCTACAATATCGAGCGTGACGAGCTGAGAGTACTGGGCCACCGCTGGAATCTGGAGCACTCAGGCCGAAGTGGCCGCAGCGCAAGGCAGTTTGTAACACATTATCTTGGCAGCGTTGAAAAGCCTGCTTATCAGAAGGATGTCGAGGAATTCTAAAAAATTAATTGATATGCAAAAAGGACCGCAGATGCGGTCCTTTTTTAATCAAGGGTCGACCACCGTCGACCCCTACAATTTCTAAATCACACCGTCGACCCCTACAATTTCTAAA
>CAMCDL010000156.1 GCA_945873565.1 uncultured Selenomonadaceae bacterium | reverse complement strand
ACACACTGCATATCGTCGGCAGCGTCAGATGTGTATAAGAGACAGGTTTTTATGCAAATAGTCGCGGAATCATCACCGCCGGCCTGTAGGGGTCGACGGTGGTCGACCCGTTTTTTTACGCCAACACAATCTTGCTGAAATCTGCAACCTTGGAAATAAGACCATCAACAGCCTTCAGAAGAGCCAGACGATTATTCTTCACTGCCTCATCCTTATCCATAACCATTACAGAATCAAAGAAGCCATCGATAGGCGCTGCCAGCTTGGAAAGCTCTACAATAGCAGCAGCATAATCCTGAGCCTTTACAGCATTCTCAGCCTTAGCCTTTGCCAGCTTGAACTCATCAAAGAGAACGCCCTCAGCTGCATCCTTAAAGAGCTCGGCATTAATCTCAGCTGCGGTATCAGCCTTTCTGGAAATATTGCCAGCACGGTTGAAGGCCTGAACAACAGCCTCGATATCCTCCTGCTTCATAGCCTCAGCTACAGCAGCTGCTCTTACGGTAACAGCATAGATATCATCCACATCAACGAAAACTGCATCCACAACATCATAGCGGATACCAGCATCGGAAAGAACATTCTTAAGACGCAGCTTCATGAAATCAGCCACATCAGCCTGCATCTTAGCCTGAGCCTCAGCATCAGCCAGCTTCAGGAGCTCCATAGCCTTTGCAACAAGGCCGGAGAGAGAAACATGATACTTTGCCTCAACCAGCATATTTACCATGCCCAGAGCCTGACGGCGCAGAGCAAATGGATCCTGGGAGCCGGTAGGAATCAGACCGCGGCTGAAGGTAGCCACGATATTATCAATCTTGTCAGCCAGGGAAACGATACGGCCAGCAACACTTGCAGGCTGAGCATCGCCAGCAAACCTTGGCATGTAGTGTTCGTCGATAGCCTGAGCAACAGCAGCAGTCTCACCATCAAGCTTTGCATACTCGCGACCCATGATGCCCTGCAGCTCGGTAAACTCGCAAACCATACCAGTAACCAGGTCAGCCTTAGCCAGCTTGGCAGCACGCATAGCGTCCTTCTTATCCTCAGCAGACACAGCCAGCTCATCAGCAATATAGCCAGCCAGAGCCTCAAGACGTACAGCCTTGTCAGCAATGGTGCCCAGGCCCTCCTGGAACACAACAGTCTTCAGCTTGTCGCCATGAGCCTCCAGAGACTTCTTTCTATCCTCATCAAAGAAGAACTGAGCATCCTCAAGACGGGCACGCAGCACGCGCTCATTACCATGCTGAACAACATCCAGGAAATCCTTGCCGCCATTTCTGATGGTGATGAAGAGAGGCATCAGCTTGCCATCCTTCAGCACTGGGAAATAACGCTGATGATCACGCATCGGGGTAATAACAGCCTCAGCAGGCAGTTTCAGATACTTGTCATCGATGGTACCGCAGAGAGCAGTAGGATACTCTACCAGATACAGAACCTCCTCTAAGAGGCCCTCCTCGATCTGAGCCTTGCCGCCCTTGGACTCTGCCAGCTCCTCAATCTGCTGACGGATAATAGCACGGCGCTTGTTATGATCTACAACAATGAACTGCTCCTCACAGGTCTTCTCATAGGCATCAGCGCTGGCAATCTCGAAATCGCCCTCAGACAGGAAGCGATGACCGCGAGAAACACGGCCGCTCTTTACTGCAGCAGTCTCAAACTCAACCACATCCTCGCCATAAAGGCCAACCAGCCAGCGGAGAGGACGGATAAACTTATAATCAAGATTTGCCCAATGCATATTGTTTGGGAAATTCAGGCCATCAACCAGGCCCTTTAAGGTATCGCTCAGAAGGTCAGCAGTCTTTGCACCAGCCTCATGAACCATAGCGTATACATAGCCATCCTTCACAACCAGCTCAGAAGCAGCAATCTTCTGGCCGCGGGCAAAGCCCTCAGCAGCCTTGGTAGGCTTGCCATCAGCATCAAAAGCAATATTTACAGCAGGGCCGCGGTTTTCCTTGGAAAGGTCAGCCTGCTCCTCAGCCAGGCCCTCAACGATGAGAGCAACACGGCGAGGGGTGCCCATGGTCTTTACGCTATCAAATGCAATACGCAGGCCGGCAAAGGTCTTCTCAGCATTCTCCTTCAGCTGAGCTATGATACCAGGCATAGCATATGCAGGAATTTCCTCAGTACCGATTTCTAATAATAAAGTCTTGCTCATTATGCCTTCTTCCCCTTTCCCAGCATTGGATAGCCCAGCTCCTCACGCTGCTTTAAATAGCAGACAGCGCACATGCGGGCCAGCTTTCTAACACGGCCGATAAAAGCTGCACGCTCAGAAACGGAAATAGCACCGCGAGCATCCAGCAGGTTGAAGGAATGAGAGCACTTCAGTACATAGTCATAGGCAGGATGTACATAGCCCTTCTCGATAACGCGTACAGCTTCCTTCTCATACTTGTCAAACAGATCAAAGAGAAGATCTGCATCAGAGAGGTCGAAGGAATAGGTAGACTGCTCAAACTCATTCTGATGGAAAACATCACCATAGGTATAGTCAGCGGTCCACTGAATATCATAAACATTCTCAACGCCCTGGATATACATAGCAAGGCGCTCCAGACCGTAGGTAATCTCTACTGCAGTAGGCTTGATATCCTGGCTACCCACCTGCTGGAAATAGGTAAACTGGGTGATCTCCATGCCATCCAGCCAAACCTCCCAGCCCAGGCCCCAAGCGCCCAGGGTAGGGGACTCCCAGTTATCCTCAA
>CAMCDL010000155.1 GCA_945873565.1 uncultured Selenomonadaceae bacterium | reverse complement strand
ATAATATATTGTGCAGTGTCCCATAGCCTTACCAGTCCACCGCAAAGAAACAATAATTAATCAGTCCAGCTTATGAAAAAATCTTCTTCGCCAGACGCAAGCCAGTTTCTGTCACCGCCAGACCGCCCTCTGCCGTTTCTTTAAGGGCAGTTGGCATCATTTTGCCAATCTGATTCATTGCCTCAATGACCTCATCCACTGGAATAACTGATTTTACACCAGCTAATGTCATATCTGCTGCCAGCATAGCATGTACTGCCTCAAAGCCATTTCGCTTCACGCATGGCACTTCTACAAGTCCAGCTACTGGATCGCATGCCAGTCCCAGCAGATTCTTTATTGCCAGAGCAACAGCATTGCCAACCTGCTCTGGTGTTCCGCCAGCCAGCTCTACCAGAGCCGCTGCCGCCATACCTGCTGCGGTACCGCACTCAGCCTGACAGCCGCCATAGGCACCAGCAATCGAAGCATTCTTTTCCACTACCATGCCGATACCTGAGGCCGTAAGCAGAGCATTCACAATGTCATTATCATTGCATTCCTGCTTTTGAAATGCCACATACATAGCTGCTGGAAGAATACCGCATGAGCCGGCAGTAGGACACGCCACTACCCTGCCCATAGATGCATTAACCTCACTGACAGCCACAGCTGCAGCTGCTCCCATCATAGCACTTTCACCGGTATACCCCTGCTTTATAAAGGCTTTCAGCTTTACTGCATTTCCGCCGGTAAGACCGCTTATAGACTTATCACGGCTATCAAGGCCCTTTTTTATAGATTCCTGCATGACCTTCCAGCTATGGGCCATCTCCTCCCGGATGCTTTCTTCAGACCGGCGTGATAACTCTACCTCTCGCTGCAGGACAATATCATGTATCCTGCAATTGCCCTTATTGGCCAACTCAATAAGCTCTGCCACTGTATTAAAATTAATCACGAACAGACCTCCCTAGCCTCAGATAGATGGAACAGTAAACACATCAGACACATTATGCACCTGCTTACATTCCTCTACCACTTCCTCAGGAACATTCTCATCAGTCTCTAGCAGCATCAGGGCCTCTTCCCCCCGGCTTTTCCTGGACAGCCTCATAAAAGCAATATTTATCTCAAAACGGGACAAGGCCCAGGTAACCTTATTAATTACTCCAGGAACATCCCTATGAATCACCAGCATAGCTGGGTACTGTCCAGAAAGGTTAACCTCAAAGCCGTCAATATTAAGAATATTAATATTACCGCCGCCGATAGAGGCTCCAGTCACCACAGTCCTGCGACCTGATACGCCAGTAAGCTCTATAATGGCAGTATTAGGATGAGCCTCAAAAATCTCCACTTTAGAAAAGGAAAAATTCATTCCTCTTTCTCGGGCAATATCCATACTGTTTCTTATACGCTCATCGTCTGGCTGAAAACCAAGAATACCTGCAATCAGGGCACGATCTGTTCCGTGTCCGCGGTAGGTCTGAGCAAACGAACCATGCAGCTTAATTTCCGCCTTTACTGGCTGTTCACCAAGAATTTTCCCTGCCATCAGCCCCAGCCTTACCGCTCCGGCAGTATGAGAGCTTGATGGCCCTATCATCACAGGTCCCACTATGTCAAACATTCCCCGCATAGTCATCGCCCTCCAAGCAATGAAAGATACGTCCTTACGCTATGTAGCTATGTAGCTATGTAGCTATGTAGCTATATATTATATCTACTATAATTTTATTATCTATAAGGCCCTCCGTCAAGCAACTTGTCCTCTATCTGTGTACTTTTAATCAATAAATCCACCACCAGCGAGCAAATCTCCAATGTAAAATACTGCTGATTGTCCTGGTGTTATAGCCCTGACCGGGGTATCAAGCTCTACCCTGACCCTATTATGTCCCAGAGGATTTACTCTGCCTGCTGTCATCCTGTTACCATACCTGACCTTTATATCAGCCTCAAAGGCCTCTCCTGGATTATCTAGCAGCTGCCATTTTACGCCGCTGGCAGTAAAACTGCTGGAAAAAAGCTCAGCTGCGGTCCCTGCAATAACACGATTTTCCTCTGTATCCAGCCTTGCCACGTACAGCGGTTCAGCCGCAGCAATCCCCATGCCCTTGCGTTGCCCGATGGTATAAAGCGGCAATCCGTCATGCCTCCCAAGAATCCTGCCTGATATATCCGTAATTTCACCAGGCTTCAGGCATCCCGGATTATTCTCTTTAATAAACCGCTTGTAATCATTGTCCTGAATAAAGCATATATCCTGGCTTTCCGGCTTTTCTGCTACTGGCAATCCCTTCTCTCTAGACAGCTGTCTAGTGTCCTGCTTAGTAAAATTTCCTAAAGGAAGAAGCAGATGCTTAAGAATATCCTGACCAAGGCGGTAGAGCATATATGACTGGTCCTTGTGCTCGTCCCTTCCCTTCTGAATAGCATACCGCCCACGATGATTATCATAAATAACCCTGGCATAATGACCAGTAGCCATGTAATCACAACCCAGTTTGTGCATAAACCTTATAAGTCCACCGAATTTGACATGCTCATTACAAATAACACATGGGTTAGGAGTTCTGCCCGCAGCATACTCACTAAGAAAACTGCCAATAACCGTTTCCTTGAATAATGTCTCAAAATCGGCTACATAGTGCTCAATCCCCAGGGATTCCGCTACAATCTTAGCATCCTCTACAGCCTGCCTTGACGCCTCGCCAAGGCTCATGGTAACCCCAATCACCTCATAGCCCTGTTCCATAAGAACCTGTCTCTTATACACATCTCCGAGCCCACGAGACGTAGAGGAAT
>CAMCDL010000154.1 GCA_945873565.1 uncultured Selenomonadaceae bacterium | reverse complement strand
TTGGAATTTGAAGGTGCTGATGCAGGCAGGAGTCCTAGGGGCAGAGAAGCAGATAAAAATGATTGATACGCATTATGTCCTTTTCAGATTATTATCAATTTTATGAGGTATAATTAGACCATTAATCTGGATTGGAAAACTGAGGAGGGATATTGAAGCAGTGACTGATAAAACTAAGAAACGCCGGCTGGCAGTGGTTAATGCAGACTCCTGCGTGGCATGTGGTACCTGCTTTGCAGTCTGTCCTTTTGAGGCAATGGAGATTTATAAAGGCTGCTATGCAAGGCCTGTCGGGGAAAGATGTGTAGGCTGTGGTATCTGTGAGAGAAATTGCCCTATTGGATGCATTAGTATAAAGATTAGGGAGGAGGCTGTATGAAAAAAGGCAAGCACTGGTATGATTATATCTGGATATGGGCAATAATCTATTTTTCACTGAGCTTTTTCAATATTATTTTTGCCTGGCTTGGCATGATAGATTTTATGCTGCCGCTGGCATTTGCAATTTTTGGTGGCAGCAAGTATTTCTGTAATCGTCTCTGTGCAAGAGGTCAGCTGTTTTTAAAGCTGGGCGGGCAGTATAAGCTTTCAAGAAACGTGGTGACACCAGCCTGGATGTATAGCAGTATTTTCCGTTATGGCTTTATGATTTTCTTTTTAACCATGTTTGGAAATGTAGTAATGCAGACCTGGCTTGTGGCTAGCGGTGCAGGTGATTTTCAGCAGATGGTAACATTATTCTGGTCCTTTCAGGTTCCTTGGGAGTGGGCCTATACAGCAGGAGGGGTTCCGGATTGGGTGGCACAGTATAGTTTCGGATTCTATAGCTTGATGCTGACATCGCTCCTTTTGGGGCTTATTGCTATGCTTATTTATAAGCCAAGGACCTGGTGCAGCTTCTGTCCTATGGGTACGATGACGCAGGGAATCTGCAAATTTAAAAATTAATACTCTATAGAAAACTGTTTATTGCTTTAGCAATATGCGGTTTTTTTTTAGAAAATTCTGAATTACCTATTGACAAGATAGGCATATGATGCTATCTTATAATCACCTACTAAAAAAGTAGGCGATAGAAGCGAGGGAGATGTTATTATGGCAAGAATTTTTAAATCCGCGGATGAGCTTATTGGTGGTACTCCGCTGCTTGAGCTGTCACATATTGAAAAAGAGGAAGGCCTTAAGGCTCATATCTATGCTAAGCTGGAGTATTTAAATCCCGCTGGTTCTGTAAAGGATAGAGTAGCAAAGTCTATTATTGAGGAAGCTGAGGCCAGTGGAAAGCTTACAAAAGATTCTGTTATCATTGAGCCTACCAGCGGTAATACTGGTATTGGCCTGGCAGCTGTTGCTGCAGCAAGAGGCTATAGAATCATTATTGTAATGCCAGATACCATGAGCGTTGAAAGAAGAGCACTGATTCAGGCTTATGGTGCAGAGCTTATCCTTTCTGAAGGTGCTAAGGGGATGAAGGGCGCAATTTCCAAGGCTGAGGAACTGGTAAAGGAAATACCTGGTTCATTTATTGCTGGTCAGTTTGTAAACCCTGCTAATCCTAAGGCTCATTTTGATACTACTGGACCAGAGATCTGGAAAGATACTGATGGACTTGTAGATATTTTTGTGGCTGGTGTTGGCACAGGGGGAACTGTTACAGGTGTTGGCGAGTTTCTGAAGTCAAAGAAGCCTGAGGTAAAGATTGTAGCAGTTGAGCCAGCAACATCTCCGGTTCTCTCTAAAGGTCAGGCTGGTGCTCATAAGATTCAGGGGATTGGCGCGGGATTCATTCCAAAGGTGCTTAATACTGATATTTATGATGAGATTATAGCTGTGGAAAATGATGATGCTTTTGCTTATGGCAAGCTGTTTGCCAAGAAGGAAGGCGTGCTGGTAGGTATTTCCTCTGGTGCAGCAATAAAGGCTGCTGTGGAGCTGGCTAAGAGACCTGAAAATGAGGGCAAGAATATTGTAGTGTTACTGCCTGATACAGGTGATCGTTATCTATCTACCCCTCTTTTCCAGGATTGATTTTTGTTGAAATATTGCATCTTTGCAAGGGACGGCGATGGTCGTCCCTTTTATATTTTTCTCTTTGCAGGGAATGGCTGAGGTGTTCCCATAAAATTATCAAAATATAAGGACCTGCTTAAAGCAGGTCCTTAATAGTAATCCTTGAAAAGTAATCCCTGGTTAAATTATTGTAACCCTTCCACATAGAAACAGTTTTGCATTTTGCTTCAAATGGACATTTTTCTGCACCATTTTCAAGGCAGGCAACACTAGATAGCGAGCCTTCTGTCAGCTCAAGGATATCAAGGATGTGATATTCCTCAGGCAGCTTGGTGAGTGAGTAGCCGCCTCCCTTTCCGCTGGTTCCTTTTACAAGCTTTCCAGTAACCAGAAGCTTTACAATGCTTTCAAGATATTTCTTGGAAATACCCTGTCTGGTGGCTATGGCATCTAAAGTAACTGGCGAACCGTTGCTGTTTTCTGCTACATCAATTATTAGCCTTATAGCATAGCGTCCCTTAGTTGAAATCATTGGCTGATCCTCCATTGTTTTGATAATACCCACTGATTACATATGTTAATGGGTTTATACTATAAATATAGCAGGAAAATACAATAAAGTAAATTAGAAAATTAAGGAAATAATAATATCAGTTGACAAAACTAAATTATTATTTCATATAGGCTTTTATAATCAGGAAAACAGGCTGATAATATAGAATGTACACAATCGGTAAGCGTTTTGAAAGGTTTTTAGAAAAGATAGGGTTTATCGGAAAAGAGGCGTTATTTATTATGAGTCTGAAAAAACAGGCGGTTTTGTTTATTGATGGTTGCCTGCTGATGGCGTGCATTATTCTTGGTGTTATCGCT
>CAMCDL010000153.1 GCA_945873565.1 uncultured Selenomonadaceae bacterium | reverse complement strand
CGAGATTCCTCTACGTCTCGTGGGCTCGGAGATGTGTATAAGAGACAGACTAAGGGGCTTGATGACTTTGCTGCTTATGCAGCTGAGGAGGATAAATCCTGCTTTGTTGAATGGATTGAAGTTTATTATGATTGTTCGTTTACCAGGCAGGGAATAACCCTGGTGGATACGCCAGGGGCTGATTCTATAAATGCCCGTCACACTGATATGTCCTTCAGCTTTATCAGGCAGTCTGATGTGGTGCTTTTTGTAACATACTATAACCATGCTTTTTCCAGGGCTGACAGAGAATTCTTAATTCAGCTGGGAAGGGTAAAGGATGCTTTCCAGCTTGACAAGATGTTCTTTATTGTGAATGCTATAGACCTGGCCGAAAACCAGGAGGAGGCAGATGGTGTTCTGGAATATGTGCGGCAGCAGATGAAGAAGTATGGTGTTAGAAAGCCGCAGCTTCATCCATTATCCAGCCAGCAGATACTGAAGGAAAAGCTGGAGGGAGAAACGAAGCAGTATCCCTTTGAAAAGGACTTTTACAGCTTTGTATTCAATGATCTTACTGGTATTGTGCTGGATGCAGCTCGTCAAGAATATGACAGGTGTCTGAAGCTGGTTGATGAGCTGATTGAGGCCAGCCAGGAGGATGAGGCTGGTAAAAAGCACCGTATAGTGCTTTTAAAGGAGCATAAGGCTAATGCTCTTGATATTGTTAATGGCCTGACCAGCCATGAAATCAGCCTGCGCCAGAGGCAGGAGCTGTCTGAGCTGATTTTCTACGTGAAGCAGAGGACCTTCCTGCGATATATAGATTTTTTCCGTGAGGCCTTTAATCCAGCTGATATTCGTTCTGGTGGCAATGTCAATCAGATGCTGGAGGATTGCCTGCGTCAACTGCTGGATAACATTGGCTTTGACCTTGCCCAGGAGCTTAGGGCAACCAGCCTGAGAATGGATAATTTCCTCCAGAAGACCTTCAAGAGGTGGCACAGCAATCTGCTGGCAAGACTAAAGGAGATAGATAGGGAAATTGCCCTGTCAGAACCGGAGCTTAAGCTGGATGCAGGGCTGGAATTTGAGACAGCCTTCCAGAAGATTTCTATTAATAAATTTTCTCAGGCGATGGCCAGCTTTAAGAATCCGAGGGTTTTCTTCGAGGAGGGCGGAAGTGCTGTAATGGCAGAGGCTGTAGGAGATATTCTGTCGGCGGAGGCAGATAAATATCTTGAGCAGGAAAGAATCAGGCTTGAAAAGGCCTTTGAAGAAGCTATAGATAAGTCCTTTGCTGGTGAGCTGTCTGAAATGCGTGATGAGCTTGAATCCTTCTATGCAGGTCATCTTTCTGCTCTTGAGGGAGCAATAGCACCAGCAGAGCTTATTGCTATCCGCAGCAGGCTTTAAGCTGATTGAGGAATCGTATGAATACACCTGTTTATGATTTTGTAAATAAATATAAAACGGGCGGTTCTGTCCGTCTCCATATGCCTGGGCATAAGGGCATGGGAGGACTGGGCTGTGAGAAGCTGGATATTACGGAAATAGCCGGGGCTGATGAGCTGTATGATGCTGAAGGAATAATAGCTGAGGCTGAAGATAATACCAGTAAGCTGTATGGTTCAGGACGTACTCTGTGGTCAGCTGAGGGCTCCAGTCAGTGTATCAGAGCCATGCTGTATCTAGCTGTTTATGGCATTAAAAATACTTCAGGAGAAAGGCCTGTTATTCTGGCAGCAAGGAATGTCCACAAAGCGTTTCTGTATGGCTGCGCACTTTTAGATATCCATGCCGAATGGATTTATCCTGCTATATCCAGCGGTTCTATCTGCGGCTCGCCGGTAACGGCTGATGATGTAGCGGTGGCTATAGACAGGCTGGATTCTATGCCAGCTGCAGTGTATATCACAAGCCCTGATTATCTTGGGGCCATGGCTGATATAAAGGGAATCAGCGAGGCCTGTCATCAGCGTGGTGTTATGCTTATAGTGGATAATGCTCATGGAGCCTATCTGAATTTTCTGCCAGAGTCGTTGCATCCGCTGAGTCTTGGGGCGGATGTGTGTTCAGATTCTGCTCATAAGACTCTTCCGGTACTTACTGGAGGTGCCTATCTGCATATTTCTGACTCGGCTCCTGCCGGCTTGCAGGAAAGAGCTAAGCAGGCAATGGCTATCTTTGGCTCTACTAGTCCATCATATCTGATAATGCAGTCGCTGGATTTATGCAATAGATACATCTCAGATGGATATAGGGAAAGGCTTGAAAAGTTTATTGAAAAGCTTGACTCTTTGCGAAATAGGCTTCAGTCATATGGCTGGCAGCTTTATCCATCAGATCCATTGCGCCTGACAGTATCCTCAGATGCAATCAGCGGCCATGAGCTGGCAGAGCGTCTGAGAAGAGACTATAACATTGAAGCCGAATATGCTGATAGCAGGTTTGCTGTACTGATGCTTACCATAGAGAATCAGGCTGACCTTGGATGCATAGATGAAGCCTTCAAGCTCATCGGCCAGGACCTTCAGGGAAGGCCTGCCCTGGAGCAGGGCAGGCCCTTACCATATCCGGTGTGCCCGGTACGGATGAGCATCCGCGAGGCTATTTTGTCAGACTATGAGGAGGTAAGCCCCCGAAAGGCTCTGGGGCGTATATGTGCTGCTCCTGCTGTGGCTTGTCCGCCAGCTATACCAATAGCAGTATCTGGTGAAGAAATCACTGCTTTGGCATCTGATTGGTTTATAAGCTGCGGTATAAATAAGGTGCTTGTGGTAAAGCAGGGCTGATAATGGTCGATTAAAAACTTTTAGAGGAGATAGCAAAAATGACGGTCTGAAAAAATTAATATATAATTTATAAAAATTGAATCGTCAGTTAAAGCAGGAAGGGGCTGTCGCATTTTATGAGAAAAAAAAAATG
>CAMCDL010000152.1 GCA_945873565.1 uncultured Selenomonadaceae bacterium | reverse complement strand
TAGGGCTGGTTAGGGACTTTCACCCATTAGAGTGCGCCCATGCTGGGCGCACAAGTAAAGGCTGCAGCCCCTTTACCAGGGACTGCAGCCATTACTCCTATTTCAGCCTCAGAAGCTCCTTAAACCTGCTTATATCTACCCATGTACTTTCATCGGGATGCATTAATATATAATCCTGATGTGCCTCTTCAGCCGGTATAAAATTATTCAGCTTTTCCAGCCGTGCCTTTAATGGACGCCTCAGCTCCGCCCTGGAATTCGGGTCATTAATAATTTCATTTTACAACCTACCATTTATAATTATCTTTCTCAAAAACTATTTTACGAAATCAAAAACATGTCATTGAAAGCTTTAATCAATCGTCATAATCCTGCTCAAAGGAAAGGATAGCACCGCTGCTGGCAGAGATATCATATTCATACTCTACATTGCCTACCAGGAATTCGATTTCATAAATATATTGTCCATGCTCCCAATCCAGTTTTGTCTTCTTGAAAATTACCTGATTCTCTGTGTAACCAGCATGGTTCAAGGCAATTTCCTTGGCAGTCTGCATATCAATCTGCACAGAGGCATCTTCTACAGCAGGATGCTCAGAATAAGCGGCTGCAGTTGCTGGTAAATCCGCAAAGGATACACCTGCTGAAAGGACCAGAGCAGCTAAAGCAGTACCAGTAATCTTTTTCATAATCATGTAAATCACTCCTTACGCTTTTTAGAATACTAATACATTCTCACTATAGCACACGATTTTTTATTTAGCAAGGCATACAATATATGCAAAGCCAGTAACTGCAAATCAAGCTATGCTATTCAGCTCCTTCTTCTTTTCCTTTGCTCCTTCATTTTTTCCCATAATGGTATTTGCAATTCCATTTTGTATGTGCTAAACTTTTTGCGTGCATATTATGTTCTTCATTCATAATATTGCCCTCCTGATGTGTTATTTTTATTTCGTAACTGGCAGGTCACGATTTAATATTAACACATCAGGAATTTTTTTATCTGTTTAAAGCTAAAGCTCCATTGAACCACGCGACTATCGCGTGGTTTTCAATATACAAGAAGGCTGCAGTCCCTTCACTATGGACTGCAGCCTCTCTGTTTATTCCAGCCTAAGCAGCTCCTTAAACCTGTTTATATCAACCCAGGTATTTTCATCAGGATGCTTCATAAGATAATCCTGATGTTCTTCTTCTGCCGGTATAAAATTATTCAGCTTTTCCAACCGTGCCTTCAATGGGCGTCTCAGCTCCGCCTTGGAATTCGGGTCATTAATAACCATCTCATCCCCGCAGGTAGCTGGCGGTCTTCCACGATTTGCAGCAAAGCTGAAATGAAGCTCCAGCTGGGGCAAATCCTCACCATGCTGATAATAAACTCCGCATCGGTACATAGGCCCTTCGTACGGCCCCTGCACTGACTCACTGTATGGGTCAGCAACTGCAAAAAGAATATCCAGCAATGAAGATAAATCTGTCCTCTTCGGATTAAATTCAACCTCTACCCCGAAAATACTATGTATAGAAGCATTTTTTACGGCTTCATAAGAGATGTTTGAATAATCACCATGAGGATTAATATATCCTGCGGTAACTCTTACTACACCAGGCAAAAGCTTGAACACAGCCTGCAGCTCATAAAAGCTCCCGCCCGAAAAATAGATCCTTTTGGTATACATCAATTCACCTCATTATTCTGCCTCCGGATGAAAGATGTTAATCTGGCGCTTTGCCGCCCTCTCAACATCGAACATACCGATCAGCTCCTTAACTGCCTGGGTAGGAGAAATGCTGCCATCCAGGACAGCCCCCTTTACCTCAGGCATTCTGCCGGTAATAACCGGATCCTCAAAGAACAAGCTGTGGAGATGCTCGTCTATCATGCTATGCATCCATTCCAGCAATTGTCCGTTCCTGCGTTTCTGGAAGACCCCGCTTTCGCTGGTCATTTCCTTAAAGGCCTGAATAACCTTCCAAAGCTCTGGCAAGCCGAATTTTGTGTAAGCCGAGCAGAGGTAGGCATGAGTTGGCCATCCCTCGGTAGCCGGGCGAATAAATTCTATCATCCGCTCGTACTCGCCTCTTGCCACCTTGGCCTTCAGGAGATTATCTCCATCAGCCTTATTAATTACTATAGCATCGGCCAGCTCCATAATACCCTTCTTAATGCCCTGCAGATCATCGCCTGCACCGGTGAGCACCACCAGCATAAAGAAATCAACCATAGATCGTACTGTAGTCTCGGACTGGCCTACACCTACAGTCTCGATAAGGATGATATCATAGCCAGCCGCCTCGCACATGAGCATTGTTTCACGGCTTTTTCTAGCTACACCGCCCAAGGTCCCGCCAGCTGGCGAAGGCCTGATAAAGGCCTCCGTCCTTCGGGACAGGGTCCCCATCCTGGTCTTATCGCCCAGGATAGAGCCCTTGGTCACCGAGCTGGTTGGATCTATAGACAATACGGCTACTCGATGGCCAGCATCACACAGCATATTTCCCAATGCTTCAATGATGGTACTTTTTCCCGCTCCAGGCACGCCAGTGATACCTATGCGGAGTGCCTTTCCTGTATGAGGTAAAAGCCTCTGCAGCACACGCTGAGCCTTGGCAAAATGACGGGAATTATTGCTTTCAATAAGGGTAATAGCCCTGGAAAGCACTATACGGTCGCCCTTCAGGACGCCATTAACATAGTCATCCTCAGAGAGAGCAAGCCTCTTTTTCGGCTTAAATGTTCCATCCTTCAGCCTAGGATTTATATTACCGACCGTAGTATCCTTTATGCCCTCAATGCCACCCATGACACTGCAGGCAAATTTTTCGTTAGGCTCCTCAGGAACCCAGCTAGGCTTGGATGTGGTATACTTCTGTCTCTTATACACATCTCCGAGCCCACGAGACGTAGAGGAAT
>CAMCDL010000151.1 GCA_945873565.1 uncultured Selenomonadaceae bacterium | reverse complement strand
TTAAACATTATAAATTTAGAAAACAATAAAAAAACGAGGCCTACGCCCGAAAATAAAACATCCGTAAATATTCGGAATCTTACTTCACAAAGCCAAGGAGCTCGCTGAAGCTGCTGACTCTGTATTTAGCCATAGATACATCGCCATATCCGTAGGATGCAAAAATAAATGGCACACCCGCCAGCATAGCAGCCTCATAATCCCCCATGGTATCACCGACATACACAGCCTCTTTAATACCATTACGCTTCATAATAGCAAGTATATTTTTATCCTTGCTATTTTCGGTCCGGCCGAGATGCCCAAAATCCCTGATATATTTATCAAGACCATATTTCTCCATAAAAAGCTCTACATAGCCAGAAAGACAATTGCTGACGATATAGATATTGCAGCTTCTGCTAAGCCTGATAAGAGTATCCTTCACGCCAGGATAAAGCACGTCAGTCTGGTCATTAGCCACAAATATATCATTATTGCGGCTGCAGGCCTCTATAAGCTCTTTCTGATCTTCAGGAGCAAGCTCCGGAAACAGCGACTCACCTATCTTACCAATCGGCTTGCCAAACTCAGCCCGGATTCTCTCGGCTGTCACATGAAGGCTTGACCGTCCATCCTTCTGTATCACATCATTATAGGCTGCAGCTGAAATTTCCGAGGTATTCCACAGGGTACCATCAAGATCGAAGATAAAATTATTTGTTTTCATGATAACACCTCAATTTTACTTTATAGCCCAGCGAAGCTTCGTTGAATGAGCCCGGCTATTCTGGAAGCATTCTTCCTTGGATGGTCTTATAACCTCTTTGGCAATATCGCTATAATCTCCAGCTCTGTAAAGGGCCTGAAATGCCTTCTTTACAATACGGTCCTCACCAGAATGGAATGTAAGGACAGCTGCCCTTCCGCCCGTTCTAAGTGCTCCAGGAAGCTTTTCCATGAACTGGTACAGGACCTCCATTTCATGATTAATATCTATACGAAGGGCCTGAAATGTTCTGGCACTGGATTTCTTAACAGCTTCCTTACGGTCATCTGGAGAAAGCTTCACCCGCTCTAGCGCTTTTTTCACCTGCTGGTGGAGCTTAGCAGTTGTATCTATGGCGATTCCCCGCTTGATACTGCTGGTAATCTGCTTGGCTATCGCCTCAGCATAAGGCTCATCGGAATTCTCTATCAGCA
Source organism: uncultured Selenomonadaceae bacterium (assembly GCA_945873565.1). Taxonomy (GTDB): domain Bacteria; phylum Bacillota; class Negativicutes; order Selenomonadales; family Selenomonadaceae; genus CAMCDL01. The sequence continues at coordinate 1,751 of CAMCDL010000151.1, read as the reverse complement.
TGCATGCAAGCTCTTCAAAACCTATGGACTTCAATCTTTCCGCCGCGGTTATCCCTGCCTTAGAATCAAGCCTCAAATCCAGAGGGCCATCCGCCTTGAAGCTGAAGCCTCTTGCTGGATTATCAATCTGCATAGATGACACACCTAAATCAGCCAGTACAAAATCAAAGCCTCCCACCTCATCAGCCAGCACATCTATATCAGCAAAATTCATCAGCTTAGGAGTCCATAGTTCCTCACTATAGCCGGCAGCTCTCAGTCTTGTCTCAGTCTTTGCTTCCTCAATACTATCGACATCACCACTGTAGAGATGCCCCTTTCCCTGCAGCCTATCAAGCATTGCCCTGGTATGACCGCCATATCCCAGGGTTCCATCAAAGCCCTGCTCACCAGGCTTAATATCAAGAACCTCCAGAATTTCTTTAACCATGATAGGAATGTGCATGCCTGCCGGAGTGTTTCCCTTAGCAATTACATGCTCGATCTCATCACTATATTTTTCAGGATCATGCTCCTTATATTTTTCTTCAAACCGTTTTGGATAACGTCCGCTGTATCGTGGTCTTCTTTTATGCTCCTGTTCCATCTGCAACTCCTCCATAAACTCAGCAATCACGCTGGTCTAAAACAACAATCAGGCCGCACAGCATCCACAAAAGCATTGAGGACGGGATATTAAACAGCACATCATCCGTAATACCGTTCAGAGCCACTGAAACCAGGGCCAATCCGAGTCCCAGCATCAGTCCATTAAGCATCGGAGTATTGTAAATCCTATCAGTAGTAAGAGCAACCAGCATGCTGCCAAATAGCCAGGTAAAATAAGCAATACCGCCCAGTATTCCCACCTCACAGATGTAGTTGAGGTAGATATTATGTGCATGCACCAAGGTTACACTTCCATCAACAATATAAGTATCATAAGCAGGATATACCATCCAATAGGCTCCCCATCCAATACCCAGGACAGGATGATCCATTATCATCTGGACAGTGCTTTCCCACATAGCCACTCGCATCTCAGAAGAAGTATCAGCCACTGAGAACATATTAGTCATACGCTCCATGAGCACAGGATCAAGGGCAAGAGCTGCTGCCCCGACAGCCACCAGAGCCAGCAATATACGCTTATCCTTCAATATACCATAGCCGGCCAGAATAACTGCGATGGCAAGACAGGCACCTCTTGCATAGGTCATAGCAAGGCAGAAGGCAGCCACTATAATAAAAGCACCTATTATCTGCCGGTTTTTCCTATCATCCAGCTTGGCAAAAAAACCCAGCAGAATACAGATCAGAATATCAAGATAGGCTGCAAAAATATTAGGATTCTCCCAGGTGGAGAAAATACGCTTTTTCAGCTCAGGAAAAGCGTTACCATCCACCCATTTCATATCAGCTGTATCAATACCGAATACCACCTGATAAAGGCCATAGGCCAGCACCAGTACAGCAGAATAGGCCAGAGCCTTCACCAGCTTCTTAATGTCATCATTACTCCTGATATTCTGGGTAATCATTATATATGTGATGATGTAAACACAGACAAGGTTGTAATAATTATAAAAGCTAAAAGCAGGATCAGGCGAAACAGCCACTGATGCCAGTCCGCAAACCGCAAAAACAGTAATAGGCAAAAAAAACCTGGTGCGCTGAAAATGGAAGGACGCATCAAACCGCCATTTTACCAGAAAGGCTGCAAATCCTGTCTCTTATACACATCTCCGAGCCCACGAGACGTAGAGGAATCT
>CAMCDL010000150.1 GCA_945873565.1 uncultured Selenomonadaceae bacterium | reverse complement strand
AAGCTGGTCAAAACCAAATAGAAACATATATTATAGGGGCTGTCGCATTTGATGTTTTTCATCAAAGCGGCAGCCTATTTTTGTGCAGATTATTCCTTTATTTGCAACCATAAAAGTTAGTCGATTTATTTTTGAACACAACAATAACACCGTTAATAATAACGATGTATTTTGTTTGTGCATACTTATATTTTACATCAAGAGCGTGGTCTTGCGGGACGGCGTTCTTATTTTTTGTACAAAAAGGACTGCCGACTAATTTATTAGTGCGACAGCCCATTTTTCATTTATTTTAGGAGTGCTTTGGCATTATCCTCTAAAATAAGCTTTACCTCATTTTCATTCAGGCCACTTTCACGGATTGCTTCTACGGAAGCCTTCTGACTTACCCAAGGACTATCACTGCCGAAGAGTATTTTGTCAGCACCGTGGTGCCGGACAATGCGGCAGAATTTTTCATTGGATAAATGCTCAATTCTTTTACCTGAATGATAGTACAGCTCCATAAGGCTGAAGGAGGTGTCAAGGTATATATCTGTGCAGGCCAACAGCTGTTCAGCCTCATTCCAGCAGCTCCATCCTCCCATATGTGCGGCAATAAGCTTTTTGTGACCTACTTCTTTTATAACAGGCAGTATATGCTCCGGTGTTACGAAGTCCTGGCCTGGAAAGCCTATATCGTATCCACCGTGGATGGTGACTGCTAGATTGTTTTCAGCTGCGCAGTCTACAATCCTCATATAACGTATATCATCAAAGTAAATCTGGTGAAATACAGGGTGAAGCTTTATTCCTTTGATACCGTTTTCGGCAAGTGTCCTCAACTGTATTCTGTAATCAGTATTATCGGGATGAACAGCGCCAAAGGATGCAAGTCCTGTTTTGTCAGACTGCTCGTTTGTTTCAATAGCGATACGGTTTATGGATGTAGTTTGTCTTGGGGATGTGGCTACTGGCATGAGCACGGAAAGGCCTATACCGCCTTCCTTCATTGACTGGAGGAGGCCACTGCGAGTGCCATCGGTATAAGGATCCATGTGGGATGGTCCTGATAGCTTAGCTATGGCTCTGGCAGCTATTTCCTCTGGGAAGCTATGGGTGTGAAAATCTATAATCATAAAATTGTTCCTCATGTATCCATATTACGATTTCATTATAGCACTTTTAAAAAATTTTTTTTTATTTTTACAAGGATTTTTTTTGATTAGATAGAAGATTATTCTATATGGTTGTTCGTTAATTAGAGATTTTTTTATGTTTTTTGATTGGGGGATAGGTATGCAGGAATTACTTCAGGCCTTTCCGGTATCTGTTCATATGCAAGGAATAGTTAATACAGTAGGGCCTCTGGATGTCATAGATGTACTGATTGTTGCAGTCATTATATATAAGATTTACGGACTTTTAAAGGATACCAGGGCTATAACCCTTTTAAAGGGACTGCTGATGTTGCTGGTGCTGACAGTTGTATGCAATTTTCTGGAGCTTCATGTTATACATTGGGTGCTTCAGAAAAGTGTGACCTTCCTGTTCGTAGCATTGCCGATTGTTTTCCAGCCGGAGCTTAGACGAGCTTTGGAACGCTTAGGTCAGGGCCGCTTCCTTGGACCGATTATATACCTTAATGATGAGGAAGCGGATAAGATGGTGGCTGAGCTTACCGATGCGGTTACAGCCATGTCTAAGACAAAAACTGGAGCCCTGATTGCTATTGAAAGGGAAATAGGTCTTAACGATATTGCTGCATCAGGTATTCCTATTGATGCTATAGTAACCTCAGCGCTGCTGCAGAATGTATTTGTAACCAAGACACCACTGCATGATGGTGCTGCTATTATTCGTGGCAAGCGTCTTATCGCTGCTGGATGCCTGCTGCCATTGACTGATAACAGAAGGCTCAGTACGGAGCTTGGTACACGTCACCGGGCTGCAATAGGCCTTTCGGAGCAGAGTGATGCCCTGATAATTGTAGTCAGCGAGGAAACTGGTACTATATCAATTGCTGAAAATGGACGTATTCGCAGAAGGCTGAATGCTGATGACCTGAAGGAAATTATTCGTCCTATCTTTACCGAGCAGAAGGCTTCATTTAAGTTTAAGGATATGCTGCAGAATTGGGGGAAGAAAAAATGAATGAGATTATGAACTCTTTTAAGCATAATCTTCCTGCTAAAATTCTGTCAGTCCTGGCTGCGGCAGTTCTCTGGGTTCTGGTAATGAACGAGCAGAATCCGGCAATTAATTCTTCATATACTGTTCCAGTCATTGTTACTAATCAGCCGGATAATGTCAAGGTAACACTAAGGACTGGTGAGGTGCAGCTGAAGGTTAGAGCTCAGCGTTCGATGATTGCCATGTATAACGCAGAAGATTTTAAGGCGTATGTTGACCTATCATCCTGTGAGATGGGTGATAATACTATGAAGGTCTACACCGTTCTTCCTTCAGGCTGTGAGCTTTTGGAGCTGTCAGATGAAACAATTCTGGTAAATGTTGATCCTTTAATCAACAAATATATTCCGATACGGACAATTGTTACTGGCAAGGTTGCTGATGGTATGGTGGCTGCTGAGCTTCAGCCGGCAGAGAATCAGGTGTCGGTATACGGTCCAAAGTCTCATGTGGATAAAATTGTCAATGTTAATGCCCATGTAAAGCTGAATGATGAGACAAGTGATTTCCGTACATACGCTATAACCACTCCAGTAGATGCCGATGGAAACGAAATCAAGAATGTGACCATTGAGCCTAAAGATCTTGAATATAAGGTAAAGGTTGTTGCTGGCCCAGTAGTTAAGACTGTTGATGTTAGTACTGCTGTAACGGGGGACTTGTCATCCGGCTATGAGATAAGCAGCATAGAAGCCTACCCGAAAAGCGTAGAGATTTCTGGTGATGATAAGCTGCTGGAGAAGATAGGTTCGGTTTCTGCTGAAGCAGTTTCACTTGCTGGAGCAACCTCTGATATAATACAGGAGGTTCCGCTGGTGCTGCCTGATGGAATTACCTCAAAAACT
>CAMCDL010000149.1 GCA_945873565.1 uncultured Selenomonadaceae bacterium | reverse complement strand
CTGCTGGCAACATAAAGCCCGACAAAGAAAAATCCACAGAGAAGATTGACGGTGTAGTAGCAACTATAATAGCTCTTGACCGTGCAATCCGCTGTGGACTGAATAATGGTGAAAGTGTATATGACGAGCGTGGGATATTACTGTTGTAATGGTGGCATATCTGCAAGAGAAACCTTATCATAAGCACCGTTCTTTTTATCTTCTGGATGTGGCTCAAGACCAATTATGGTAATAGCCATCTGGTCAGGCCCATATACCCAGTACATACGCATGGCACGACTGGTTTTGTTTTCCAAATAAGATTGCCATACTTTCACTCCGTATCTTTTTGTAAGATCAGATATTTCATGGGTATTCAAGCTTGGATAAAATGGGTCTTCTGCGAGCAATTTCATGGCTTTACCCCATTTTTTATAGAGCCGAGCATCTGACTTTGATATTGCGCCTTCAGAATTGTCCTTTTTGAGCTTGGTCCATAAAGCTAGTATTTCAGGAATACCTAAGTGAATAGAAAATTTCATAATATTAGAACTCCGACAAATCAATTGCTTCAGAAACATTTCCCGCAGTCATATTTTTTACAGCGTTGTCCATCATTTTTAAGGTATTTTCGGATATTTCTGTAGGAACTACAAGCTCACGAGGCTCAAGAAGAATGAAACCATTATCATATTCCTTAACATTGTAGTACTCATGAGAGGCACCTCTTAGCGTAAGGCGTCTTTTGGAATCAAGATGTGCATTATAGTTTGTTCTTATAGCAGCTTCCATAATATTTTCCTCCATTCATAATAGTGGGATTTCCCACCGTTATATATGTTTATTCTAAACAAAAAAGAAATTTTTTTCAAGAGTAAAATGATGAGAAAGGTAATATATATGAATTTTTTTACGAAACTTTTCAAGTCGAGAGATAAGCCGATAAACTTCATATCCAGCCACTGGCCATTCCTATGGGGGCAGACCACATCCGGGCGGGCAGTAAATGACAGAACTGCTATGCAGGTTACAGCTGTTTATGCCTGTGTAAGAGTTTTAGCAGAGGCCGTAGCAGGGCTGCCGTTGAATGTGTATCAGTACCGCCCGGATGGCAGCAAGGAAGCAGCTGTCCAATATGATGAATGCCGAGTCCTGGATGAATGCCCAGAAGGCTCTGGAACTTGGCTTTGCAGACAGTATTCTGTATGACGGTGATGATGAGGATGACAAGCCAGAGGGGATGATTTTCTCCAGGGCGGCTGTCACCAATTCACTGCTCAGTAAGTTAAAAGCGCAGATGCCAGAGCCGGATAACCGTGTCGAAGCATCTGTACTTAATAAGCGTTTGGATTTGATTGGAGGAATGTAAAATGGATAAGATTTTAGAACTGCATGATAAGCGCGCCAAGCTGTGGGAGGATGCAAAGAACTTCCTGGATACCCACACCGATGAGGATGGCAAGCTCTCCGCTGAAGATGCTGCCACCTATGAGAAGATGGAAGCCGATGTAGTTGAAATGAAGAAGGCTATTGACCGCCTTGAGCGTCAGGCTGCTATTGACCGTGAGCTGGATAAGCCTACTTCTAAGCCTATTGTTACTGACCCTAAGAAGGCAAAGGCTCTGGGCGGTTTCCGTGCTACCGATGAATACAAGCAGGATATGCTGACTGCCATGCGTACCCGTTTCCGTGATATCAGCAATGTGCTCCAGGAGGGTAATGATCAGCAGGGTGGTTATCTGGTGCCGATAGAGTATGATAAGCGCCTCGTTGATGTGCTGAACGAGGAAAATATCATGCGCAGCCTTGCTACCAAGATTACTACTTCTGGTGAGCACAAGATTAACATTGCAGCTACTAAGCCAGCTGCAGCATGGATTGAGGAGGGCGGTGCACTGTCCTTTGGTGATGCTACCTTCGACCAGATTATGATGGATGCATATAAGCTTCATGTGGCTATCAAGGTTACTGAGGAGCTTCTCTATGATGCTGCCTTTAATCTTGAGGGCTATACCATTGACAACTTCGGCAAGGCACTGGCCAATGCTGAGGAAGATGCGTTCCTCAATGGTGATGGCAAGGGCAAGCCTATGGGTATCTTTGATACCAAGCAGGGCGGTCAGTATGGCACTACCACCTCCGCGGCTGCCATCAGTGCAGATGATATCATCAATCTTGTCTACAATCTGAAGCGCCCATATCGCAAGAATGCGGCTTTCATCACCAATGACAAGACTCTGGCAGCACTTCGTAAGCTGAAGGATAACAACGGTGCATACCTCTGGCAGCCGGCCCTTACTGCAGGTGAGCCTGACCGACTCTTCGGCTATGCAATCCATACTTCCCAGTTTGCACCGGAAGCAGCTGCCGGAAAAGTAGCTATGGCCTTCGGTGATTTTTCCTATTACAACATCGGCGACCGCGGTTCACGTTCCATGCAGGAGCTGAAGGAGCTCTTTGCTGGCAACGGCATGGTGGGCTATGTGATGAAGGAGCGTGTGGATGGCCGCCTTATCCTTCCGGAGGCTGTTCAGATCCTGAAGATGAAGGGTACTGCAAGCTCCACCTGATTGGAGTGATATGAATGCTTGTCACTTTAGAGGAAACAAAGGAATATCTTAGGATTAATGGGGACTATGAGGATGGGCTGATTGAAGGCTTCGTGGCCACTGCCCAGAGCATTATCCTTACAATCCTAAGAAAAGATGAGCAGGACTTAGATGGGGATGAGCCTCAGCTAAAGACTGCTATTTTTTATGCTGTGGCATATCTTTACAAACACCGCGAGGAAGCTGACCACAAGGGGCTTGTTCTGACCCTTCGTGCGCTTCTAGCAGGTCTAAGAATAGATAGATTTTAAGTAGCATTTTTGTGTTATATATTATTGCTTTTTATATAATTTTATGGTAAATTTATGTAAAAGGAAGGTGGTATTATGGCACAGGCAACTTTTAGTATTAGGATGGATACTGCTTTAAAGCAACAATTTGACAGGCTTTGTTTTGATTTTGGTATGAATGCGACAACAGCTATAAATATATTTGCAAGAGCTGTTGTTCGTGAAAAAAGGATACCTTTTGAGATTTCATCAAAATCTACGCCAACCTACACAAACAAGGATTTCATGAATG
>CAMCDL010000148.1 GCA_945873565.1 uncultured Selenomonadaceae bacterium | reverse complement strand
AGCACCTGCCTTGCAAGCAGGGGGTCAGGAGTTCGATTCTCCTCGTCTCCACCATAGGAAAATTAAAGGACCGCATAAGCGGTCCTTGTTTTATTTAGGCTCGACTACTGTCGAGCCTTATTTTTTTAGATGTGGAAATGATTCATCATCTTCATGGTGATGGATTTTGCATCATCATCCTGATGTTTCAGGATGTACTCTAGGGAGCTGGCATAAAAGAAGGAGTAGATTGGAACATAGCGCTTACGCTTCTTTACGTTTCCCCAGTACATAAGCTTCTCAAAAATTTTGGTGAAGGTTTCCGGGGTGGCATCATATTTTTCAACTATCTTTTTCAGCTTGAAGTCGCTGGTACAGTATTTGTACATTTCTTCAATAAGTTCTGGCTGCTTCATTCTCATTTCATCGTAAAACTCAATGACCAGATGATTAATGTAATTATCTCTGCGGATGGCACGGCGCATGGAATAATAAAACAGCACTACCATGCCAATCATGAAAAGAACTCCTAAAAATGCATTCATGGAAGAATCCTCCGTTGCTTCTAAAAAGTGTTATGGGGTAATTATCAGCTTTGCAAGGGTGGTATAGCCATCTTTTTCAAGGGATACCTTGGTGCGCTCCATAGCACCAACCAGTGGAGCCAGCATCAGCCTCAGCTTGAATCTGGTCAGCTGGTGAGTATGTCCGCCAAAAACTGGTATACGGCTAAGACTAAATGGGCTGTCGCCTGGATATACATAATCATAGTTTACAGTAAAACCGCCTTTGTAGCCGGCTGCAGTTGCTTCCTTCAAGGTGTCTTCGGTAAATGCTCCGCATGGATAGGCGATGTATTCGACCCATTTGAGAGTACGCCATTCTACGACACTTTTTGAATCTGCCAACTGACGGTGAGCCTCCTCTGAGCTCATACCAGCCAGCTCCTCATGACTGAGGGTGTGGCTTCCCATTACTATGCCATACTCACTCATTTCCTGAACATCAGGCCAGTCCATCCACTGCTCGAAGCGTCCAATGTAATCGGTAACAAGGAAAATAGTGGCAGTCATATGATGCTTTTTTAGAATAGGGAAGGCATTGGTATAATTGTCCTTGTAGCCATCGTCAAAGGTTATAAGGACCGGTTTTTCTGGTAAGGGAGTTCCATCAGTAAGGAAATCTCTCAGCTGATCCGGTGTAATGGTAGTGTAGCCACTTTCCTCCAGATAAGCCATCTGAGCTTCAAATTCCTCCACAGGCACAGATAGCATATCGTTTTCCTCACTGTTGACCTGATGGTAATTCAATACCGGTACGCCGATAGAACATTTAAACATCAATGTTATGAGAAAGGAGCCTAGCAATATACAGCATAGAACTGCCGTATAATATGGCCAGTGATGTTTCTTTATTTGCAAGAGTATCGCCTCCGTATTTTTTTCTGCTAGTTAGATTGTACCTACAAGGAAAAAACATGTCAACAGAACTGTTGAAATAAAGAAGGGCTGAGTCAGTAAAGCGTTAAAGCAATTGATTTTAAAGATGGTGAAGGGTATAATGTATACTTAGGCAGAAATAAAATGAATAGTATTGAAAGGAAGAATCCCAGTATGTTGCGTAATGAGGAGTGCTGGTGCGGCAGTGGCCGCAAATATAAAAAATGTCATCTGGCCTTTGACGATAAGCTTGCTAGCATGAAATTTGATTTTATGAAGGGACAGGTGCGGCCACCAAAGAAAATTATAAAGAATGCAGCAGATATAGAGGGAATCAGGCAGAGCGGAGTTATCAATGACGCTGCCCTGGATCTGGCTGGAAGCATGGTAAAGGAAGGAATTGATACCCTGGCTATAAATGATGCGGTTCATGAGTTTATAGTCAGTCACGGTGCGATTCCAGCCTGTCTGGATTATGAAGGCTACCCAAAGAGCATATGCATTTCCCTCAATGATGTGGTATGCCATGGCATTCCTTCTAAAAAGACTGTGCTTAAGGAAGGCGACATACTTAATATAGATATTACAACAATACTTAATGGTTACTATGCAGATGCCTCACGTATGTTTATAGTAGGCAAGACCTCTCCTGAGGCTGAACGACTTGTTCAGGTGGCTAAGGAGTGCATGGAAATCGGCATTGATGCTGTAAAGCCATGGGGCTATGTAGGTGATATCGGTGAAGCAGTAGACAAGCATGCCAGAGCTAATGGATGCTCAGTAGTAACTGAGCTTGGCGGACACGGCGTAGGTAAATCCTTCCACGAGGAGCCTTTTGTTCCGCACGTTGGAAAGGCAGGTACAGGTATGCTGCTGGTTCCAGGCATGGTGCTAACTGTAGAGCCGATGATTAATGCAGGGCGTTATAAGGTTGATGTAGATAAAAAGGATGGCTGGACCGTACGTACAAGAGATCACTCTCTATCAGCTCAGTGGGAAAAGACAATCTTGATTACCGAGGCTGGTGTTGAGATAATGTCTAGCTGATTCTGGAGGAAAAGATGCGCGGTATAAGAGGAGCAATAACAGTAGAAGAGAACACTGCCGAGGTAATACGCGGGGCGGCTCGTGACCTTGTGGCAGAAATGATAAAGCGTAATAATGTAGATCCTGAGGATATCGGGGCGGCGATTTTCAGTGCCACTGATGATATAACAGCAGCCTTTCCGGCCTCTGGTGCTCGTCAGCTTCCAGGCTTTGATATGGTGCCGCTGTTTGACGCCCGGCAGATGGATGTAGGCGGTGCAATGCAGATGTGCATCAGGGCATTGCTGCTGGTGGATTCTGATGTAAAGCAGCGTGATATTCAGCACGTGTTTATGGGCAAGGCTGCACAGCTTCGTCCTGATATAGCAAAATAGGCTTTGAATGGAGGAAATGGTAATGAACGAAATAATTAAGACTGAAAATGCCCCAGGAGCAATTGGCCCATATTCTCAGGCTGTAAAGACTGCTGGCGGAATGCTGTTTGTATCAGGCCAGATTCCACTGGTTCCTGCTACTGGTGCAGTTGTTGATGGCGGTATTGAGGAGCAGGCAGTACAGGTTCTTGATAATCTTAAGGCGATTGTTACTGCAGCTGGCTACACTCTTGCTGACCTGTCTCTTATACACATCTCCGAGCCCACGAGACGTAGAGGAATCT
>CAMCDL010000147.1 GCA_945873565.1 uncultured Selenomonadaceae bacterium | reverse complement strand
ATGATTATGGATGCCCTGGAGGCAGCTAAGCAGGCTAATATAGCTAAAACTAATTTCCTGCATAACATGTCGCATGATATACGTACTCCAATGAATGGTATTATAGGCTATACGACTTTGGCTGAGGAATATGTAAATATGCCAGAGGTTGTAAAGCAGTATCTTAAGAAAATAAAGGTTTCTGGCAATCACCTTCTGAGCCTTATTAATGACGTGCTTGATATGAGCCGCATAGAAAGCGGACATATTCAGCTGGAGAATAAACCAGCTGATCTTATCGCACTTATAGATGAGCTGGTTTCCATTGTTCAGTCAGATGTGGAGCTTAAGCAGATGAGGCTTTCTGTTGATATCAGCAAGGTAAAGAACAGGGTGGCAGTATGTGACCGTCTGCGGCTTAAGCAGGTAATATTAAATCTTATGAGTAATGCTATTAAGTACACAAAGAATGGTGGAAATATTGATGTCAGCGTAGCTCAGATGAATTCAGCTAAGGAAGGCTTTGCTGAGTATGTGTTCCAGGTGAAGGATAATGGTATTGGTATAGATGAAGCCTTCATGAAAAATCTGTTTACGCCTTTTGAAAGAGAGAAGAACAGCACGATAAGCGGTATTCAAGGAACCGGGCTTGGCATGAGTATTACCAAGAGTATAGTGGATATGATGAAAGGCACTATTACTGTAAATAGCAAGGTCGGTGTGGGCAGTGTATTTACGGTCCGTGTTGAGCTTAAGACTGGCGAAGGGCTGGCTGTAGAGAAAAAACAGATGAAATTATCAAACTATAGTTTTGCTGGCAAGCGGGCACTGATGGTAGAGGATAATCTTATTAACCAGGAAATCGGCAAGAGCCTGCTGGAAAGCGCTGGCGTAGTAGTTGAAGTTGCAGAAAACGGTGCTGATGGTGTGGCGGCCCTGAAGAAGTCAAAGCCAGGGTATTTTGATATAGTATTGATGGATATCCAGATGCCGGTAATGAACGGGTATCAGGCAACTAGGGAGATACGTGCTCTAGAAGATGAACAGCTTAGAAATGTGCCTATTATAGCTATGACGGCCAATGCCTTTGATGAGGATAGACGGAAGTCCAAGGAGGCTGGCATGAACGGACATATATCCAAGCCGATAGACGTAGCAGAGCTTTTCAGGGTGCTGAATGAGATGCTGGTGTAATTTTTTATAGTAATCATGATACCCCCGCTAGGAGACTGGTCGGGGGTATTGCTGTAGGGAGAATAAGAGATATGAAAATTTTTCATTTAGGAGATCTGCATTTGGGTAAGGTCGTTCATGGTATATCTATGACGGATGCGGATCAGCCATTCTGGATAAAGTCTTTTTTGGAGACTGTTGATGTTCAAAAACCTGATGCGGTAGTGATTGCTGGAGATATATATGATAGGAAAATACCATCACCAGAAGCGATGGAGCTGTTCGATGCTCTGCTAAGCGGTCTGGCCCAGCGTGAGGTGTATGTGCTGGCTGTGCCAGGGAATCATGATTCTGCCCAGCGGCTGGCTCATGTCAGCGGACTTCTGCAGAGCAGCAATATATTTGTTGCTGGCCGTCTGAAACGGGACATGATGCATGTTACCATAAATGATGGCCAACGAGATGTTACCTTCTGGCTTATGCCTTATCTATTTCCTGCTATGGTGGGCGAGAAGAATGTATTAGATAGAGATGACCTGACTTCATATAATGCTGCGGCCAAGGCATATATAGAGGCACAGGCTATAAATCCTGAGCATGTTAATGTGCTGGTAGCTCACCAGAATGTCTTAGCCAGTGGCCTTGCTCCAGAGCACAGCGGTTCCGAATCTCTGGTTGGTGGCCTGGGAGAAATAGATTATTCCGTATTCGATGTGTTTGATTATGTGGCGCTGGGTCATATCCATAATGAGCAGGCGATGGGACGGCAGACCCTGCGCTATGCGGGATGTCCGCTATATTATGATTTTTCCGAAGTAAACCGGGAAAAGAAGCTGCTTGCTGTAGAAATAAACGGCAAGGAGGATATTACTATTTCAAAGCTGGATATACAGCTGCTTCACAGAATGAAGCAGCTGGCTGGTACCGTAGATGAAATTATTGAACAGGGGAAGACTCTTGAAAATAAGGAAGGCCTATATATTCAAGCAGTAGTCAGAGACAAGCATATTAAAACTGGCGATCTTGAAAGAATGAAGGAGATGTTGGGAGCAAACCTCATAAATATAAAGCGGGAAATTATTTCTGCAGAGGACCGGGCTTCAGGGTTGCCTGCTGCTGGCGGTACTGTTATTACAGCACATAAGCGCAGCATAATGGAGGAATTTGATGATTTTTATCAGACCCAGGAAAATGAGCTGTTGGACGAATATCAGGAAAAGCTGATTGCTAAGATTGCTGAGCAGCAGGATAATGCTGGTGATTGGCTGGATAGTGAAGCTGGTATTACAGAGGCTGATACAGAGGAGCTTGTCCAGCTGCTTTTAGAGGCAGCTGATAGTGAAATGGAGGGGCAGGCATGAAACCGCATTTGTTGAAAATGATAGCTTTCGGACCTTTTGCCCAGGAGGCTGTAGTAGATTTTGATCGTTTGGGTGATAGTATTTATCTTATTGCTGGCAAAACTGGTTCGGGAAAAACAACAATTTTTGACGCCATGATTTTTGCTCTTTATGGAGAAGCCAGTGGTGATGCCAGAACCCGTCTGGATATAGGTTGCTTTCACAGTGATTATTGTAAGCATGCTGGCAGAAATGATGAAATGCGTGTGGAGCTGAGCTTTTCTAATGGAGGCCATAGGTATACCGTAGAGCGGAGAGTATTCTGGGGAAAGGGCGGCAAGGCTCAAAAGGCTAGCCGTGAGCAGATATTAAAGGAAAATGACGAAATTATTGTCGCATCAAAGCATGTGGGTAATCGGGATGATGTTACTAATAAAATAGTTGAGATAATCGGTCTTAATGCTCAGCAGTTCCGCCGGATTATCATGCTGGCTCAGGGTGAATTTAAGAAATTCCTGGAGGCTGATAGCAGCGAACGGGGAGATATTCTTGGCAAGCTTTATGATAATTCCCGTCATAAGGATATGCAGAATCGTCTTAAGGCTGCGAAAAAGGAAATAGAAAACAGGTATAACCAGCTGTATGAAAATGAAAAGCTTTACTGGAGCGGATGTATCTGGCCTGAAAAGAATAAATCACAGCTTGAGGAAGGGGC
>CAMCDL010000146.1 GCA_945873565.1 uncultured Selenomonadaceae bacterium | reverse complement strand
TCACCGTCGACCCCTACAGGAATGGTTATTTATCCGTCACCGTCGACCCCTACAGGAATGGTTATTTATCCGTCTCCGTCGAACCCTACAGGAATGGTTATTTATTCGTCACCGTCGTCCCTTACAGGAATGGTTATTTATTCGTCTCCGTCGACCCCTACAGATTCAGATCCTTACCGATGTATACTACGGCCTCACGGTCTTCTTCTCCATCCATGATGGTGCAGTCAAACGGCATACCATAGAACCATGCGGTATTGCTATCATCGGTGATAATTATTGTGTGCTCACGGTCAGAACGGCTCCCTGTGTCCACACCGGTCACGTTAAAGCCCTTGGCCTTCAGCATATCGGCCACCTTGGCACCGGCGCCATTAATGCCGCTGTCATTTATAATCAGCACCGATATGTCCCCAGGACCCTCTGCCTTCTGGGAGGCCTTGCTATCCTTTTCAGCATCATCAGTTTCGTCCCTGTTCAGGGATGCATTATCTTCAGAGCCTATTTTACCGTCAGTATTTTCCTTCTGATCCTTCTTATCCTTCTGATCCTTCTGATCCTTATCATCAGCCTCAGGCTTATCCGCAGCAAACTTACCCTTATCAGGATCTTCAAGAACAGTAATGCCTTCAGGGATATCCTCGTCATATGCAGAAAGCTCCTCTTCCGCCTTCATAAGAGCCTTGTCTGACAGCTTCTGATCAAGCTGATCTGCCACCAGCTTTCTTACCTCTACAATATCTGGCAGCCAATAGCTTACATCGTCAAGATAAGCAGGCTTGCCTGGCAGCATAACCCCAGCAATGCCATTTTCCTTCATTGTTGGCAGAAGATTAGCCATGGAAAGCATTTCATCAAACGGCATATCCGTCTCGATACCGTCCCTGATTTCACGGATAATAGAAGGCAGCTTGCCAATAATAGAAGGAGTCAGAACCTTCTCCATTACCGCCCGCATAAAATGCTGCTGGCGGCGAATACGGCCAATATCTCCTTCACCATCACGATAGCGGACATACTGGATAGCCTGCTCACCATCCATATGCTGCATTCCTGGATAAAGGTCAATAACAAGACCTCCGTCATCATCCCAAGGATCCTCATAATACATGCGCTTTTCGACATTGATGTCAATTCCGTCCAAAGCATCAATAATCCGCTCAAAGGCATGAATATCTACCAGTACATAATAATCCATTGGAACGCCTAGCAGCTCCTCCACCGTAGAACGGGTAAGTTTATGCCCGCCATATGGATAAGCATGGTTTATCTTATCATAGCCATGGCCTTCAATACGCACACGGGTATCACGGGGAATAGACATTATGCTTCCCTTTTCCTTTTCGGTATCCACCGTCAGCACCATCAGAGTATCGCTGCGGCCGGCGTCATCCTGCCGGCGATCCACACCCATCAGCATAATATGGCTCTGATTGCTGGCAACCTCCAGCCCAGAATCCGAAACTCTGTTGCCCATGCGGCCAAACTGACCCATAACCACCCCAATAATAGCTACCAATATAAAAACAGCAATAATAATCACACGCTTGTAGCTGCGGCGTGTACGTTTTCTGCGCATATAATAAACCTCCATAGGTTAAAAAAATATAATAAAAGTCTAATAAAACAATTATACCACATCGAAGCGACCCATGTCGATTGCATATAATATTTATGAGGCAGAATAGCTAAGGTATCTTCTAGCACCGATTGGACGGGCTCCCCACCGGGAGCCCCTACATTTTTTTACACAACAATATCATCCGTAGGGGTCGACGGTGGTCAATCCCGTCCATCATCATATCAATTGGTCTTCCCTCTGGAAGCCCCTACATTTTTTTGCACAACAACATCATCCGTAGGGGTCGACGGTGGTCGATCCCTCCTCCCCCTACAGAATGATGCCATATAATATCTCTGCATCAGGCACACTCTCCCTGAGGTCGTAGGGAAAATAGCTTCGGTAGCGGTAAATTATTTCGTCAGCAAAGGCTACTGTCTGAGCGAAGCGAGTTTAGCCTTTGCAGAAATAATTCCGCGGAAGAAGCGTTAAGTTTTCCCGTTCCGAAGGAAGAGTGCGCTTGATGCAGGATATATAATGATTTATATACATTTATGAAATTTTCTGAATTATCCCGCTATTTCTCTTTATTTTTCCTCTAAAATAATGTATGATGTAAGCGTATATTTGTGTTCGAAATTCATGTTTTTGAGGTTTTTTATGATTAGATTATCTACACGCCGCTTGCGTCCAGGCATGGTAACAGCTCAGAGTGTATACAACCGTTCCGGAGGCAGCTATCTGACCCGGGGCACCGTCATTACACCGCAGTATATCGATAAGCTGAAGCGCATCGGTATAAGCCACATTACCGTAACCAGCGCCGACCCATCGTTAAATCTCCCTCCACCTGAGGACATCGTAAACGAAAAGACCAGGGAAGAGGCTATCCACCGGGTATACAAGGCTTACACTACCCTGGAAAAAGGTGGAAAGCTTGATATTGATCCGCTAGCGGAAACAGCAGAGAGCATCATCAGCGACCTTCTCAGCAATAAGTCAAACCTTGTGCAGATGACAGACCTCCGTCTGTATGATGATTACACCTTTGCACATTCAGTAAATGTAGCAGTCCTGTCCACCATGATAGGTATTACCTGCAAGCTGAGCCACAAGGACCTGACCAATCTTACCATCGGAGCACTGCTCCATGATGTAGGCAAGATAGATATTCCTATCAGCATACTGAATAAGCCATTTTCCTTATCTGATGATGAATTTGCCCTCATCAGGAACCATCCATTATCCGGCTATGACCGCATAATGAACCTTGATATAAAGCACATAGACCTGCGTCCGCTGGCTATGATTGCCTGTCAGCATCATGAGCATCTTGACGGAAACGGCTATCCTTACCATCTGAAGGGCGGACAGGTACATCGTCTGGCCCGAATGGTTGCTATTGCTGATGTGTATGATGCTCTCACTACGGCCCGCTCGTACAAGAGAGCCTATTCTCCATATGTAGCCAGCAAGATAATGACAAAATGCTCTGGCCTGCAATTTGACAAGGAGCTTTTGACATCCTTCCTGGAGCATGTAGCATTATATCCTGTAGGCACTGTGCTTAAGACCGACCTTGGATATGGCATTGTCAAGAAAATCCGCATCGGCCTTACCAATTATCCGCTTATCGTGATTTTTGCAGACAAGTCCGGTGACAAGCTGACAACCCCTGTCACCATCGACACCGCAGAAGCCGCTCATGACTTTATAAAGGGTGTTGTTGAAGAGCAGCAGCTCCTGAGCCTGGTATATCATCTGAAAATGGATCCAGCCATCCTTATAGCAGATGAATTTGAAAACGAATAAAAAATAAAAAGTGCGAGCACATATGTGCTCGCATTTTTTATTGGATCGACCACCGTCGACCCCTACAGTCTTCCAATATCATCGTATTTAGGCCAAATCCCAATATTATCGTATTGAGACAAACCCAATAT
>CAMCDL010000145.1 GCA_945873565.1 uncultured Selenomonadaceae bacterium | reverse complement strand
AGAAGCGTGCCGAGGCAGATAATGTAGTATCCAGCGCAAAGGCACAGCTGATACCTACGCTTCTCTCCACGGCATCCAGCATCGTAGGGATAACCTCCCAGTCCTCCGGCAGCACAGGAAGCGGTGCGGGGGGAGCCAGCAAGCCTGCTTCTGACGGCCTGAAGTATCAGAGCCCTACCTATGGTTCTGCCTGGAACAAAAAGCAGAAGACCAGCAACACATTCGACTTTGACTACAAGCGCAAGAGCTGGTGAGGTGAGCACCTATGAAATTTTCAACCTATACACCGGCAGTAAAGCCAAACATCATCAATGCCAGGGTGAATACTTCCTTTTCTGCCGGCGCCTTTGGTACTGGCGGCAAGGAGTTTGGCGCACTGGCAAACTCCCTGAGCCAGATTGCAGGTGTCATTCAGAAAAGGCAGGATGAGAGCGATGCTGCGGATATTATGGCAGCCCGTACCGAAATAACCCAGCGCATGAATGAGAGCTTGTACAGCGGTAACGGCATTATCACCACGGGCAAGGGCAAGAACGCGGAGGGTATGGCAAACCGCATCGGCGAGAGCATCCAGGATATTACTGATGATGTGGCATCGAAGTATAACGGCAGGGTTCGTTACCAGCTGACAAAAAAGTACCTGCCCCAGGATATGGAGAGCTACGGCAAGATGGGCATGCAGGCCGAGAACAGGGAGCTGGAAAGCTATCGCGCCAACGAGTACAAGTCCTCCATTGCCTCCCAGATAGATTTCATCGGCTTGAACTATGCCAGCCCCGACATGGTTCAGGCGAAATTCAAAGAGGCTGATGAGACAATAAATACATGGGCTATGTCCCAGGGCTGGGACGGCAGGACTACGGAGCAGGCAAAGACGGATTTTCGCACCAAGGCTGCCGTCAGCATGGTGAATGCCTGCATGTCCAATGAGGATAGCGACGGCGCTGAAAAAATCCTGAAGGAAAACAGAAAATACATGGATCCCGATACCTACTACAGCCTGTATGGCAACGTCAGGAAAAGCCAGCGTCAGAAAGAGGATTATGCACTTGGCGAAGACCTTTACAAAAAGTATTGGAACCCTTCCACCCATACCTTTGACAGCGCAGGCTTTAAGAAGGAACTGGAATCCCTCTATGGCAGGGGGAGCATTACCACCACGGGAGGCATGGACATTGAGGCTGCTGACAAGGAAATTATGAACAACTCCGGGCTGATAGGCGCACGGATGCCAAACGGGGCAAATGGCTGCGTTGAGGCGTATGTCCGCCTTGGAGCCTGGGTGAGCCCATGGCTGAAAGGCCAGCAGGGGCAGAACAACGTGGATAATATCATGTCGGCAGCTCAGACGGAAAACGGCGGTCCCGGCGTTATACCGTATAACGCCTCTGATGTGCAGTATGGTGATGGCATCGTCTATGTTGATGACAAGGGCGAGGCACAGCATGTCGTCATGGCTGCTGGCAAGGGCGAGGGGGATTACTCATACATTGGCAACAGCACTGAATTGGAGAAAATTGTTCGTAGAGATGATTACCGCCAGATGGGTAAGAAACTTCATCCTGGATTTATCATAAAAAGCGGTCCTGCCCAGGGCACAACGAAATCCAACTTCAACCCCGAAAGAATGGCTGCCATTACCCGATATGCCGAAAGCTTCGTGGCAGACGAGGTAAAGGCATGGAACCAGCAGCAGAGTCAGCTGTCCAACGACTTCTTGAAGCGCATCATTAACGGAGATACCGGGGCAGGCATCCAGCAGGAGATAATGAATTCTGCCCTCGATGCAGACAAGCAGGCGGCATTGCTGTCCCGTATCCGCACTGCCAATAGGCAGGTTGCAGGCACTAGGAGCAGTTCTGCTTCATCAGGAGGTACCGGGAAGGCATTCGACAGGCAGGTACAGTCAGCCAAAAAGAAATTGGCCAGGTATCAGGCATATCTTGATATGGACAAGACACCTCCTGCCAGCGTGCAGATTGATGCTGACGAGGCATCTGCATTCCTGATAGAGAACGGGCTTGCAGAGGGCGGTGCCAACCTGGGCGGAGAGGAAGCTGCTCAGACATGGCATTTTATCACGGCCATGCTCACCAACGGAGCATCCAAGGAAGATGTACGTAACAAGATGATTGAGGCCGGTGCCAGTGAGTACATGGCAGATTGGTATGTAAATCAGATTGACGAATCATACGATTAAGGAGAACAGAAAATGGCTTTTGACTTGAATAAATTTGCACAGTCAGCGGAGCAGTACGCTCCGCCACCACCGCCGGAGGAAAAGAGCATCTGGGATACTGTATCCGGCCTTGCCGATGGCGTGGCGGATTTTGCAGGCAATGCCTTTAACTGGGCAGAGAGCACCATCAGCGACACGGTGCAGGCGGCAGAAGATTTCCTGCTGGCCAAAAACTATGAGGAGCTTCAGAAGGGCAAGGAGGAAATGAATTACCTGCCCTTCCGGGAGACTGCCCGCGAGTTTACTGCGGCATACGCGGATAATCCTGACAGCATCCTACAGCCTATTGCCCAGACTATCCGCGCCAGCGAAACTGCCTACAACTACTGGCAGACTGACGAAGACAAGCTGAAAAGGGCAAGGGAAATATCCGCAGAAACCAACCTGCCGGCAGAAACGATACTCTACGATGCCGAGGCGTGGAAGTCTGCCAACCTGGTCTATGACGATATTCAGTCTGCAAAGCAGCTGAATGTGGATAACGGCAACTCCTGGTCTCTTGAGGACGTTTATGCCAAGTACCCTGAAATCAGGAATATTGCAGATAAAGATGCCGTATCCGGCGCCCTCATCCTGAAGGATGTTGCCAACGTAGGCAAGGAGCTGGATATTATTGACACCTTTACCAAATACTTATCCACAGGAAATTCACAGCTTGAGTTGAATAACTTGCGCTTCAAGGCAGGCATGGGCACTGCTGATGAGAACGACCTTCAGCGTATGCAGGAGCTTGAGAAGAAAATAGAGGAGGACAGCAGGAAAAATCAGATACGCTTCCTGGATAATCCTCTTGCTTATGCTGTCTCCGGCGTGGCATCTTCTGCGCCTGAAATGTGGCAGTCCATCTACACCGGCCTTGAGGACGCAGGTGCATGGTGGGCGGCAGGTACCTGGGCTGGCGCAGCAGCAGGCTCCGCCCTGCCTGGTCCCGGCACGGCAGCAGGCGCGGCGGCAGGCGGTGTTATCGGTGGCACCATCGGTGCAGTCAAGGGCGCGGCAAAGGTGCTGGCAACCAAGGAAGCTAGAAATGCAGCAATCAGGGAGTACCTGCTGCAACGTGCAGCAAAAGCCACGGCTCCTAATCTCATGAAGCTGGGCGCACAGGCAGGAGCTTTTTCCGGCATGGCAACTCCGGAAGCTGGTGAGAGATATGCCGAATACAGCGATCTGAAGGACAAGGAAGGCAATCCTCTTATGAGCAAGGAGGAAGCATGGCACAGGGCACTCCTGGGCGGCAGTGCTAATGCTGCCCTCGAGGTAATGCCTACTTTTGGCGTGCTGGGAAATATGTTGAAGGGTGCGCCTCATGCCTCCAAGGTGGTTGGCGAGATTATCAACTCCAATACTGATGAAATTGGCGCTAA
>CAMCDL010000144.1 GCA_945873565.1 uncultured Selenomonadaceae bacterium | reverse complement strand
TTGCAATAACAAATTGAACAAAATTTTGAATTAAGCTACTAGATTGTCATTAAGAGAATATCCCTTAACCAAGAACTCATCAAAACAATAGACCCTTTCTTATTGAGACCTTCACCAATAATATTACCTTCCTTGTTTATCTTCAATTCGCCAATTTGGTAGGCGCAGCTTGGAACTTTCAGGTAGTTGCTCTTCATGCCAGTAAATTCGCTTATTGCATTTATCAGCTCCTTGCGTCTAGGCCACTGTGCCTGGCAGATTAGGGACCATTAGCTTGTTCTGAGCTGATGGCCTTTATGTTTTTTTACTTCAAAATTGCAAAAAAGGGTTGGGCATGATAATATGAGTATTATAGTAATAGAGATATATTTCTATGAGTTTTATATGAAAGCAGGGAGTACAAAAAATGAGTGATTATACTATAAATACAAAGTGTGTGCAGGCTGGTTATACGCCTGGTAATGGCGAGCCTCGTCAGATTCCTATCATTCAGTCTACTACATTTAAGTATGATACTAGTGAGGATATGGGAAAGCTGTTTGATCTTGAGGCTAGCGGCTATTTCTATACAAGATTGCAGAATCCTACCAATGATTATGTAGCAGCAAAGATTGCTGCCCTTGAGGGTGGCGCTGCAGCAATGCTGACTTCTTCTGGCCAGGCTGCTAATTTCTTTGCGCTTTTTAATATCTGTGAATGCGGCGATCATATAGTTGCATCTTCATCTATTTATGGTGGAACATTTAACCTGATAAAGGTAACCATGGCTAAGATGGGCATTGCTGCAACCTTTGTTTCCCCAGATGCTTCAGATGAGGAGCTTGATGCAGCTTTCCAGGATAACACCAAGGCGGTTTTTGGTGAGACTATAGCAAATCCGGCTCTTACTGTGCTGGATATAGAAAAATTTGCTAAGGCGGCTCATAGGCATGGTGTTCCTCTGATTGTGGATAATACATTCCCTACACCGGTTAATTGCCGTCCTATTGAATGGGGCGCAGATATTGTTACTCATTCAACCACTAAGTATATGGATGGACATGGTGCTGCTGTAGGCGGTGTGGTAGTAGATAGCGGTAAATTTGACTGGATGGCTCATGCTGATAAATTCCCAGGACTCTGTACACCTGATGAGTCTTATCACGGAATTACATATGCTGAAAGGTTTGGCAAGGGTGGTGCCTTTATTACTAAGTGTACAGCCCAGCTTATGCGTGACTTTGGCTGCATACAGTCTCCGCAGCATGCTTTTATACTTAATCTTGGCTTGGAATCGCTGCATGTCCGTATGCCGCGTCATGTAGAAAATGGCCAGGCTGTGGCAGAATTCCTTAATAAGCAGCCGCAGGTGGCTAAGGTTAATTATCCAGGTCTTCCTGATGATAAATATCATGAGGTGGCGAAGAAGTATCTGCCAAATGGCGGCTGCGGAGTGGTTTCCTTTGAGCTTAAGGGGGGACGTGCTGAGGCCGAAAAGTTCATGAAGAGCCTGAAGCTGGCAGCAATAGAGACTCATGTGGCTGATGCTCGTACCTGCTGCCTGAACCCTGCTACATCAACACATCGTCAGATGACTGATGAGCAGCTGGCCGAAGCTGGTATTCCAGCCGGTCTTATCCGCATATCCTGCGGCCTGGAGGATAAGAAGGATCTGATTGCTGACTTGGCGCAGGCACTTGAGACACTTGAATTATAACAAGATAAAATCATTATTACGGAGGGTGCTTCGTTATGGTAGCAGCCAATAATAAAAATGATAAAAATACTGCAGGAGATAGCATGATTATAAAAGCATTGGGAATGCTGTATCTCTGTATGTATCAGATTGACTTAAAGACTGGCTTGATGGAGGAATTATCAGCTATAGAGTCTATACGCGAGCGCATAGGATTTACGGCGATAGCTAAAGAATTCCTAGAAAATATGGCATATGATATTTTCAATCAGGAAGGCCGTGATGAGATTCGCCGGTTTCTTGATATTACTACCCTGCCGGAGAGAATGAAGGACAGCACTAGTATCTGTCATGAAATAATTGCTAATGTGGCAGCTGATGATAAAAAGGACGACTCTTGGGTGAGGGTAACCTTCTTGGAGGCTGGGCGTGACAAAAAAGGCTGTCTGACCAAGGCTGTTCTTATTGTACAGTCTATAATTGAAGAGCGGAAAAAGGAACAAGAGTATAAGGCAAAGCTGAAGGCTGCTGAGGAAGAGCGGGAGGCTATAAACTTTGATCTTACTGTAAAAGAGTACCGTATTAGAAAGCAGCAGGAGGCATTGGAGCAGACTAATGGGCTGCTGTCCAGCCTGAATGGTGCCCTCGGTTCATATAAATGGCAGGCTAACATTGATAAGGATGGACATTTGTCAAATTTTCAGGGGGGAGAGGAGATTCTGAATTTCCTGGGACTGGCAACTGTAGAAAATATTACATCAGATGCACTGCTGAAGCTGGTTCATCCTGATGACAGGGAACGGCTGTATGAGGCTTATCGTAGGGCGATTGATAATGATGAAATGTTCCGTGAGGAGTATCGTATCCACACAAGCAGCGGAGAATATATATGGGTACGCTGCACTGGCCGTGCCATTAAGAATGCTTTGGGGATTCCGGCAAGCTTCTGCAGTATTATGATGAATATCAATGATTATAAGCTGGCAGACCTGGAGCTTAAGGCAGTTATGCAGTCAGAACGTTTTGCAGTAGAGGCGGAGCGGGCTGTTCATGAAATAATCGGCTCCAGCAGCTGGTGTATTTCATATGATGAAAAGGGAAAATACAAGTCTGCCTCCTGGAGCGAGGGGGCGCTGAGTATGGTGGGATATGATAAGGATAACCCGCTGCCAGCTAATCAGCCATCGGGGAGAGAGCTGTGGTATCTGCTGATTCATCCAGATGATAAGGATAGGGTTCTGAAAACCTATTTTGCTATTCTTGATGAAACAACCGGCAAGAAATTCTTTGATGTAGAATACAGGCTATATAAAAGAAATGAGGGCTACAGGTGGTACAGAACTGCTGGCTGTGTACTCCGCAGGGATAATGGCATTCCGCAGACTGTATATGGCCTTGTAGTAGATATTGATGATAGGAAAAAGGCTGAGCAGGCCTTGAAGGAGTCTAATAAGCAGCTCAAGCAGCTTAATTTTGAGCTGGATAGCAGCAAGCGGGAAATAGAAAGGCATCTGGCCCTTATCGAAAGCCTGAGCGTTGAGTATGAGACCATTGTTCTGCTTAATGTAGGTAAGGATGGAAGCGTGAGGCTTATGCCATACCGCATGAATAAAGAAGTAATAAAATTCTGTGAGTCAATAGAGCAGAATGGCCTGAATTATACAGAGGCTGCGGATTATTATCTTAGTCAGAGAGCAGTAGCAGAGGATAGGCAGCGTATAAAGGATGCATCTACCTTGGAAAAGGTTCGTGAAAACACCAGGGGCGGCAAGCTGTATATTCTCAATTATCGCCGCATTGATGCTTTGGGCAGCACAAAGAACTTTCAGGTTGTATTTTCTAAGGCACCGCTAGATGAACACCATGGTGAAAGGTATCTTATAGGCTTCCGTGATGTGGACCAGGTAATTAATAAAGAAAAGATGATTATGGATGCCCTGGAGGCAGCTAAGCAGGCTAATATAGCTAAAACTAATT
>CAMCDL010000143.1 GCA_945873565.1 uncultured Selenomonadaceae bacterium | reverse complement strand
CACACTGCATATCGTCGGCAGCGTCAGATGTGTATAAGAGACAGATTTAATACCTGGAGGATCTCGCAATGGATATTGATTTTCACTATGGCACCATATATGTACTTGCCCGCTGGGCAAAATTCTGTGCTGCAAATTCCCACATTATAGCCAGCAGCTCCCAGCTGGTGGATGACAATTTTGATTCTACCCCATTTTCTGACATTGAAGAAAAGAAAAATATCGAGATGGGGATAAATGTAAGGTATTCATGCCAGAATACCCTTGGAAATATCACTGGCAAGGGCAATGCTGAAATCTGGGTACCATTCCACTTCCTTCCAGGTCTTGAAGGCGAAAATGATACTGAACGGCTGGTTTGCAAGAAAAACAGTGTTCTATCCAATAAGCTGAAAGAACGCCTGCTGGCAACCACTCTGGATAATGCCCGTTTTGGCTTCCGCCTTGGCGTAGGGCTTCACGTATATGCTGATACCTGGGCACATCAGGAATTCGCTGGCATTAACAACATCGTCAACAAGGTACAGAATCTGATATTTACCTCTCAAGGATCCCTGGTCCAGAAGGTTATCAGTGATATTGCTGATGATAAATTCCTGCTTGGCATAAGCCAGTTCATGACAAAGGTACTGCCTCTGGGTCATGCTGCTGCAGTACATTGTCCTGACATGCCTTTTATCTGGTGGAAGAGCGGTGAGCGCTTCCCTGGCGGACGAAAGAACTGGGATGAGTTCATGGAGGCCTCTGAGGAGATATTCCGTATTCTCCAGCAGGTAAGCTGTGAACCAGTAACAGGTCTCTCCGAGGAGCAGAAGAAGCTGCTCTATCGCTGCTTCAAGGGAATCCAGTATGATGACTGCGAAGAGCGCCTGAAGGTATGGCTTAACCGCATTCATAAAAATTTCTTCCAATTCGAGGATTTCAACGAATTCGACGAGACAGTAAGCTATTCCAGCTCCTATATCTTTGATGACATTGATTTCCGTGGCAAATTCTACGATGAAATTAACGATCACTTTGACTGGGTACTTGACCAGCTGGAGGAAAATGACCTCTTTGTGTTAAAAAGCGAGCCAATATATTAAGATAGCGCATCCGCTGCAGAAATAATGCATGTGGACAACATAAATCCCACAAAAAATATAGCTGATATTATTTTATCCCTTTTTCTTTACCCCACTGGCTAACCTTAGAATACAGTGGTACAGGCACATCATAGGTCTTGCCGAGCTCGACTACTGTATCCACAAGACCAGCAAACTCAGACTGTCCGCCTGCTGCCACATCACGCTGCATAGAGGTGGTTCCCCCTGGCCCATAGCTATCTACCAGCTTCAGGCCTATTTCAACCAGGTCTTTCTTAAACTCGAGCCCCATGGCTACGCCTATAGCCTGGACCTCAGCTATCATGCCCTTGAAGAAATCCCTGATTTCACCTTCAGACTGAAAATCCTGGCTCTGTGCATTAAAGAAAAGACCCGCTGCTCCCATTGGTGATACGAAGGAAAATTTCTGCAGGGCATCCCGTTCTATATGCTCTGTGTAATGACCATCAATTTCAGCATCCTGCAGCACCTTCTCAAAGGCCCTGGCTTTATCCTCCAGATGATGCTCCTGATTAATCCGATATCCGAAAAATACTCTGAGAATTCTCTGAGGCTGGCTGATTACCCCTGGCTCCTTTATCATGCCAAAAACGTACATGCAGCCATCAAGGCAGGTAATTCCTGGAAGCCTTTCCTGCATGATTCTGCCAGTACCATATACATTCAGTATAGGAACAACCAGAGTTTCCTTACCAGCCACCCGCCTGATAAACTCAATGCATTCCTCAATACCATAGTATTTTACACATACCAGAATTACATCAGGCGTTTCGTGATAATCATTCATAGTGCAGGCCTTGACTGGATTTATCAATATATTTTCGCCATGGCTCCGTTCAAGCAGCAATCCCTTTTCCTTCATTGCTGCAAGATGCCTGCCTCTGGCAATAAGGGTTATATCATTTCCTGCCTTAGCCATATATGCTCCGAGAACTCCTCCAGTGCCGCCGGCACCAATAATTAATATTTTCATGAAATACTTCTCCCTTCTTTTCTTAGCAAGTCAGCAAGTATTTTTAATGCTGCATTTATTGTATCATCATTCAGATTAGAATAGTTTACTAAATAATAACCCTGACGCTTTTTTTCTTCTGATAAATAATAATCCGACAAGGCCTTTATTTTAAGGCCTTGTTTTTTTGCCTCATTTTCTACCTGAGCATCAGTCAGCGTTGTTTTCAGCTGCAGCAGAAAGTGCAGTCCTGAATCATTTTCTAGAATCCTGCAGCAATCTCCCAGAGAGCTCAAGCGTATAGTATCCATAAGCTTTTTCCGCTGACGAATATAGTAGAGGCGCATACGGTTTATGTGCTTTTCAAAGCTTCCCTGCTGAATAAACCTCGCCAGAGTATACTGCTCAAAATTGGATACGGTACATGCCTGAAAGGACATAGACTGATAAAACCTGGTGGCCAGATGAATAGGAAGAACCATATAGCTGATACGTATCGTAGGACTTAGGGACTTGGAAAAGGTATTCATATAAATAACTCTTTCACAGCCATCTACGGAAAACAGTGTAGGAACAGGCCTGCCAGAGGCTCTGAATTCACTGTCATAGTCATCCTCCAGAATATATCGCCCGGCTTTTTCATTGGCCCAGCTAAGTATTTCATAGCGGCGGCTTGCTGGCATGGTAATACCAGTGGGAAAATGATGATTCGGGCATATATGAGCCACATCTGCTCCAGCCCTTGATAACTCCTGTGCCGAAGCACCATTGCTATCCATATCGGCAAAGCCGCAGTCCACGCCCCATTGCTGATATATGCTTACCAGCTTTTTATAGCCAGGATTTTCAATTACAAACCGTTTATTCTTACCTAAAAGCTGGACCAGAATCCCATAAAGATACTCTGTACCAGCACCTATTACAATCTGATCAGGATCCACCAGCATTCCCCGGAAGGACTGCAGGTGACTGGCTATAGCCTCCCTTAAAGCCCTTACACCACCAGAGGGAGATATTTCCATCAGCTTTTCCTTTTCCTCAGACATAACATATCTCATGGTCTTTGCCCAGACAGAAAAAGGAAAGTTATCCGGATTTATTCCATTGCTGGAAATATCATACAAGTAATCATCAGCAGGCCCTGGCAGAATAATGGAATATGATACATCAGCAGACACCCTTGACACCGCTGCTACCTCCAGCTCAGCTACATAATACCCCTTTCTTGGCAATGTATTAACATACCCTTCGCTGATCAACTGGTCATATGCATTTTGAATCGTAATGGTACTAATACCGTGATTATGAGCAAAAGATCTTTTTGATGGCAGCTTATCACCTGGCTTCAGATTTCCAGCCAAAATATCATTTTTTATACACCGATACAGGTATTCATATATCGGTACATCCACATTAGTAAAATCATAGGTAAGCATTTATTCCTCCCAATCTGGCATATATAATTAAACAGATTTGGATATTTTTTTATTATCAGTTTTATTATATTCTGATATTAACGAAAAAACAAGGAGGATTCACTATGAGCACTGAATTTACACATTTTGAAAAAATAGACATGCACTCACATATCGGAGCTGTCGGCGAGCCCTTCAACATAAATCCTGTCTCTTATACACATCTCCGAGCCCACGAGACGTAGAGGAAT
>CAMCDL010000142.1 GCA_945873565.1 uncultured Selenomonadaceae bacterium | reverse complement strand
AGATTCCTCTACGTCTCGTGGGCTCGGAGATGTGTATAAGAGACAGCTGTAGGGGGCGACGGTGGTCGCCCCGTATCTTTATTTTTTTCTGTAGGGGGCGACGGTGGTCGCCCCGTATCTTTATTTTTTTGTAGGGGGCGACGGTGGTCGCCCCGTATCTTTATTTTTTCTGTAGGGGGCGACGGTGGTCGCCCCGTATCTTTAGTTTTTCTGTAGGGGGCGACGGTGGTCGCCCCGTATCTTTATTTTTTCAGAATTGAGAATTTGGTTTCTGGCAATATATATTCTATCAGCCGCTGCTCCATATTATCCAGCAGAGCAATTACATTAACCCTTCTGTCTGGAGGCAGTGGTTTTTTTAATATCTGGAGCTCGCCCTGGTAGCGATGATAGGATTCATTGTCTATGGTAATGGCACCTCGCGGACGGCTGATGGTGTTTTCAGATGCTATGCTGATGCCCTTCATCAGTCCCCTGGTTTCCTGGGCTCTGATAACATCTCTGGCCTCGTCAGGTCTTGCGGTGAAGCTGTTATTTTCTAACAGTTTTAATAGAGCTGGCTCTCTTGTAGTGATTTCTGCCTTTAGAAGAGTGTGACCAGGCTGGCACTGGGCCACATTAGCCAGCTCATCCTCTGATGGAAGACTGTCACCAATAAATACGCTGCAGCCCATGGCAGATAGCTCACGTGCTGCATAGTCGAGGCTGCATCCTCTGTGCTCCTCCAGTGTCGGAACACCAGCTCTTACCGGCGAGCGTGGACGTTTCATGCTAGGGATGAAGGCAGAGATGCTTATACCGAATTCCATAAGAAGCATATTTTTTTTCAAAAAGAATTGTTTTGATAGACCTGTATTTTCTCTTGGATAGAAATTGTGCAGGGCATCGATGGTGTCAAAGCAGGCCCCGGCCTTCGCCAGTGACTCCAGCAGCTCACGCTTTATAGATGACGCATTAAGCTGAATTTTTAAGCCGTGGCTGTTGCGGCTCAGCAGAGCAATTTCTTCTGCCGAAAAGCCATAGTCAAGCCTCAGAGTAGAGATGCCGAGCTTTTTGAAGGCTTTGGTGTCAGTTTTTTCTATTCCCAGAACCTCCATGGTGGCTGGTGATATATCGGAAATTATATCCATGCCAAGGGCTGATCCTGCTTTGAGAATAGTAAAAGCCTCCTGGTGAAATCGTGTTTTATCTGTTTCAGGTATATGAAATGAAGTAAATATCCTGGTAATTCCATGTTTATGTGCTAAATTTATCAGCTGAAGATTTTCCTCTACAGAATTATCAAGCCCAGGATAAATAGATATGCCAGAGCTCATGCTGTTATTCCTCCTCAGGTTCATTAAAACCTATAATCCAGGTAGCAGCAAAGCCAGCAATGTAGGCAGTTATCAGCCCCATGAAGTAAACAGGAATATTGTCAGTGGCTGCTGCCAATGGCAGGCCTGATATACCGATGGCCCCAGCTCCAACCTCAAAGGCTGCCTGTACAGCTCCGCCAAAGGCACCGCCGATGCAGGCACAGACAAAAGGCTTTCCTAATGGAAGAGTTACACCGTAGATTAGAGGCTCACCAACTCCCATAAGTCCTACTGGAAGTGCAGAAGCAATGGTTTTTTTCAAATGCTGGTTTTGGGTTTTGAAGTATACAGCTAAGCTGGCACCTACCTGGCCAGCACCGGCCATAGCAAGTATAGGCAGCAGAATCGTTACACCGTACTGATTAAGCAGCTCGGCATGAATTGGTGTAAAGCCCTGATGAATTCCCATCATAACTATAGGAAGCCATAATCCGCCTAGAATAAATCCGGTAAAAGCACCGCCGGAACCAATAGCTGCATAGGTAGCATTACCTATTGCTGAAGAGATTAGACCACCTGCAGGCTGCAGAATAAGAATGGCTGCAAAGCCAGCTATGAGAATAACTAGAAGCGGGGTGATGAAAAAATCAAGGATTTCGGGCATTATCTTATGGAGCTTATTCTCTAACCATGCTCCAAATATTGTTACCATAAGGACAGCAATGATACCACCACGTCCTGGTATAAGCTGCTCCTCCCATAGGTGAATATTAGTTAATGCGGGATGAGTGATTATTGCGGCAAGGGTACCGCCA
Organism: uncultured Selenomonadaceae bacterium; assembly: GCA_945873565.1. Lineage (GTDB taxonomy): Bacteria > Bacillota > Negativicutes > Selenomonadales > Selenomonadaceae > CAMCDL01. The sequence continues at coordinate 1,681 of CAMCDL010000142.1, read as the reverse complement.
ATAATTGGCGATCCACCAAATTCCTTGGCAGCATTTACGCCGACAAAGAGATTCATTCCCCAGAATACTGCATTACCCATAACAGCCATCATCTTAAACCATTCCTGTACGCCTGCAGAGGGATCAATCTTGGTTATAATCTGCAATATTCCAGTTATAAGTCCGCAGGCAATGAATGCAGGAATCAGTGGCAGGAAGATGCTGGCAATTCTCCTGAGCAGTAGCTTGAAAGGAGTAGAATTTTTTTCTTTGATTTGCTGCTGAAGGATTTTGCCGTCGCCGATGTCCGGTTTTGTGGCAGACTGGTGAGACACAGAGTCCTTTTCTGGGGAAGGCTTGGCTGATAACAGAAGCTGGGCAAAGCATTTATGGACAGCAGCAGCCTTTCCAGGACCAAGAATAATCTGCAGCTCTTCACCTTGCTGATTTACTCCAGCAACTCCACTAATCTTACTTAAGGAATCTATAATTGATGGTGGCTGGTTGATTAAATGAAGCCTTAAGCGTGTCATACAATTTGTATGCTTGCTAATATTGCTGCTTCCGTTGCATACTTCCAAAATTTTGGCGGCCAATTCAGTATGTGTCATAATTTCAGCCTCCTTTAATGATTTATACCTTTTCGTACAGCCTGGCTAAGATAACCATGACTATCTGATAAAAGCTTCTGAGCATCATCAGCTGATGTACCGGTGAGCTGCATGCATATTGCAAGCTTTGCATTTCCTTTTGCTGCAGATAAAGACTCTATAGCTTTGTCTCTTGTACAGCCAGTGGCTTCCATAACGATTCGTTTTGCTCTTTCTGCAAGCTTATCATTGGTTGCCTTAACATCAACCATCAGATTCTCATAAACCTTGCCCAGCTTAATCATGCAGCCTGTAGAAATCATATTGAGTACCATTTTCTCAGCTGTACCTGCTTTTAGTCGTGTAGAACCAGTAATAACCTCCGGACCTGGTTCTACCAGTATAGTAATATCAGCCTCCTGTGACATTGGGGAATCAGGGCTGCACACCACTGCTACAGCAAAAGCGCCGATTTCTCTCGCATATCTCAAGGCTCCAGTTGTATATGGGGTGCGCCCGGAAGCTGCTAGGCCTACTATCACATCCTTGCTGCTTATCTTTTTTTTCTTTAAGTCCTTCTCTGCCTGATGAGGATCATCCTCGGCGCCTTCCTTTGCTCTGAAAACGGCATGGTAGCCTCCGGCAATTATACCTTGTACTGTCTCAGGATTAGTGCCGAAGGTTGGAGGACACTCAGCTGCATCCAGCAAGCCAAGTCTGCCTGAGGTACCAGCTCCAATATAAATGAGATGTCCACCGTTCTTAATGCGGTTGCTTGTCTCATCTACTACTACCGCTATTGCAGCTAAAGCTGAACCAACAGCCTCAGCTACCTTTTTATCCTCATTATTTATAACTCTAAGCATATCTATGGTTGATAATTCATCAATGTGGAGAGTGCTGGTGTTGCGTTGTTCTGTAGCAATATTATCTAAATTAACCATTATTTTTTCCTTTCTATAAGGTTTGCTCCATATAGTATAACCTAAGCAGCAATAAAAGTTAATAAATTTTAAAAAGTGTGTTGACGAGGGTATGTTTTTTGTGCTATACTACGCAAGTCGCTGAAATTGAAGACAAATTCAGCCGGCAGTAATTCAGAAAGAGATTAA
>CAMCDL010000141.1 GCA_945873565.1 uncultured Selenomonadaceae bacterium | reverse complement strand
TACACACTGCATATCGTCGGCAGCGTCAGATGTGTATAAGAGACAGGTAAGAATATGACCGTTATCCGTTATGAGGATGAGATATTGCTTATTGATTCAGGCCTGATGTTTCCCGATGAGGAGATGCTTGGCATAGACCTGGTTATTCCAGATATTACTTATCTGATGGAGAATCAGGAAAAGGTTAAGGCTATAGTGCTGACTCATGGCCATGAGGATCATATAGGTGCATTGCCATACGTGCTGAAGCAGCTGAATGTTCCAGTATATGGTACAAGACTGACTCTTGGTATCCTGGAAGGAAGGCTGAAGGAGAATAATGTTGACTCGAGTATGCTTCAGACGGTAAATGCTGGCGATAAGATAAATATAGGCTGCTTTACTGTAGGATTTATCAGAGTTAACCACAGTATTCCTGATGCAGTAGGTATTTCTATTAAGACGCCGGTAGGTATGGTTATTCATACTGGTGACTTTAAGCTTGATTATACTCCTATAGATGGTCAGATGACTGATTTCAGACGTTTTTCTGATTTAGGAAATAATGGCGTTCTTGTTCTGATGGCAGATAGTACCAATGCAGAACGCGATGGACATACTCCTAGCGAAAGTACTGTAGGACTTTCCTTTGACAAGGCTTTTCACAATGCTAGAAGCAGAATAATAGTAGCAACTTTTTCGTCAAATGTTCATAGAATTCAGCAGGTTATAAATACTGCCCTGCGTTACAATCGTAAGGTGGCTGTTTTAGGCCGAAGTATGGTGAATGTTTTAAATATTTCTCTGGAAATGGGCTATATTGATGCCCCAGAAAATACTATTATAGATATTGATGAGATTAATAACTATCCAATGGAACAGATAGTTATCATTACTACTGGCAGTCAGGGTGAGCCAATGTCAGCTCTTACCCGTATGTCACAGTCAGATCATAGAAAGGTTGGCATAGTACCTGGTGATACCATTATCATTTCAGCGACTCCTATACCAGGTAATGAGAAAATGGTTTCCAGGACAGTAGATAATCTCATGCGTCTTGGTGCTAATGTGGTATATGGCCGTGAAAATGGCATTCATGTATCAGGTCATGCAGCTCAGGAAGAGCTGAAGCTGATGCATAATCTGGTAAGGCCAAAGTTCTTTATTCCAGTGCATGGCGAATATCATCATCTGGTGCGCCATGCTAAGCTTGCTCAGGAGCTGGGCATGCCAAAGGAGAATATTTTTATTGCCGATAATGGTCAGGTACTTGAATTTACAAAGGACTCTGGTACTGTTGCTGGCCGTGTAACCAGCGGAAGGGTGCTGGTTGATGGACTTGGTGTAGGCGATGTAGGAAATATTGTATTAAGAGATCGCCGGCAGCTGTCTCAGGATGGAATCATTATTGTAGTTGTTACAATGGAGAAAGAATCTGGGCAGATAGTAGCTGGTCCGGATATTGTTTCCCGTGGATTTGTGTATGTTCGAGAATCAGAAGATCTCATGAATGTTGCCAAGGAGCGGGTAAATGAGGCTCTCGATTACTGTGAGGGTGAGGGTATTACCGAGTGGGCTGCTTTAAAGTCTAATATCCGGGATGCTTTAGGCAGGTTTCTGTTTGAACAGACTCGTCGCCGGCCTATGATTCTACCAATAATTATGGAAGTATAAGATTAAAGGGCTGCCATATGGCCGCCCTTTTTATAATAGCTGGAGGAGATTTTATGTCTATTCCTTTTGTTCATCTTCATGTTCATACGGAATTCAGTCTTCTGGATGGAGCCAATCGCATAAAGCCTCTCGTAAAGAGAACCAAGGAATTGGGCATGGAAGCAATTGCCATAACGGATCATGGCAATATGCATGGCGTAATAGATTTTTATAAAGCGGCAAAGGCGGAGGGCATTAAGCCTATAATTGGATGTGAGGTGTATTTGGCACCTGAATCCCGTTTTGACCGCGTGGAGGTAAAAGGGAAAAAGTATTATCACCTGATATTACTTGCTAAAAATAATACTGGCTATAAAAATTTATCCCAGCTTGTTTCTAAGGCTAATATTGAGGGGATGTATTATAAGCCGAGAATAGATAAGGAGCTTCTCAGGAAACACAGCGAGGGTCTTATTTGCCTTAGTGCATGTGTAGCGGGTGAGGTTGCTACCTTTATTCTAAGGGATGATTTAGAAGGGGCAAGAAATGCCATCAGGGAATATCTGGATATTTTTGGCCGGGAGAATTTTTTTCTGGAAATACAGCATCATAATTTTCCTGATGAATTGAGAGCCTATCCTGAAATTATCAAGCTGGCAAAGGAATTTGATATTGGACTGGTACTGACCAATGATTCCCATTATTTAAATAGCGAGGATGTAGATTTTCATGATGTATTGCTCTGCATTCAGATGAACAAAACTTTGTCTGATGAAAACCGAATGCGCTATGGCCCTGGCTTTCATCTCCGTTCACCAGAGGAAATGGCTAAGCTTTATCCTGATTATCCGGAAGCAATGGCCAACACTGTAAAGATAGCAGAACGCTGTAATGTTGATTTTGATTTTGAGCATCGCCACCTGCCAAATTTTCCTTTGCCAGAAGGTTTGACAGATGAACAGTATCTACGTCAGTTATGCGAGGCTAATATTTCTTCACATTATCCAGATGAACAGCCTGAGGTTCGTGAACGTCTGGAATATGAGCTGGGTGTAATCCATACCATGGGTTTTGACAGCTATTTCCTGATTGTATGGGATTTTATTAATTATGCCCGTCAGAATGGAATACCTGTTGGCCCAGGTCGAGGATCAGCAGCCGGAAGTATTGTTGCCTATCTTCTTGGAATAACCGATATTGATCCACTGAAATATGCTCTTCTGTTTGAACGATTCCTTAATCCTGATCGTGTAACTATGCCAGATATTGACGTAGATTTCTGTTATGTACGTCGACAGGAAGTAATAGAGTATGTTAAGCGCCGCTACGGTGAGGATCACGTAGGTCAGATTGCTACCTTCGGAACTTTAGGCGCAAAGGGAGCAATCCGCGATGTAGGCAGGGCTATGGATATGAGCTTTGCTGAGGTGCAGCGTGTTACTAAGCTTATACCTAATGAGCTTGGTATTACCATTGATAAGGCATTGAATGGTGTGGCTGATTTAAAGGTTATGTATGAGCAGGAGCCTCAGATTAAGCTGCTGATTGATTATGCCCGTGGGGTCGAGGGACTGCCAAGGCATTCCTCTACTCATGCTGCTGGTGTAGTAATTGCCAGGGAGCCATTAACTGAATATTTGCCGGTTATGATTTCGGATGGCACTCTTGTTACTCAATTTGATAAGGACCATGTGGAAGAGCTGGGACTGCTGAAGATGGACTTTCTTGGATTAAGGACCTTGACAGTTTTATCTGATGCTATTAGCAACATTAAGGCAGCAAGGGGCATTGATATTGATATCAGGAATATTCCTCTTACAGACAAGCTTACTGGTAATATGCTGTCTGAGGGAAGGACTGGTGCAGTATTTCAGATGGAATCTGCTGGGATGACCAAGCTGGTTATGGATTTGAGACCAGAAGGCTTTGTTGACCTGATACCGACGGTTGCCCTATATCGCCCAGGTCCGCTGGGAAGTGGTATGGTTGATGATTTCATAAAGGGCCGTGCTGGCAAGAAAAAGGTAGAGTATCTTCATCCTATGCTGGAGCCTATCCTTAAAGAAACCTTTGGCGTAGTTCTCTATCAGGAGCAGGTTATGCAGATTGTGCAGGTTCTGGCAGGATTCTCCTTAGGACAGGCTGATCTTTTGCGCCTGTCTCTTATACACATCTCCGAGCCCACGAGACGTAGAGGAATCT
>CAMCDL010000140.1 GCA_945873565.1 uncultured Selenomonadaceae bacterium | reverse complement strand
TCTACGTCTCGTGGGCTCGGAGATGTGTATAAGAGACAGGGATAACTATAGGATTTGATTAATTAGATGAATTGGGGCGAATTTGTATGAGCAGATTAAAGGTAGATACGCCAGATCGCGTGCAGCTTACTGTTGAGAAGCTGTATAAGGATCTAGAGCGTCACATTATTGCATCGCCGCCAGGGCTCTGTCCGGTGGATCTCCAGCTTTCCTTTCTGAAGGTGTGCCAGGCTCAGACCTGCGGAAAATGTGTGCCATGCCGTGTGGGGCTGACTAAGCTTCAGCAGCTTTTGCAGGATGTCCTTAATGGCAAGGCAACTATGGATACCCTGGCGCTGATTGAAAAAACAGCGAAGAATATTGAGGCAAGTGCTGACTGTGCTATCGGTTATGAGGCAGCTCATATGCTGGTAGCAGGCCTTGAGGGTTTCCGTGAGGATTATGTTCATCATATAAAGGAGGGCTGCTGCTCAGTTCATGCTCAGCACGCTATTCCTTGCGTTGCTCTGTGCCCTGCAAAGGTGGATATTCCTGGTTATATTTCTCTGGTGGGTGAGAAGCGTTATGAGGATGCTGTGCGCCTTATCAGAAAGGATAATCCGTTTCCTACTGCCTGTGCGCTTATCTGCGAGCATCCTTGCGAGGCTAGATGCCGCCGCAATATGATAGATGTGTCTGTTAATATCCGCGGTCTGAAGCGTATGGCGGTAGACCATGCTCCAGCCGATAAGGTGCCTGTGCCTGATAAATGTGCCAGCACTGGAAAGCGGGTGGCTATTATCGGTGGTGGACCATCTGGCCTTTCAGCAGCATATTATCTGGAGCTAATGGGCCATCATGCTGTTGTTTTCGAGGAGAAGAAGAAGCTGGGCGGTATGCTGAGATATGGTATTCCTAATTACAGATTCCCTCGTGAGCGTCTGGATGAGGATCTGAGGGCTATTCTCAGCACTGGCGTTGAGGTCCATCTTAACAGCCGAATCGGCGATAATGAGGGAGAAATCCCTCTTGAGAAGCTTAATAGTGAGTATGATGCAGTGTATATTGCTATCGGTGCTCATAATGATAAGAAGATTGGTATCGAGGGCGAGGATGCCAAGGGTGTAATTTCTGCTGTTGAGCTCTTAAAGAGTATCGGTGACGATAATCTTCCTGATTTCAGTGGCAAGACTGTGGTTGTCATTGGTGGTGGTAATGTTGCCATGGACTGTACCAGGTCTGCTATCCGTCTTGGTGCCAGAAAGGTAGGCATAGCCTACAGGCGTCGTCAGGAGGATATGACTGCTCTGCCTGAGGAGGTAGAGGGTGCTATTGCTGAAGGAGCTGAACTTTATGGACTTAAGGCTCCGCACCACATTGAGGCTGATGAGAATGGTAATGTAGCTGCCCTCTGGGTTGAGCCTCAGATTATCGGTCCTATTGATGCCTGGGGCAGAGCGCGTCCTATTCATGCTGATGTTCCTCTTATGCGTATTCCTTGTGATATTATAGTGGTGGCTATTGGCCAGGGCATTGATATCAAGGCCTTCGAGGATGCTGGTATAAGCATAAAGCGTGGTGCCATAGCTGCTGCTATGACCGGCGAAATCAAGGATGCAGCTGGTATATTTGCTGGTGGTGACTGCGCTACTGGTCCAGCAACTGTTATCAAGGCTATTGCAGCTGGCAAGGTGGCTGCAGCTAATATTGATGAGTATCTTGGCTTCAAGCATACTATTTCCTGTGATGTGGAGATTCCTGAGGTGGATATTGCCGACAAGGAGCCTTGCGGAAAGGTACAGCTCAATGAAATTGAGGCTGATGTACGCAAGAAGAGCTTTGATCAGATGGAGCTTTGCATGAGCGAGCAGGAGGCATGCCAGGAGGCTGGCCGTTGCCTGCGCTGTGACCGCTTTGGATTCTCTGCTTTGAAGGGAGGCCGCAGACTGAAATGGTAAATGTCAGAATAGATAATTATGACCTCTCAGTTGAAGAGGGGACTACTATAATGGAGGCCGCAAAGAAGGCTGGTGTATTTATTCCTCATCTCTGCTTTTTGAAGGGCATAAATGAGATTTCTGCCTGCAAGGTGTGCATGGTAGAGATTCAGGGTAAGTCTAAGCTGGTTACTGCTTGTTCTACTCCAGTGGCTGAAGGCATGGTGGTATTTACAAATTCGCCTAAGGCTAGAAGCGTGAGAAAATCTAATGTAGAGCTGATCCTTTCCCAGCACGACTGCCTGTGTGCTACCTGCGTGCGGTCAGGTAACTGTCCATTACAGACCTTGGCTGGTCACCTGGGTATTTATGAGCTGCCATTTGAGCGTCAGGTTTCTGAGCAGGACTGGGATAACAGTTTTCCTCTTATCAGGGATTCAAAGAAGTGCATAAAATGCATGCGCTGTATCCAGATCTGCAGCAAGGTCCAGGGCTGTGATATATGGGATGTTCAGAATACTGGTGCCTACACCAATATAAGCACTGTTGGCAATATGCCTATAGCTAAATCCAAATGCACGCTCTGCGGCCAGTGTATTACCCATTGTCCTACTGGTGCCCTTAAGGAGAGGAACGATCTTCCTGCAATATATGATATTTTAGCTGATCCTAGCAAGATTACTGTTGTTCAGATAGCACCAGCTGTCCGCACTGCCTGGCTGGAAAGACGCGATGTAGAGAAAGGCATCGATACTGAAGGTCGTCTGGTGGCAGCTTTAAAGCGTATCGGCTTTGACTATATTCTTGATACTGTTTTTTCAGCTGATGTAACCATTATGGAGGAAGGTTCTGAACTTCTGGAAAGACTGGAATCTGGCAAAGATATGCCGATGTTTACCTCCTGCTGCCCAGGCTGGGTTTCCTATCTTACCAAGAATCATCCAGAGCTTCTGCCTAATCTGTCTACTACCAAGAGTCCGCAGCAGATAATGGGTGCTCTTATCAAGACCTATTTTGCTGAGAAAACTGGTGTTGAGCCAGAAAATATCTGTTCAATATCTATAATGCCTTGCCTGTCTAAAAAGCGTGAGGCTGAGCTGGAATCTATGAAGGCAAGCGGTCAGCGTGATGTCGATTATGTGCTGACTACTAGAGAAATGGTAAGGCTTCTGAGGGCAGAGCATGCTGATCCTGCGGGGTTGAAAGAGCTGCCATTTGATTCACCTATTGGTGATGGTACAGGTGCAGGTGCAATATTCGGTGTTACCGGCGGTGTAATGGAGGCGGCTCTGCGTACTGCTTATAAGCTGGTTACTGGCGAGGAGGCTCCTGAGGATGCCTTTGAGGCTGTACGGGATAACCGTACTGAGGGACGGGATAATGCCATCAATGTAGGCGGCATCCGTGAGGCTGAATTTGACTTGGCTGGCAGGAAGCTCAGGGTGTGCGTAGTAAGCGGCCTGAAGAATGCTGAACGTGTTATTAAGGATATAAAGACCGGCAAGGTTAAATATGATTTTGTAGAGGTTATGGCTTGCCCTGGCGGCTGTGTCGGTGGTGGCGGACAGCCAATTCATGAGGGATGCGAGTGGGCGCCAGGCCGTGGCAAGCGCCTATATGAGCTGGATGCGGATAGACCGCTGAGAAGGTCTCACGAAAATCCTCAGGTAGTAAAGCTTTATGAGGAATTCCTGGGTAAACCATTGAGTGAAAAATCTGAGGAATTGTTGCATACCCAGCATGTAACCGAGAATAATTACAAATAATGCCTGCGGGCCGACCACTGTCGACCCCTACAGAAAATGCGGGATCGACTACCGTCGCCCCCCTACGGAAAATGCGGGATCGACCACTGTCGACCCCCACGGAAAATGCGGGATCGACCTGCGGGATCGACCACCGTCGACCCCTACGGAAAATGCGGGATCGACCACCGTCGACCCCTACGGAAAATGTGGGATCGACCACCGTCGACCCCTACGGAAAATGTGGGATCGACCACCGTCGACCC
>CAMCDL010000139.1 GCA_945873565.1 uncultured Selenomonadaceae bacterium | reverse complement strand
GAGATTCCTCTACGTCTCGTGGGCTCGGAGATGTGTATAAGAGACAGTCTTTCCAGTAGCGGAATTTCCTCGTCATGCTCATTCCCCTCTGCGTCCTTCACCTTGCGGTACTTGTGCTTATCGTCACTGCCATCGCCGGTGAGAGCCATCTTCAGCAGGCTGCTGATTAGTGCCGTCAGGAAAATCCTGTACATCAGGGAACGTATAAGGGGCATCCACCTGCCAAGGTTCTGGAGGCCTGTCAAATCCTCCCGGGCAAACTTGCCTCCATAGTAGGACAAGGCTATAGCATTCATCTGTGTGTTGAAGTAGCTGATAAATACGGTAAACATTTTCATCAGCTCGCTCTTTTCCCGGAGGGCAGGAGCAAGGTCTTTCGTCTTGCCGGATCCGAAAGCATTGCGGACCGCTGCATCCGCATCACACACAGATAATTCTTTCGCTTCTTCTAGTATATCATTTTGTGATTTTACCTCTATATTTTCCAGCAAATCAATATCGCGTTCAGCTGCCCAGAGCTCTTTATTCATGGGCTCTAACGCCTTTTCAATTTCTGCAATGCGAATTTTTGCAGCCGTGATATGGCGCAGGGCATCAGGCGTGTATGGCACGTCGTTTGCTTCATCCTCCTGCAAGGAGTTTCTGAGCTTTGCCCTCTCCGCCACAAGGTCAGCCATCTGCCCCCTGAGTTCCTGCGCCTTTTCCTGGGCCATTCGGAATCTTGCCAGCTGCCTCTGATTTTCTTCATGCACCGCAATGAAATTTTTCTCTATGGACGACTTGTACACCCTGCACCACAACGGCTCTGACAGCATCCTGTCTGTCACTACCAACGGGAAATAGGCATACTGTTTCAGCCAGCCTGACACAGGCCCGCTGCCCTCAAAAGGAGCTTTGACAGAGCGAATGTCCCTGTCTATGCTGTCAGCACGTTCCCGCATGAACGGAGACAGGTTTATCAGCTCACGATTTTTCCTGAAGTCAGTGTAGAAGTCGCTGATAGCCATGAGGGCATTTTTCGCGCCAACCTGGTCCATCATCGGGAGGATATTGGTAATATTCTCTATGGCTGGCCACATCCTGAAGCCCATAATAGCAAAGCCAGCATTTCTCCTGAGCCCTGCCAAAACTTTGTTGAAAAATCCTTCTGCCGTGCCGCTGTTATTTGGCAGCACGCGCCAGCAATCCACAGCCCATTTCTGGATGGAGTCCAGGGCTTTTCTGCCCAGGGTGCTGATGACAGCCTCCTGAAAACGGCTATCATGGGTAAGCCTGTACACATCACGGCAGGCAATGCGGAAGGAGATATTGTGTATCACCTGATCCACATGGCTGGACACTACATCAAGCTGCAAGGCCAATGGGCGTGCTATGTTCTTTACCTCGCTTCTGGCATTAGTAAACCCTCTGCCAGTGCCAAGCACCTGGGCCCCGCTCATGGTTCTTTTAGCAGCTTCATCTACGGTCTGCTCCGCCGCCTTGGTGGATTTTTCCGGGTTATACACGATAGGATAGTATCCGCCACGGAGCTTTAACAGCTCTCCATTAACAGTTACCCAGAAGCCTCGCGCCTCTACTCCCTTCAAGGTAACGCCGTTCAGCTCCTGCTCCACTTTAACTGTATCTTTCCAATACTTGCCGATGTGGTCCCACAGTGCCTGCACGGTTAGCCAGTCCTTTTTGGTCATGTTCTCGTCCAGGAAAGAGCGCAGGTAATTGCCATCCTCTACGCCAAGCCCCTTGCAAAGGCGAAGCCAGTTGATTTCATTGCCGTAATTAAGAGCCATGCAGAGTACATTCTCTTTGGAAAATTCCTCCATACCATAGCCAGTTTCCAGCTTATACTTTTTCTTTTTCATCTCCTTCTTTTCTTTCTGGGAATATACACTCATGATTTTACTGAGTTCCGCTATGGCCTCGGCCATGCGCCTGCCTTCATCCACTGCCGCCCTGTCATAGAGCCCCATGATATATTTGTGGGCACTCTTGCCGAGGATTTTCAGCAGGGTTTCAGGGCGCAGCATGGACAGCTCATACTGCTGCCCCAGCTGGCTGAGGCTTTCACCAAAGCCAGGAATCTTTGCCAGCAGGTCGCTGTAGCCGATGCCGCCCTTATCGTCCATGACGGCCTTTGTCTCAACAGACGGAAGCTTGCCTGTATTGTTATGAATATCCTCCAGTATTTCATCCACCACATCAGAAATCAGCATGCCGTCAAAGGACTTCATCTTGAACTTGTCACGGCCAGTCTTGTACAGGACAGTCATGGCATTTACCACTTCCTCAAGCTGAGCAATGGTCAGGGAACGGTAGCCAGTGAAGCTTTCCTGAGTGATAATGTCATAAATGCTGCCAATGTTAAAATCTATGTCCAGTGACTCATTAAGGCCGGTGAAAATATCCTTAAGGTCAGGGCACTCCTCCGGCCTCTCAGGTGCTTCCGGAATAAGATGCAGGAGATATGCCAGCTGGCGATGCCAGTACCGTTCCTCCTTTGGCAGCTTCACAGAGCGTGCCTTTAGCTGTTTTTCTACTGTATTCAGCAGCTTGTTGACACGTTCTTGATTTTTCTTGGCGGCATCAGCCAGGGCAGCCGAAGTAAATCGTGCCTCCTGCTGAACCATGGCAACATCCCACTTGCCGGCACGAACCATTTTGTCCACCAGCTTGGCAGCCTTCTTTTCCCTTGTCACGTAGGTGTTATAACCACAAGCCTCGGCGATGCTCCGCCCGGCCAAATCGCTTTCAGCCATCTTTTTCATCATCTTCATGCGGCCATTGAAGGCTTCCTGAACATCCTTGAGGTTTTTCTTCCACTCACCCGCCTGCTTTGTGAACTCTTTCAGTGCCTGGCTCATTTCCTGCTTAGTGGCAGAATGGATAATATCGTCAATCCTGGCCAACTCAGCAGGCGTCCAGCGGGTAGAGAAACGGAGTTTGTTTATAGCATCGATAACCTTCTTAATGCTTTTATCCGTCTTTCTCTCTAACTGAATGTCAATATCGTCATTCAATGCTTTGATACTCTCATCCAGCTCATCCATAGCAGCCTTTGCCTTGGCGTTGATTTTGTTGACAGCTTCCTCCTTTGACTTCATTATTTCAGTCTCCAGCGCCATCAGCTTCTTATGATAATGTGTCTGCTGTATAAGCTCGGCGATTTTTTCCTCGCTTACTTTGGCCTGCATGATTTCTTTATCTTTAGCCCTGGCAAACTCCATCATGTAATCATCAAGAGCCTGTGATAGACTTGGCATCTCATTCAATTCAGCTTCATAAGCCTCTACACTGTTATAGAAGCCCAGCTCTACAGCGGCATTCTTGTTGCCGGTTTCGCTGATAATCTTCTGAGCGAGATATAGAGGGAGCTGTTCAAGCTCTTTTCTCATGCGGGAACGTTCATTGGTCATAACCTCACTGAATTTACGAATCTTTTCTTCTTCCAAATCCTGCATGAGAATTTTCATTAGACGTTCTTTTGCTTCTTCTTTTGCTTCACCCCACCAACGCTGATACGTTTCCTGGGTGCTTTCGCCCATCAGCTTTTCTCCGCCTGCCTTGCTTATATCCTTGAAGCGGTCATCCAGCTCAGCCGCCTCTATCTCATCCTCGGAAGCAATCATCCTTGCCATGACACGCTCTACTGTAGAATTAGCCCGCACCCCTTCACCAGTGAAAGCAATGTATATGGTTTTCAGGAACTGCTTGAACTTGCGGAAAACCGACTGCAGTCCCTTGCTCGGGGCCTTGCCCTGCTTCAGATACATCTCAAAGCCACGAGCAAATCTCTCATGCATCCACCTGCGCTTCAGGCTGTCTGCCGTGTTTACATCGCCTGCATCCTCAGCCGCCCGGATATTCTGGGCAAGGGTGGCAAATTCCTTTTCAAAAGGCGTGCCCTTGTAAAGTTTTTCCGCTCCATTCTTATAGCTGTCTCTTATACACATCTGACGCTGCCGACGATATGCAGTGTGTA
>CAMCDL010000138.1 GCA_945873565.1 uncultured Selenomonadaceae bacterium | reverse complement strand
GCCGAAAGTACTTGGCTGGAGACGGCCTGGGAGGATAGGAAGTTGCCGGTTAAAAAATGGCAAGCAGGCAGAGTGTATCTGCCTGCTTGGGTATATGGCGGTCGTGGTGAAGTGGTTAACACACTGGATTGTGGCTCCAGCATGCGTGGGTTCGATCCCCACCGATCGCCCCATAACACAGGGGTATAGCTCAATTGGTAGAGCAACGGTCTCCAAAACCGTAGGTTGTGAGTTCGATTCTTACTGCCCCTGCCACGCAATGTACAACTCCTTTCTCATTTGAGAAGGGAGTTTTTCTTTTGCCGCTGATTCCTGTCCAGGCAGGATATAGCCAACGGCTACTGTGAATGATCCATCTTCGTTTGCAATTATGTAAGGTACATGATTACGTATGCAATTCCTTATTTTTTCTTCGTTTTCATGCTCAAGGTTTTCGACATCATTACGCAGAGCTTCAGCCAATGCATCTACATCAATAAACCTTGTATTCTGGGCATTTTTAAGGCATCCCTCAAGATATTCCTGCTTCAGCTTAAGAGTCTTTAACTGTTCACGAAGTTCCTCAGAATCCAGTCCTTCCAGAACAGCATTAATACCGTTTTGAATCTTGTTTTTTATAGAAGTAAGTTCTTTTTTTATTTCTACAGTCTTAGTATTATTTATAGTGTTTAACTCTTTAAATCTTTCAGCGATTTTATTTGCCAGAGCTTTAAAATCGGTATGCTCTAGGAGACAATTTTTGACTGCTTCTATAACAAAATTATCTAGTTCATCGCAACGTACTGGATTAGATTTACATCTATCGGGAACATTACTTTTGCCGTATCGGTTAGAGCAGACATAATATTTATACTCTTTCCCCTTGCTGGTTGAAGCATGTGCTATGTAGTTTTCTCCGCAGATACCGCACTTAATAATACCTGACAAGAAAAAGGTTCTTTTTCTTTTGGGTGTATATGTTCTTTTTTTATTGCTTTCCATACGCCTCTGAACACCTTTCCAGATTTCAACGCTTACAATAGCAGGAATAATGCCTTCAAGCTCAATCTTACGATTATTTGGTTTCCGTCCTACATATTTTCTCATAATCTGATATGTATATTCATTCCAGATATACACCCCTGCATATCTTGGGTTCTTAAACATATAGTAGAGGGAGTTCTTATTCATATAAGAGCCTTTTCTGCCTCTTATATCGCCTATTTTGAGCTCTTTCATGATATAGCTATAGGAATACCCTTCGTAATACAGTCGAAAAGCCTCACGGACGATTCTGGCCTCACTAGGGACTATCTTATATTCCTGATTAACTATCTCATATCCATACGGTGGTGTCCCGCCTAAGAAAAGACCTTTCCTCGCAGCTGCGCTTGATCCATCTATAGATTTCTGGCGTGTCTCCAGAACCTGATGCTGACCAAGTCCTACAGTTATGAACTCTGTCAGGAAGTCATTAGGATTCAGGGGATCGCCAAGCTTCTGATGGCAGGATATTACATTTATTCCCAGCTCTGACATCATTTTCCGAAAACAGAACCAGTCAGCAATATCTCTGGATCCACGAGTAACGTCATATATAATTATATTATTGAATTCCTTGTTCTTGGCTGCACGGAGCATATCCTGAAAGCCATCTCGATTAGTATTGGTGCCGGATTTGCCTTCATCAATAAAGGTATGTGTCAATCTTATATTATGAGCGGCACAGTAACCAGTTATTTCATGCATCTGGTATGCAATTGAATTTTCGGTCTGGTTATTAGTTGAATATCTGGCGTATCCAGCTGCTGATATCATATCCATAATGTTATCCCTCCAGAATCATTATAGCATATGTATTGAGCTACCATAACCCCGTTTGTTATAATATACTGAAAAGGATGGTATTTAAGTTATGATTTCCAGATATGTTTTAAAATCTAAGGATAAGATTCTTATAACATTTGATTTTAAATCTAAAATTAAAGAAATCAATGGAATTAATTCCAGTAGCTATAGCATTTCCAATATCATAATTTATCAGGATAATAGAAATCTCCTGCCTAAAAATTTAACTGATATCTCTGAAAAATCACTTCTGGAATGGGTAAAGAAAAGAAAAGCACCTAAAAACAGGCAGTTTGTTGAAAAAATTCTGGCCGCTTACAATGATAACAGCAGTCCTTTTGCATATGTAGATGTTTGCAAGGCATTATCTGTTAATGATACATACTGGATAGATAACGAAGAATTCCAGCAGAAGTGGGAAGATGTTAATTTATATGATCATCCTTTTGATGATATTCTGGCATATGTTGCATTTACTGGGTATAGCAGGAAAGTGACAGGTGTACTATCATCGCCAGAGCCAACTACTTACGGCAAGCAGAAAAAATGCTGGTCAAACAGAGAAAACGGTATCTATCTGTTAAAAGGTGCCAGCGATTGGCTAAATAGAGGTGGACGTTCAGATGTCTATAGCGAATTCTATGCTTCTCAGTTAGCAGAAGCTATGGGATTCAATCATGTAGAATATAAGCTGGAAATCTTTAAGCATAAAAACAGAGAGAAGGAACTGATATCAGTTTGCAGAGCTTTCACCACAGCAGATGTAGGATATATTCCTTTTTACTATGTTTTAAAAGAAAAAGGTATTGACTATAATAGAGATCTAAGTGATTATGAATTCCAACTTCAGCTTGGAGAAGTATTCGGAAGCAATGCATTTGAAGATATGATGCTGTTTGACAGTATCATTTATAATGCTGACAGGCATATGAATAATTTTGGCATGCTGGTAGATAATAATACAGGAGAAATTATAGGATCGGCTCCATTATTTGATCATGGACTGTCACTGCTGGTTGGTGCTGCAAGCAGCGACTTGGCTTCATACGAGAGTATTAAAGAATACAGGAATAGCTTGATCAGCAAATTCGATATTTCCTTTGATGAGCAGGCATACAGGTTTGTTCAGCACAGGCACTTGAAGGCACTTAAAAGTCTATGCAGTTTAAAGCTCAAGCCTCCTGCTTACTATGAATATAACAAGGATTATCTTATGATTCTTAATGCTGTAATTAATGAACGGGCAAAAGAGATAATTGAATTTTGCCATGAAAAGCTTGTAAAAAAACAGAAAGTATTATAAGAACAGGGCTGTACACCAGATTGAAAATAGGAAAGGAATTAATAAAAATGAGAACGGAATATGATTCTCCCAAAACGGTTCAGAATATATCAATCTCGCTTGGTAAAAGACAGCTGGCTGATTCCATCTGGAAGGCTGCTGGTATAGAAGGTCTGGGAACCACTTTCCCTGATACAGAAAGAATCCTGGATAACCTTCCTGTCAACACCCGTCGTGATGAGGTCCTGTTTATTGTCAACATGAAAAGAGCCTGGCAGTTTATTTTTGATAATATTGATTATCCGAATAACCTGATGTTTTTGCGACAACTTAATTCAATTTGTCTTGATAACCTTACCTACGGGGCAGGCGAACTCAGACGTGTATCGGTCGCTATTGGTGGGACGGACTGGAAGCCAGATATGCCTGATGAGGCTGCTATCATTCAGAAAATACAGTCTATAGACTCCAAAGCTGATAAGCTTGAATCTGCACTTGATATGTTCTGCTTTATTGCCAGGTCGCAGATGTTCATTGATGGGAATAAAAGGGTTGCACAGCTCATGTGTAATAAAATTATGATGCAGAATGACCTTGGTATTTTTTCCATCCCTTATAACCAGATTGATAAATTTAAGGAAAAGCTGGTAAGATTCTATGAGACGGATGATTCCAGAGATCTGAAACGGTTTTTCCATAGTACATCATTACAGCTTAATCCGGATAACATGATTGTTAAAAAACACCAGGCTCCCTATACTAGATAACTAATCCCTTTTCACTATATAAAAAAGCGGTCCGTCTGGACCGCTTTCGCATCATAGAAGAGATAAATATTTAGCAAAATCAACATCAGGTATCTTTAACGCTTTCATTGATTGCTCAGCAGTAATATTCATTGTCTCCATCAGATTTTTAACA
>CAMCDL010000137.1 GCA_945873565.1 uncultured Selenomonadaceae bacterium | reverse complement strand
CCATAAGCAATGTAGCAGATAAAATCAAAATCATCTACATCTGCCATGCCTTGTTCACGTTTCAGCTTGTCAATATCAATGCCAGATTCAGCTAGGTGTTCTGCAATAACAGCCTTGCGTTTTTCGCCCTTCCATTTGCGGATGAAAGCCTGTAAGGAAGCATATTCACCAATAATATTTGCCTTGGTGTAATCAATAATGTTCTCTTGAATCAAGAGCTTGCCGTTTGCATCATACACAGCAACAGCCTCATTAATGACTGTTACCTTGCAACCATCCTGCTTCAGATAATACACTGGTTCTGGAAGTGGGGGATCCACAATGTGGCTACCACCAGATTTTCCACCACCAGAGCCACCTACACCAAATTCTTCATCCTGCTCTATTGGACCATCCCAGTCGGGGTCAGCAAATAATGAAGTAATGTTTCTGAAATCCATAACCATGAAGCTCATCTTGCCTTCCTTTTCACGAAGGCGAGTACCACGGCCAATAATCTGCTTGAAGGTAGTCATGGAATTAATCATCTTATCCAAGACAATGAGCTTGGTCATCTTGCAATCTGCACCTGTGGTCAAGAGCTCAGAAGTGGTGGCAATGACTGGATAATCAGAACCAACAGATATGAAATAACTGAGCTTACTTTTGCCATAGGCATCACTGCCAGTAATGCGGACCACATAATCAGGATTTTCCTGCACCATATCAGAGTTGCAGTTCACTAAAGCAATTCGCATGCGTTCAGCATGTTCCTCAGAAGCACAAAAAACGATAGTCTTCTGCATCCTGCCAGTCTGCTTCAAATACTTGGTAATAGTTGCTGCCACTTGGTCAATACGGTCCTGCAATACGATAGTATAATCATAATCACGGTTATTGTATTCACGGTCTGCAATTTCATTTCCATAGAAATCCAGCTGACCGATAGTAGGTCTCCAACCATCAGAAATATCAGTAGTAACCTTAATTACCTTGAATGGTGCCAAAAAACCATCATTGATGCCATCATTGAGACTGTACACATAGAGAGGTTCACCAAAATAATCAATATTGGAAATATATTTGGTTTCCTTTGGAGTAGCAGTCATACCAATCTGAGTTGCACCCTCGAAGTATTCCAAAACCTTCCGCCAACGGCTTTCTTCCTTGGCAGAACCACGATGGCACTCATCAACGATAATCAGATCAAAGAAATCCTTATCAAACCAGTCCTTGAAGGTTTCCTCATCATTGTCACCAACCATTTGCTGATAAAGAGCAAAATAAACCTCATAGGCACCAATAGTAACCTTATCATCCTTGGCAAAGTTTATCTTGTGAATGGTCTTGGCTAATGGAGCAAAATCCTGCTGAATTGTCTGATCCACCAGCATATTGCGATCTGCTAAATAAAGAATCTTCTTCTTCATGCCAGATTTGAGTAAACGATACACTATTTGGAATGCCGTGTAGGTTTTGCCAGTACCAGTTGCCATAACAAGCAATAAACGATCCTGCCCCTTGGCAATGGCTTCAACAGTACGATTGATGGCAATTCGCTGATAATATCTTGGAGGATAGGAGTTCATGCTGGAATAGTAAGGCTGTTTAATAATCGCCTTTTCAGCTTCACTGATACCTTCACCATCATTTTCCTCAGCCATGAATCTTGCAATCAGTTCTTCCTCGCTTGGAAATTCATCAAGAGATAGTTCAGTTTCCTTGCCAGTAAGGAAATCATGCTCAATAAAACCATCACCATTTGAAGCATAGGCAAATGGTAAATCCAGCATAAGAGCATAAGTCATTGCCTGTTGCAAACCAAAAGAAATGGAATGATTGTTGTCTTTTGCTTCTACAACAGCGATAGGCTTGTTGTCAGAAAGGTACAATAAATAATCAACCCGTTTAGGACTTTCACGCCTGGTCAGGTTGCCTTTTACATTCACTCTGCCATCAGTAATCTTGGTCTCCATAGTAATTTTCTTGGAGTTCCACTTGGAGGTAATAGCAGGGGTAATAAAATGAAGCTTGATATCTTCTTCTGACATTTGTTTTTTGGTTAAAACATTACTCATATCCATACTCCCCAAACATACAAATACGTTCAGATAAGTTGCACTTTCTAATTAATTTTAACAATGTTTAGAGCTGGTGTCTACAAAGGTCTGGGTAAAAAATGACCACGCTCTTGGTGTAAAATATAAGTATGAACAAAAATAGGCTGCCGCTTTGATGAAATACATCAAATGCGACAGCCTCTATTTTTTTTGATGGTCGGAGCAGCAGGATTCGAACCTGCGACCCCCTGGTCCCAAGCCAGGTGCTCTACCAAACTGAGCCATGCCCCGAATTCAATGTTGTTCTCACAACATTGACTATTATAAAGCATGACTATAATATTGTCAACACTAAATTTTAGTTATTTATACAGATTTTCTGTCTACCGGTACAACATGAAGCTGTAAATCCGGATTGTTATCAGTAATCCAGCCAAGAGCCCACTCGTTGCTTACCAGAAGAACAGGATTATTGCGCCGATCATACACAAACATACCTCTATCTGCGCCACGCAGTGAAGCTGGAGTAACCTCCCGGCCGTCCTCAAAGGTCAGCCATCTTGCTACCTCATATGGCTGCATGTTCATAATAGTATCTACACCATACTCATTTTTAAGGCGATACTCCAGCACCTCAAACTGCAAAGTACCGACAGTACCGACAATAAAGGACTCAGCACCGGCACCTGCCTGCTGGAACAGCTGAATAGCACCCTCCTGAGTAAGCTGCTCAATCCCCTTTACAAACTGCTTTCGCTTCATAGTGTCCTTTGCCTGAATACGGGCGAACTTCTCTGGCGGGAACACCGGGAAGTCCTCATAAGAAAACTTATGAGATGGATCACAGAGAGTATCACCTATACCAAAGATACCTGGATCGAAAAGTCCGACAATATCACCAGGATACGCCTCCTCTACAATCTGACGGTCCTGAGCCAGGAACTGCTGTGGCTGAGCCAGCTTAATAGGCTTATCACTTCTATTATGGTATACGCTCATGCCACGCTGAAATTTGCCTGAACAAATTCGTATAAAGGCCAGACGGTCACGATGAGCAGGGTTCATATTAGCCTGAATTTTAAATACAAATGCCGAGAATTTTTCATCCTCTGGCTTGATAATACCGTCAGATGAATTCCGTGCTGCAGGCTCTGGTGCCAGCTTAAGGTACTCCTCAAGGAAATTCTGAACACCGAAGTTAGTCATGGCAGAACCGAAAAACATTGGGGTAAGCTCTCCATGAGCCACCTTATCCAGATCAAAATTCTCGCCAGCCATGTCCAGAAGCTCAATATCATCCATCAGAGTCTGATGTGCCTCAGGACCCAGCATATCTCTTATCTCAGGATCATCCAATGAACCTGTAACAGATTTTCTTGCCTTCTGTCCATGAGTATTATCATCATCAAACAGCTCAATCTGTTTCTTCTGACGGTCATATACACCAAAATAATTACCATCTGTACCGATAGGCCAATTCATTGGATAAGAACGGATTCCCAGCACATTTTCCAGTTCATCCATCAGATCAATAGGAGCCTTGCCAAAACGGTCAAGCTTGTTTACAAAGGTGAAAATTGGAATACCACGCTGCTTACATACCTTGAAGAGCTTCTTAGTCTGAGCCTCAACGCCCTTTGCTACATCAATTATCATTACGGCACTATCTACTGCCATCAGGGTACGATAGGTATCCTCAGAGAAATCCTGATGGCCTGGCGTATCGAGAATGTTGATGCAGTAATCACCATAATTGAACTGAAGAACAGATGAAGTTACGGAAATACCACGCTGCTTCTCAATTTCCATCCAGTCAGAAACAGCGTGATGAGCTGTCTTTCTGGACTTTACGGAGCCAGCCAGATGAATAGCACCACCGTAAAGAAGAAGCTTCTCTGTAAGAGTAGTTTTACCAGCATCCGGATGGGATATTATGGCGAAGGTACGCCTTTTCTTTATTTCATCAATCAGGTTTGACAAAACGATTCCCCCATTTAATTTAATTTAATTTAATTTAATCTAATCTAATATAATCCTATAAAGCTCTTTCTCTTCAGACAGCTCATATCCTGAGCTGACCA
>CAMCDL010000136.1 GCA_945873565.1 uncultured Selenomonadaceae bacterium | reverse complement strand
TACTAAAAGTGAATATCAGGCAGTTTCTGCAGCTAGGGTTATAAAAATTGATAAAGATAAGCCAGAAGTAAATCAGGATATTATTATTGATAAATCTGAAAAAGAAGGCTTAGAAAAAGAATGTAGACAGATAGCTGATGATGAACTGAGAAATAGTCTGTTATCCCTTAGAGAATCCCATTTAAAGATGATTAAAGCAAAAAAAATTGCGGGATATCATAAATGCAGTCAATGTGATTCTTTAGTAGAAAAGGATAAGAAAATATGCTTTAGCTGCCAGAGAAAAAAAAGGGAAAAAAATCTAAAAAAAATAAGGGATTTTCTGGATGCTATGCCATGGGCTATTTATAAAGATGCATATAATGCCTTAGGATGTTCAAGCGCTGATTTTAATAGTCAGAATCAGGCTATGATAAAAAGTCTCATGAGTGATTTTGATGCTAAAAGGGATATTAATTCTATAAAGCTTGATACAATAATGATGCTGATAAAAAAAATTGAGCCTCAGGAAATAAATGATGAAATAAAAAGAAAATTTCTCATTGAATATCGTTATGATTTCAATGATAGTTATATATTTGAAATGATGAAAAATAAAAAGCTGTGATTTTCTATTGTGTATTTGGAGGATAGATTAATGATGACAGATGATAATGAAATTATGGAAAATATATCAGACCATTCAGATGTTGAAATAAACACATCATCAGCTGCTGATGTATCTTCTGTAGATGGTGATTATGGTGCAAGCCAGATTCAGGTTCTTGAGGGCCTGGAGGCTGTAAGAATGCGCCCTGGTATGTATATAGGATCCACTTCAGAGCGTGGTCTTCATCACCTGGTTTACGAGGTAGTAGATAATTCAATTGATGAAGCGCTAGCTGGTTATTGTACAGATGTTGATGTAGTAATTCATGAAGATAACTCAATTACTGTTACTGATAATGGACGAGGAATACCTGTTGATATGCATGAGAGTGGAAAGCCAGCTCTTGAGGTTGTTCTGACGGTTCTTCATGCCGGTGGTAAATTTGGTGGTGATGGATATAAGGTTTCCGGTGGTCTCCATGGTGTTGGTGTATCTGTGGTAAATGCTCTTAGTGAAAGCATGGAAGTAAAGGTACGTCGTGATGGAAAGGTTCATCGTATGACCTTTGAACGTGGTGTTACTACCAGTAGTATGGAAGTAATAGGTACTACTGAGGAATCTGGTACCCAGGTTCATTTTATGCCAGATAAGCAGATTTTTTCTGTTACTACCTATAGCTTTGATACCCTTAAGCATCGTCTTAGGGAGCTTGCTTTCCTAAATCAGGGTATAACCATTAATCTTACTGATGAGAGAACAAATAATAAGGAATCCTTCCACTATGATGGAGGTATCCGTTCCTTTGTTGAGCACCTTAATCGTAAGAAAGAAAAAATTAATGATGATGTAATTTATTTCAATGGAACTAAGGATGATACTGTTGTAGAAATTGCTATGCAGTATAATGACAGCTATCAGGAAAATATTTACAGCTTTGTAAATAATATCAATACTGAAGAGGGCGGTACTCATCTGGCAGGCTTCAAGATTGCTTTAACCAGAGCAGCTAATGATTTTGCTAAGAAGGCAGGAATAATAAAAAATAACCAGCAGAATCTGGCTGGCGAGGATGTAAGAGAAGGTCTTACCTGCGTAATTAGCTTGAAAATAAGGGAGCCTCAGTTTGAAGGTCAGACAAAGACCAAGCTGGGAAATTCAGAGGTAAGAGGTATCGTTGATGCAATTGTTTCTGAAGGACTTAGTGAATACTTTGAGGAGCATCCTAATGAGACTAAAAGTATACTTGAAAAGGCAATAAATGCATCAAGGGCAAGGGAAGCAGCAAGAAGAGCTAGGGAAATGACTCGCCGTAAGAATGCCCTTGATCTCAGCAGCAGCCTTCCAGGAAAGCTGGCTGACTGTTCTGTAAGAGATCCTAAGCTGGCTGAAATTTACATAGTCGAGGGTGACTCTGCAGGCGGCAGCGCAAAGCAGGGAAGAGACAGAAAGTTTCAGGCTATACTTCCTCTCAGAGGTAAAATATTAAATGTAGAGAAGGCAAGACTTGACCGTATTTATGCAAATGCTGAAATCTGTACAATGATTACTGCTTTTGGTAATGGTATAGGTGATGAATTTGATATTAGTAAAAGCCGTTATGGTAAGATTATTATTATGACAGATGCCGATGTAGATGGTGCACATATCAGAACTCTGCTGCTTACATTCCTCTATCGTCATATGAGACCATTAATTGAGCAGGGGCATGTATTTATTGCTCAGCCTCCTCTTTATCAGATAAAGAAGGGTAAAAAGCACTGGTATACCTTCAGTGATGATGAGCTTAACAGCAAGCTTGATGAAATAGGACGTGACGGTATATCTGTTCAGCGTTATAAGGGTCTTGGTGAGATGAATCCAGAGCAGCTTTGGGAAACTACTATGAATCCAGAAACCCGTACTATGCTTCAGGTAGGAATGGAGGATGCTCAGGAGGCAGATGAGCTGTTTACTATTCTGATGGGAGATAAGGTTGAGCCACGTCGTCAGTTTATTGAAGATCATGCTAAGTATGTAAGAAATCTTGATATATAGTTTTTAGATTATTTTCATATTGCAGTGATTTAATATAAACAGGAAGGTGATGAATATTTTATGAATACATTAAAGACTACTATTCTTATGGCACTGCTTACAGGTATTCTGATAGCAGTTGGTGGAGCATTTGGTGGTAATCATGGTGCTGCTATAATGCTGGTATTTTCCTTGGGAATGAATTTTTTCTCTTATTGGTTTAGTGACAGTATTGTACTCAAATCATATGGAGCAAGAGAGGTAAGCCAGTCTGAGGAGCCAGAGCTTTATAGTCTGGTTTCTAATCTTGCGGCGAATGCTGATCTTCCTATGCCTAAGGTGTGCATAGTTGAGAGCAGTGTTCCAAATGCCTTTGCAACTGGTAGAAATCCATCTCATGCGGCAGTTGCAGTAACAACTGGAATAATGAGAGCACTTACTATGGATGAGCTTGGTGGAGTTATTGCTCATGAGCTTTCTCATATAAAGCATCGTGATACCCTAATTTCCACTGTAGCAGCTTCTATAGCTGGTGTAATTTCTATGATTGGTCATATAGCTCAGTGGGCAGCTATTTTTGGTGGCGGACGCTCTGATGATGATGAGGGTGGGAATCCTATTGGATTACTTTTCACAATCATTATTGCTCCTATTGCTGCTATGCTGATACAGATGGCTATATCCCGTTCAAGAGAGTTTGAAGCTGATAAAAGTGGCGGTGAAATCTGCGGAAATCCTCTTTCTCTGGCACGTGCTCTGGAAAAAATTGAATACTTTGCAAGAAATGCAAGGCCTATGGAACAGGCAAGCAATGCTACAGCCCATATGTGTATTGTAAATCCATTCTCGGGAGTTGGTTCTGCTATTACTAAGCTGTTCAGCACTCATCCACCTACTGAGGAACGTATAGCAAGACTTCGTCAGCAGGCAGTGGAATTGAGATAATAAAAAGGGTCTATCACCTTAACTGGTGATAGACCTTTAATTTTTATAGGTTTTGAATCATATGAGGCGGAGCAGGCACCGACAGCCCCATTATTGCTAGAAGCTGATTGAAAGCCTTATCAACACTGCCAACATTTTTTATTACGTGATTACAGCTTTTCCAATTATCAAATTCACCATTTGTTTCAGCATATTCAAGGTGATATTTCATATCTGTATTAGAATGGTGCATCTTTATCATTCTATCGACAAGACTGATATAATCTACCATAATAAAAACTGTTTCAAGATTATTATTTAGAAGCTTCTTGACCTGTTTTACGCCATTAATATCCATAAAACAAACACTGATTTTATGATCTCTGATGGCAAGAAGCAGGTCTTTTTTCAAAATTCCATAATAATCACCCTTGCAGCTTACCTTTACTAGCCACTCTTGCTGGAAAAAAGCATTCTGACTCAGAAACTTCAAGGTTCTGCTTCCTTCATCTGCTGCAGTCGGATTTTTTGTAGTATAGGTAGGTATCTGTCTCTTATACACATCCCGAGCCCACGAGACGTAGAGGAATCTCGTATG
>CAMCDL010000135.1 GCA_945873565.1 uncultured Selenomonadaceae bacterium | reverse complement strand
TCGTCGGCAGCGTCAGATGTGTATAAGAGACAGATAAAACTCCGTCCCGTGGAGCTTACCTGGCAAAGAAACCGTAGGGGGCGACGGTGGTCGCCCCTCAAAAAAGGACTATCGCATGTGCGATAGTCCTTTTAATTATGAAAAGCTATTCCATTTTCAGTCCTTCCAGAAATTCCCTATCCTTTTTATCCAGCTCTGCTGTTTCCAAAAGATCTGGCCTGTTTTTCCAGGTAACTCTCAGTGCTTCCTCCCGGCGCCAACGGGCAATCTTTGCATGATCCCCGGAAAATAGTATTTCCGGCACCTTCATGCCTTCAAATTCCCGTGGCCTTGTATACTGGGGATGCTCAAGAATTCCATTATAAAAGGAATCTGTTGGAGCTGATTCCTCTGAGCCAAGCACACCTGGCAGCATCCTGGATACTGCATCAGTAATGAGCATGGCTGGTATCTCACCGCCAGTCAGGACAAAATCCCCTACAGAGATTATTTCATCAGCAAGATAGTGGCTGATGCGTCCATCAAAACCCTCGTAGTGTCCACAGATAAAAATCAGCTGATCATATCCTGCCAGTTCCTTGGCCTTTGACTGATCGAAGCGATGTCCTTCCGGGCTCATAAGAAGCACCCGTCTATTATTAAAGCTGGTAGTTTCCTTGATGTGACGGACAGCACGAAAAAGCGGTTCTGGCTTTAATACCATACCGCTTCCGCCGCCAAATGGGGAATCATCCACCTGCTGATGCTTTCCCTCAGCAAAGTCTCGGAAATTTGTGACATGGATATCCAGAATACCATTGTCACAGGCCCTTTTGGTTATACTGTCACCAAAAGGCCCCTCAAACATTTCAGGAAACAGGGAAAGAATATCAATACGCATCAGACTTCCTCCGGCATATCTACCGTCATACGGCCTTCCTGAATATTGATTTCCTTTACGACAGCCTTCAAGGCTGGAATCATGAGCTGCTTCGCTTCACCCTTGCGGGAGGCAACATATACATCGTTGCTGCCGGTCTTCAGTACATCAGTTACAAAGCCCAGAGATTCCCCCTCCAGATCAAATACCTCAAGACCGATAATATCAAAGGTATAATACTCACCCTCAGGCAATGGCATGGCATCCTTCTTGTCAATGTAAAGCAGCTGTCCTGTTAGCTTTGCAGCCTCCTCACGGACATTATACTGGTCAAACTTCAGGATGACAAACTGCTTATGATATTTCACAGACCTGATGTCCAGAAGCTCATCCCCAGCATAAACTGTTTTCAGCTCTTCGAAACGGTCCGGAAAATCGGTAAGAGGTATTACCCTCATTTCGCCACGAATGCCATGGGGCGAGCCAACCTTGCCGATAACAATGCGGTTATCCTGCTTCTTAGCCTCTGATTGCGATGACCTTATCATCTTCTACCAGCACCTCTGCATTAAACAGATCACGAACATTGTCGCCAACCTTGAGCTCTACAATGCGTTCTGCCTGACCAAAGTTAACCTCTGCACCGATAGACAGCTTGCGGCCAGCAGACATATGAGCCTCAACCTGAGCCTTTGCAGCCTGACCCTTCTGACGTTCCTGAGCAAAATGCTGACGAATCATCTGCAGCTTCTGGATGTCGCCATCTTCAAGGTCATCAACAGCCTTTCTCTCCTCATTATCAAGGCGCTCAAGCTGAACCTCAATCTGCTCAATCTTAGCCTGATCTTCCTTCAGCATCTCATCCTTCATCTTCTCGGTGAGCTTTGCCTTTATAGCAACTGGAACCTTTATAGTAATGCTTTCCATGATTAATCCTCCTCATAAAGAAATAGCGGCAAGCATCCCCTCATAGAGGACATTGCCGCATTTCCAGCTATTAGATTATCTCTACATTAACCTTCTTGTTTTCACGGGTAGCGGCTGCCTTGACAACAGTACGAAGAGCCTTAGCAATTCGTCCCTGCTTGCCTATAACCTTACCCATATCATCTGCACTGACATGCAGCTCAAAGGTAACAACATCGTTGTCAGCCTTTTCTTCAACAACAACCTGATCAGGGTTGTCTACCAGTGCTTTTGCGATAATCTCAACTATCTCTTTCATGCTATTCCTCTTTCTTAGTTCTTAGCATGCTTAGCGGCATCATACTTTGCCATGATACCCTGCTTAGAGAAAATGGAACGTACAGTATCGGTTGGCTGTGCGCCCTTCTGCATCCACTCCAGAGCCTTCTCCTCATCAACATTTACAGTATCAGCGGACTTAGTAGGATCATAGTTACCAATGATCTCGATGAAACGGCCGTCACGTGGGGAACGGGAATCAGCTACAACAATACGATAGAAAGGGCTCTTCTTAGCGCCCATACGGTTCAAACGAATCTTTACTGCCATTTGAAATTCACCTCCTTAAATTGGTGTCAAATTAATCAATGCATAAATGGAAGCTTAAGCCCAGCCAAGCCGCGCCTGCTGCCCTGCATTTTTTTCATTTTCTTCATCATCTTTCTCATTTCCGCAAACTGCTTCAGGAGACGGTTTACATCTTGTACTCTGGTACCACTGCCCATGGCAATGCGCTTGCGGCGGCTTCCGTTGATGATATCCGGATTTACCCTTTCCTTTGGTGTCATGGCCCGGATGATAGCTTCAAGCTGACGTATTTCCTTACCATTAAGATCAATGTCACGGTCGCCAAGCTTTTTCTTTACATCGCCCATACCAGGCAGCATGCTGATTATGGACTCGAAGGAACCTAGCTTTCTTACCTGCTGCATCTGAGAAAGGAAATCCTCCAGATTAAAATCTTCCTTGCGAAGCTTCTTCTCCAGCTTCTTGGCTTCCTCCATGTCGATATTTGACTGAACCTTATCGATAAGGGAAAGCACATCGCCCATACCCAGAATACGGGAGGCCATGCGGTCAGGATAAAATGGCTCTAAAGCTTCCAGCTTCTCACCCATACCCACGAACTTTACAGGACAACCAGTTACAGCCTTTACGGAAAGGGCTGCACCGCCACGGGAATCGCCATCCAGCTTAGTCATGACCAGACCGTCAACAGCAAGGTCATTATTAAAGCTTTCTGCTACGTTTACCGCATCCTGACCAGTCATAGCATCTACAACCAGCAGAATTTCGTGAGGCTTTACCTGACTCTTTATATCCTTAAGCTCCTGCATCAGCTCTTCATTAATATGAAGACGTCCTGCGGTATCAATGATGATAACATCATTGGCATGAGACTGAGCAAAAGCCAATGAGCTGTTTGCTATGGTAACAGCACTTGTACCAGGCTCCATGGAGAAGACTGGAATATCCAGCTGCTTACCAATTACCTGCAGCTGGGTAACAGCAGCAGGACGATAAATATCGGCAGCTACGAGCAGCGGACGCTTGCCCTGCTTTTTCAAGGTAAGACCCAGCTTACCTGCAGAGGTAGTCTTACCTGCACCCTGCAGACCCACCATCATAATGATAGTAGGCGGATTTGCCTGCATATTTATCTTGCTCTGGGAGCCGCCCATAAGCTCGGTCAGCTCTTCATTAACAATTTTGACTACCAGCTGTGCAGGTGTGAGCTGTTCCATGACCTCCTGACCAATAGCCCGCTCCTTGACACGCTTGATAAAATCCTTAACAACCTTGAAGTTGACATCTGCCTCAAGAAGTGCCATTCGCACATCTCGCATGGCCTCATTAACATCATCCTCAGTAAGCTTGCCATGGCCTTTGAGTTTTTTGAATGTTTCCTGCAGACGATCTGCTAACCCTTCGAAAATCAAAGCCTATTCCTCCTGAGCAGCACTGACATATGGCGCCAGCTGCCCTAATATATCCTTGACCCGCCCAGCGTCAGCTGTATCAGCGAGCTTAGAAATTTCATCATATACCTTGTCCAGAACCTGGCGCTCATCCTGAATTCGCTTAGCCAGTCCCAGCTTTTCTTCGTATTCCATCATAGTCTGCTCAGAACGATGCAGTATATCATATACAGCCTGTCGGGAAACCTGAAGGTCAGCCCCAATTTCTGAGAGAGAGAAATCATCGAAGAGGTGCATTGTAAGACATCTCTGCTGCTTCTCAGTAAGCAATGGACCATAAATATTGAAGAGCTCTGATAAATACAAGCGCTGCTCCAGCATTTCCATCTACCTCCTGAGGATATAATCAACTTCTTCCACATTCACCATAGCCTATTATAAACCTGTCTCTTATACACATCTCCGAGCCCACGAGACGTAGAGGAAT
>CAMCDL010000134.1 GCA_945873565.1 uncultured Selenomonadaceae bacterium | reverse complement strand
TCAGGGGAGCACCTACAGGCCGATTACATACATTATCTCTGCGGCAGGTACGCTCTCTCTGAGGCCATAGGGAAGACAGCTTCGGAGAACCAGGAGGCCCTACAGCTGACTAATAAACTCTAATGATTTCAGTGGCTTATCAAATATCTGCCTGAGATATCTCAGCATGAGATCCTCAGCTGCCAGCAGTGCTGTTTTTGACACTCTGAAGCTCGGCTGTGCATTCCAGTCAAGGCTTATAAGCTGAGCTATAAATTGCCTCAGCTCTGCCGGATATGGTACAGCAGCGTCTGCCTGACATTTGCTGCAGATAGCTCCGCCATGCCCTATAGAAAACATGGCGTCCCCTTCTATTTCTTCACCACATCGGATGCAGCTGGTATAGGCGAGCTGCATGCCGGACCCCTCCAGCAGCTTGAAGGCTGCTGCTAGGGCGACTATTCGGGGATTGCGCTGCCCAAAGGCAGCGAAGATGCCAGTAAGCTCCTTATACATATCTGCCTGAGGAAAGTCCTCAATGGCCAATAGTGCAGCCAGCTCAGCTACGAAGGAGCCATAGGCCATGGCGGTAAAGTCGCTCATCAGGGCAGGATAAGCCTTTTTCAGACTGCACTGCCTTACTGTATCAATTCTTTCTCCAGCAGCCAGCTGGATTTCTACAATATTAAACAGCTGAAGAGCTCCCGCCAGCTGGCTCTTAGGTCGCCTTGCTCCAAAGGCTGTGGCCTTGATCAGCCCCTTTTCAGGAGAAAGCAGGGTAATAATCCTGTCGGTTTCGCCCCAGTTCTTTGCCCCTATGATGATGGCCTCAGTGGAATATAATGCCATTATTCAAACCCGAATTCTCTAAGGGTCTTGCTGCGGCTGCGCCAATCCTTGAGAACCTTTACCCAAATGTCCAGGAAGCATTTCTTGCCCATGAGCATCTCTATATCCTTGCGGGCCAATGCGCCGATTTCTTTCAGCATGGCCCCCTTCTTGCCGATAATAATACCCTTCTGGGAATCACGCTCCACATATATAGTAGCCCTGACGTACTGATCACCATTAGGCCTTACTGTCATTTCATCTACATCTACAGCTATAGAATGAGGCACCTCATCCCGGGTGTTATGCAAAACCTTTTCGCGGATGAGCTCAGCGATAATCAGACGTTCCGGCTGGTCAGTTACCATGTCCTCAGGGTAATACTGCGGTCCCTTAGGCAGATACTGCTTTACCTCATCTACCAGCCCCTCAAGGTTTGTTTCCTCCTTAGCAGATATAGGAACTATAGCCTTGAAGTCGTATTTTTCATTGTAGCTGGTGATAATCGGCAGCACAGCTTCCTTTTCCACCAGGTCCAGCTTATTTATAACAAGAATTACCGGACGCTTAGTGGCCTGAAGCCTTTCCAGGATATAGCGCTCACCTAGGCCATACTTTTCAGTGGCATCTACAACAAACAGGATGGCATCTACCTCCTGCAGGGTTCCCTCGGCAGCCTTAACCATATATTCGCCCAGCTTGTCTATCGGCTTATGGATACCTGGAGTATCCAGGAACACCATCTGCACATCAGGCTTGGTCAATACACACATAATGCGGGTTCTGGTAGTCTGCGGCTTATCCGACATAATAGCAATCTTCTGTCCGATAAGGCTATTTATCAGAGTGGACTTTCCTACATTAGGACGACCAATTACTGCTACAAAACCAGACTTGTAATCCTTTGGCAATTCCTTGATAGGTGCCACCGTTATCTCCCTGGCCTGAGCCTTCTGAGCCAGTGGCAGAGTCATAGAGCCAGTCTCATCACGGCTGATGCCCAGCTTCTCCATGCAGTACCGCTGCTCCTCCTCCATTTCCATGCGTTCCTCTTCCTCCATGTGATCATAGCCAAGGAGGTGAAGCATGCCATGTACTGTGAGGAAGGCCAGCTCACGCTTCAGGCTGTGTCCGAATTCCTCAGCCTGCTCCTGAGCCTTTTCCACAGAAATGATGATATCTCCCAGCATTTCGAAATCATTTTCATCATCAATAATTTCCGGCTCCTCAGCATCAGCAAAGGCAAAGGAGAGGACATCGGTAGGCCGGTCAATATCCCGGTACTGCTTATTCAGCTTGTGTATGTATTCATTATTAGTGAGGGTAATGCTTACCTCGCCATTTTCCACTCCATAAAGAGGTCCGGTTACAGCAGCAGCATTTTTTACTATTTCCTCAGCCCCCTCCGGGAGCTTGAGGTCTTCAGGTTCAAGACTGATTATTACATCCATATATTATCTCTTTTCTCTCATCTTTTTATCGTAGGCATCATAGGCCTCTACAATGCGGGTAACCACATCGTGGCGGATGACATCCATTGCTTCTAAACGGACTATACTGATCCCCTTTACAT
Source organism: uncultured Selenomonadaceae bacterium (assembly GCA_945873565.1). Lineage (GTDB taxonomy): Bacteria > Bacillota > Negativicutes > Selenomonadales > Selenomonadaceae > CAMCDL01. Next base: position 1,862 of record CAMCDL010000134.1, on the reverse strand, counting down.
TTTCTAGAACCTCAGAGGCCTGTACCAGACCTGAGGTAACTCCTCGCGGAAGGTCAATCTGACCTGGATCACCTGTTACTACCATCCTGGAGCCAAAGCCCAGACGGGTCAGAAACATCTTCATCTGCTTATCTGTGGTGTTCTGGGCTTCATCAAGAATGACGAAGGCATTTTCCAGGGTACGTCCACGCATATAAGCCAGGGGAGCTATTTCGATTATGCCCTTAGCCATCAGCTTGGTGTAGGTATCCATACCCAGAATATCCTGCAGGGCATCATAAAGAGGCCTGAGATAAGGGTCAACCTTTTCCTGCAGGTCACCTGGCAGAAAGCCCAGCTTCTCACCAGCCTCCACAGCTGGACGGGTAAGAATAAGCCGCTCCACCTCTCGATTTCTCAGGGCTGCGCAGGCAAGTACAACAGCCAGATAGGTCTTGCCTGTACCAGCAGGACCTACGCCGAAGGTTATGGAATTATGTTTAATGGCATCAACATATACCCGCTGGCCCAGGGTCTTTGGCCGCACATGACGTCCCCGGGAAGTTACAAGTATGGTGTCGCTAAAAAGATTGTGCAGGGCCTCAGCCTTGCCGCCCTTCACCAGGCCAATACTATAACGCACCTCATGCATAGTAATGGAAGTACCCTGGCGATGAAGATACTGCAGCTCCCTGAAAATCTTTGCCGCAGGCTCCACTGCTCCCGCTTCGCCGCTTATAGACATTTCATCTCCGCGGCTTATAAAACGGCAATCAAAGCTTTCCTGCAGCACACGGAGAAACTCATCTCTTTCCCCCATGAGAGCCATAGCCTCTGCTCTATCCTGAAATCTGATTATTTCTTCTGAAACCTTCTGCAAATGGGCACCGGACAGCTCCGGTGACTTCACCTCACTTATATATATACTTCTCTATATTTTACAACACAAAAAAATTTTTTTAAAGTATATTGATTTCATATTATTTACAGAAAACGGGGTTATTATATTATCAAACAAGGGTAGACACCCTGTTCATATAAATTCCTTCTTCATAAATATTTCCCTAATCATTCATCCCTTCCCAGGAAAGGCCGCAACCCGAAAGGATTGCGGTTCTTTCTTTTGTGTAAAAAGCAAGGGTCGACGGTGGTCGATCCCATAATAAATATCCACCCGCGTAGCGGGTGGTTTTTCATTTTCGGGCATAGCCCTTATACAATTAGCTGCCCACAAGTGGGCACAGAGTGCCTGCCAGCATGCGATTGTTACCTGCTACCCGTAAACGGGTCTCTTGGATCAAACAAACTTAACTGGTCTGACTCCTTGTCAACTTTTAGTTGGTTTGCTATGTATTCTCTTATTGCTTTTGTGTTCTTCCCTACAGTATCGACATAGTACCCCTTACACCAAAACTCTCTATTCCTATATGCAAATTTCATATTACCAAACTTCTGAAATATCATTAGACTACTCTTACCTTTTAAATATCCCATAAAACTTGATATTGAAATTTTCGGCGGTATACTCAACATAAGATGTACATGATCTGGGCATATTTCGCCTTCTACAATATCTACACCTTTTCTTGCACACAATACCCTTATAATATCTCGTATAGCTAGTCGTTTTTCCTCATAAAATACTTTTCTCCTATATTTGGGTGCAAACACTATATGATACTTGCAATTCCATTTTGTATGTGCTAAGCTCTGTCCGTGCGTACTATCATCATGCATAGTATGTTCCTCCTGATGTGTTTAATTTATCGTAACTGGCAGGTCATGATAAAATACTAACACATCAGGAGTTTTTTTGTTATTTGAGCAAAGCTAAAAGCTTTCCGGAACCACGCGACTATCGCGTGGTTTTCAATATACAAAAA
>CAMCDL010000133.1 GCA_945873565.1 uncultured Selenomonadaceae bacterium | reverse complement strand
ATGATACCTGTAGGTATAACCTCCACATTCATATTGGCAGATGCATCACCCAGACGCATGATTGCACCCTTGCCGTAATCCTTTTCTATCTGCTTTAATGCATTCTTAAGTGCATCAGCCTTAGCCTTCTGCATATCATTCTGCATTTCTTCCTTATCCATTAGATACACGCTCCTTCAAAAAACTGTCCATATTATACCAAACATTTGTAGTAAATACAAGTGTTATTATACCACTAAAAACCTCTATACTGTTCACGCTAATAATAACAGTATAGAGGTCTTGTGTAAAGCAGGAATCCGGTATTATTCGGATTATTTTTTAACCATCAGAACAATGAAAGCTGGTCGCTTTCATCCATATTATTGAGACAGCCATGATTTTTCAAGGCTTCAATGGTAGTCCTGGAAATACCTGTCCTTTTCTTCATGTTTTCTATGGAAGAAAACGGCTTTCCCTTCCGTCCTTCGACCAGAGCCGCGGCATCAGATGCACCAAGTCCGTTAAGGGATGTAAATGGCGGCAGAAGAGACTTTTCCAGCATTACAAACTTTTCGGCCTCCGATTTATAAAGATCTACCCGCTCCAGCCGATAGCCTCTTATATACATTTCCCATGCCAGCTGAAGCACTATCAGAAGCTCACTTTCCTTAGCATCAAGCTTTTCCTTGGCATTAAGATCATCCATGGCCTGCTTGACCATTTCCTTGCCTCCCGCAATAATGTCTGCATCAAAAGCATTAGCCCTTATAGAGAAATAAGCGGCATAATATGCCAGCGGATAATGAACCTTGCAGAAGGCTATACGGTAGGCCATCATTACATAGGCTGTAGCATGAGCTCTCGGGAACATATACTTTATCTTCTGACAGGATTCTATATACCATTCCGGTATTCCCTTTTCTCTTAGCACCTCTACCACCTCTGGTGCAACACCCCTGCCCTTTCTTACCTTCTCCATAGTCTTAAATGAAAGCAGTGGGTCTATGCCATTATGGATAAGGTACATCATTATGTCGTCACGGGCAGATATTGCATCCTGCAGTGTACAGGTCCCATTCCTTATGAGATCCTGCGCATTACCTAGCCATACATCAGTACCATGGGAGAATCCAGAGATTCGCACCAGATCACTGAAGCAGCTAGGATGGGTATCATCTATCATCTGTCTAGTAAAGCTTGTACGGAATTCCGGTATGCCATAGGTGCCTGAGGTTGCTCCCAGCTCCTCTGGAGTTACGCCAAGAGCATCCGTAGAGGAAAATATACTCAAGGTTACCGGATCATCGAAAGGAATTGTCTTAGGATCTCTATGGGTAAGGTCCTCCAGCATCTTTATAACTGTAGGATCATCGTGACCAAGTATGTCCAGCTTAACAAGTCGAGCACTGATAGAGTGATAGTCAAAATGAGTGGTTGTTATATCAGAGTTTATATCGTCAGCAGGATGCTGAAGCGGAGTAAAAAAGTGAACATCCATGTTGCGTGGTACAACCATGATGCCTGCTGGATGCTGTCCAGTAGTTCTTTTTACGCCCTTGCATCCCTCAGCCACCTTATTAATATATGGCTCACGCTTCCGCTGGCCTTTTTCCTCATAATATTTTTTCACAAATCCATAGGCCGTCTTATCTGCTACCGTACCTATGGAACCAGCCTTAAACACATTATCCTTGCCGAAAAGCTCCTCGCAGTATTTATGAGCCACAGGCTGATATACACCAGAAAAATTAAGGTCTATATCAGGAACCTTATCGCCATCAAAGCCAAGGAATACGGCAAACGGAATGTCATGGCCATCCTTGACCATCTGAGTTTCGCATATCGGACACCTTTTATCTGGCAAATCATAGCCGCATCCATAGGAACCATCTGTCACAAACTCACTATGCTTGCAATGAGGGCATCGCCAATGCGGTGGCAAAGGATTAACCTCTGTAATTCCAGTCATTGTGGCGACGAAGGAGGACCCTACGGAGCCTCGTGAGCCTACCAGATAGCCGTCTATATTAGACTTCCTAACCAGCTTATGAGCTATGAGATAAAGCACCGCAAAGCCGTGGTGAATAATAGGCTTAAGCTCCTGGTCGATTCTTGCCTGAACCACCTCGGGCAGATTCTCACCATAAAGCTTGTGCGCATTATTATAGGTCATGCTGGTTATTTCTTCATCTGCACCAGGAATCATTGGCGAATATAACCTATCCTCGTCAGGTATCGGATTAAACTTTTCAATACTGTCGGCTATTTTCCTAGGGTTGGTTACCACTGCCTCATAGGCAGCCTCCTTCCCCAGGTACTGGAATTCTGCCAGCATTTCCTCAGTGGTCCTCAGGTATAAGGGAGCCTGAAGGTCAGCATCCTCAAAACCGCTTCCCTTCATAAGAATAGCCCTGTATATACTATCCTCAGGATTAAGGAAATGGACGTCACAGGTGGCAACCAGCGGCTTATTAAGCTCCTTGGCCAGTTCAGCCACCTTAAGGTTAATATTTATAAGGTCATCATCATCCTTAATTTCAGGAAGATTCTGACTCCGTATCATAAATGCATTATTTCCGATAGGCTGGATTTCCAGATAATCATAAAAGCTTGCTATCTTAAGCAGCTCCTCATGGCTTGCCCCGGATACTATAGCTCTGATAAGCTCACCAGCCTCACAGGCTGAGGCCACAATAATGCCTTCCCTATACTCTTCAATGAGCCGTCGTGGCAGTCTAGGCCGCTTTCTGTGAAAGAACCGCAGATGTGACCAGGAAACCATTTTGTATAGGTTTCGCAATCCATTAGGATTCTTGGCCAGCAATATAATATGGTTGGCTCTTTTCTGATCTGGTGCATCAACCAGATAGCCCTCCATACCGTAAATTATTTTTATATCCAGCTTTGCTGCAGCATCCATAGCTTCAGGAAAAGCCTGTACTACGCCGTGGTCAGTAATTGCTATAGCTGGCATTCCCCAGGCTGCAGCCTGTCCTATAATCTTTTTGGCTGAGCTTACCCCATCCATATTGCTCATGGTCGTATGACAGTGAAGCTCTACCCGTTTTTCTTCGGCATTATCCATCCGCTTATGGACCTTAACCTTAACCAGGCTGTCTGCTATCATTGAGAAATCTGTCAGGAATGTATCAAATTTAACATTACCCTTTACCTTGAGGGTAAGTCCTTTCTTTACAGCGCCCTTAAGGGCATCCATAACCAGCTCAAATTCTTTTTCATCATGCAGGAAGGCCTTGCAGATTATGCCATCAGAATCATCAGCAATAGTAAATGTTACAAGGTTTGAGCTTTTCAGCTTGCGTCCATCTGCGCTGCCCACTACACCTTGTATTACTACATTCTTCTGCTGCTCAAATGCTTCAGAAATAGTAATTATATCATCTGCTACAGGTCTGCCGAAGAACAGGTCTGTATCTCCGCCACCGGCAATAGTATCTGGTCCGTTTGTATTGGATTTCCTGCGTCTGCCACCGGCTTGCTGATAACTGCCACCGCCATAGCCGCCTGACTTTCCTGTTTCTGCAGCTGGCTGAGGTGGTGGAATCTCACCGCTTCTTATTTTTTCCTCTAGCTTAAGGGCAGCCTTATAAGCCTCAGAAACAGGACGCGACTTTGTCTCTTCCTGATTCGTCCTTTCATATACAGGCTGAAGGTCAATATAGCATGGATAGCCGCTTATTTTTTCAGCAGCCTTAGATAGCAGTGCTGGAATATCCTCCTGCTGCAGCAGGGCTGCAGGCCAGTCACCATGTACCTGAAGAATGAGCCTGCTGCCTGACATCAGCCTGCGGCTGGACCTTAATATACTATTAACTGCTGGCATACCACGGGATACATAATCTATCATCCTGTCCCAATGCTTAGCAAGACAGTCTTCCATATTAATAACTGATGGATACAGCAGTACCTCGCTGAGCTTCTGTCTGTTTTTTATGTGGTCTGCCAATCTATCTATAAGGCTCTGGTCCGGCTGGACATCTGTTATCAGAAGCACCTCCCAGGAATTTGTGGCAGGGCATACCTCTACATGACGGATTCTAAGCCTGTGTACAGCCTCACGCTCTTCTTTTGTCAATTCCATACCCATAATCAGCCGCTTTAAAGCATCGTTTGACTCTGGAACTATACGGTATTTATCCATCAGCAATCTCCCCAATGCATCTGTGCAATATCAGTATTATACCGCCCCAATAGGTTAAAAGCAATGTATTTGGTGATGGTGAAATTTTGGCGGATGAAAAAAAAAAGGAACCCACCGGCATAGCCGGTGGTTCTTCTCCTGCGGCCATTAAG
>CAMCDL010000132.1 GCA_945873565.1 uncultured Selenomonadaceae bacterium | reverse complement strand
GATTCCTCTACGTCTCGTGGGCTCGGAGATGTGTATAAGAGACAGATGAGATACTTCCGGGTGAATGTCCTAAAGCTTCCATGGAAAATAAAATAAGAGTGGTTGTTTTCGATACAGAAACAGCCACTCAATAACTTTTGCAAAATCAATACACATTATACTTATTTTTTCTTGACTATTATACACATAATGCGTATAATATAATTGTGAGGTGATTTGATGAAGTTCCGTGAGATTGAAAAAATTTTAGTAGCCGATGGATGGTATCTTAAGAAAACAAGCGGTTCCCATCACCAATACAAACACCCTACAAAGCCAGGCAAGGTAACAATACCAAGACATGTTGGCGACCTTGACAAAGGCACAGTAAATTCCATTCTGAGGCAAGCAGGGCTCAAGTAGCCCTGCTCATTCACATAGGAGGTATTAAATTATGAAAAAGCTGTTATACCCTGCTTGTTTTTATCCCTGCGAGGAGCAGGAAGGTTATACCGTTGTTGTGCCAGACCTGCCAGGCTGTGTAACACAGGGCAAATCCCTGATTGATGCAATCGGTATGGCAGTAGATGCCGCATCCGGCTGGGTGCTGGATGAAATGGAAGACGGCAAGCCTATCCCACCAGCCAGCAAGATAGAAGATGTGCAAGCTGATGAACGTCCAGGCGGTTTTGTGAATTTGATTGTACTGGATATGGATACTTATGCAGAAAAGTATGGAGAAAAAGCCGTGAGGAAAAACCTGACTATACCGGCATGGCTCAATACTTATGCCGAAGCTAACAACGTGAATTTTTCAAGAGTGTTGCAGGATGCCTTGGTAGCAATGTATCAGAGGCAAACCAACACAGTTAGCCAAGTTACCTATTCTTGATTATTGCTAAAAACAAAAAAGCCGCCTGGTATGGGCGGCAATACTAATTCCTAGCTGTTCTCGTAGAAGTGAGAATCTCCCTCCTCAAACGCTAAGCGTTAGGAGGGAGTAGTTCAATTTAAGCAATACACATACATCTCCTACTCATCACACCGACCAATTTTTTAAAAGATTAGGAGATGTTGAAAATGGAATACGAAGAAATGGACGCCGAGCCCTTTGTGAGGCGCAGAGGCAAGAACTGGTACTTCCGCATCAAGAGGCCGAATGATTACGGCATCTGGAAGTGGACGGAGCTGAAAGGAGGTGCAACCCGAGAAGAATGCATTGAGAGATACCGTGCCATGAAAGAGCAGATTGGCATTGAGGAGAAAGAGTATCACCCGGATAGCATCACCTTGCAGAAGGCTTTTGAGATATGGTTTGAGGAATATGTGGAACTCAACACAAGGTACACTACCCAGAAGTCTTACAGGGGCATGGTGGAAAAGCATATTTATCCCACCCTTGGTGCATTGAAGCTGAAGAAGGTAACACCACGCGCCATACAGCATTTTATCAACGTGAAGCATGGCGAGATGGGGCGCACTTCCCTGGCAAAGCTGCTGGCAATCCTGAAGCAGGCAATGGCTTATGCAGTTTCGCCCTGCTGTCTGATCGACGTCAGCCCGGCAACCAACATCAGGATACCAAGGGATATAGATGCCAAGCCGAAAAAGACTCATGTATTTTCACCGCAGGAGCTTGTAATGATTGAGAAGCGGTTCCCGCCCACTCATCATTATTATGTGCCATTGCATATCTGCCTGTATGCAGGGCTCCGCATCGGCGAGGCGCTGGGGTTACGATGGGAGGATATTGACCTGAAAAATCAGGAGCTTTCTGTCAGGGGCACCATGATGGAGAACGGCGTATGGCAGGATGTACCCAAAACAAAAAGCAGCTTCCGCACCATAATGTATGGCGAGAAGCTGCAGGAAATTCTCAAGGCCGAGCGGAAGCGTCAGGCAGCCGCCCAGCTGAGTTTTAAGTACGGTGTCTACAATCCGCACAAGTATGTATGCTGCCGTCTGGACAGCGGTTACAGGATAAGCGGTGCAGACATGCGCTACTTCAACAAATGGTGCAAGGAAACTTTTGGAGAGGGCTCCACACATTCCCTCCGCCACACCCACGCAACGATGCTGCTGGAAGCTGGCGAATCGCTGGAGGCAGTCTCCAAGCACCTGGGCCACACAACCATAATGACCACATCTAAATATTACTCCCATGTGACGGAAAAAGGCAAGTCCCAGCTGAAAAATACCATGGATGCAGTCTTCCCCGTCGACAGCCCGCCCGGCGCGGGAGTTGTTATCGGATGTAGTCACTATGAGTAACCTGGGGCAAATAACTGAAAATTTTATCGGAAGTTGATATTTTTCAATGCACCGCCGTTACTATTTTCGTGCAGAATATATCCGCCTTAATTCCTGGAAAAGTTTATATCTTTTGCAAGGAAAGGATTTTGCAAAATTTCATGAATTTGCAAATCCCGTCAAAGCTTGTAACCACAGGGGTTCAGAGGCCTTCTTTATACTTATCGGACCTAAAAGCCCCCAATCGCCTGGAATAGCTACGGATAATTTTTGCCAAAATCCCTTGATTTGCAAGGGTTCTTAAATATCGGTGCGTATAAAGGTTTTGTATGTGTATTGTTCCAAAATTTACCCAAAATAGTGACTTGCAAAAATGAAGTTTTTGCAAGTTTTTATTTTGTCATATTCCCCACCCGCCCTGTAAATATCTAGCTTTAGCAGGTTTTAGAACGGTCACGCCACGTCCCGTATTACGGGTGGTGATTTTTTTGCAAAAATTTTATCGGAAGTTACATTTTGCACAAGTTACCAAGAGTACACCACTTTAGCATAGGCACGCTTATCGTCTATATCATAGTCAGCTCCAACACCAATATAACGCCCGCTTTTTGTAATCTTCCACTGGTGGGTATAGCCTATAGTTTTTTCCCAGGGCTGATACTCAATTGTGTTTATGTGTTTCTTGTACGCCTGAATATTATATTGGTTCAATGTCACAGGTGCATTGTCAGAAATAGTTTCAAATTCCTGAGGAGCTTCAAATGGTGCTTTATTATTGTCGGCAGGAGTGTTATCTGTGATAATCGAAAAATCTGCTTCTGCACGTTCTCTGGCCGTTTCAGCTGCATTATTCAGGTTTGCTCCGGTAGTCTGTACAACATAAACAGGTACCTGCTCTGTAGTGCGTATCTCTTTTATGACTGTGGATATTTCTTTTTCCTGGCCAGCATCCAGCTTCACATCTGCATCCGCAGCAGCCTGATGCACACCAGCAGTAGTCTCAGCTTGCTCCTTGGTAGAGAATGTTACTTTGCTGATTGCTTGTTTTTGCAAGTAGCTATTGTATGCCAGAAATAACACAGCTAAAATCAGCCCGATGGTAACGATATGTTCTTTGATGAAGCCAGTAATCTTTGTCATATATCTCACCTTCTTAAACAAACAGGCGGCTATAGTGCCGCCTGAACATAATCTTATTTTGCCCTGCGCTGATTCTTATACCAGTTAGCCTTGCCCCTCAGCACATCGCCGCCACGGCTGCCATCGGTAGCCCACGGCCTGTATGCAGGGCTTTCAGCCGTGCCAAGGTACTCTAAGTCACCACGGGTATCTCCATCCCCGTAGACATCATTCCACCAGGCATAGGGCTTGTGGGTGCCAACACCACCGTCCTCGTTGTTAGCAGCTTCGCCATGAGTCATAACGTGCTTTTTGTCAATGGTCAGCCACAAGGCCGTAGCAACCCGGTCAATAACCTGTGCCAGCACTTCAATCTGCTTTGCGGTGGGCGGAAACCCGCCAAGGCTGGCGGAACCGCCGCCATAGCAGCAGCAAAGAGCGATGCCAATGGAGCCGGTATTTCTCCGCCAGGTGTGGCTTTTAGTCTCCGACAAATCATCAGTAGTCACATAGATGCTGCCATCTCCCGTGATATTGATGTGATAATCATCAAATACAGTGGTATGATTGCCAGCCGTCCAGTGCAGGTAGATTTTAGGCTCCCTGCCTTCAGCTTTCGCCTTGTTCCAGACTGACTCCCTGGCGGATGCCGCCATGCTCTCAATCTCATCAATCGTTGTTTCTCTTTTCATCTTCTCACCTTTCCTTCCCTAACCTGCCTCAATGTAGACTTCAATCTCTTTGGCACCGGCACTCCTGCGTTGGCCACGTTCTCAGTAATAGACAGGCACTCATTTGCCAGGTAAAACCACAGTACCATCGGCATAGCCAACTCAGTGCCTATAACTGCATCAACAATATGTCCCATGGCCACCATCAATAATATCAGCACTTTCTTGACGATGCCCTTGAACCCAACGCGGCTGTCTAATGACAACTCCGGGCTGAAAAATGATGCCGCTACTCCAGTGATATAGTCAATCACCATAGCTATCAGCAGGCACTCCAGATTCATTGACCAGCC
>CAMCDL010000131.1 GCA_945873565.1 uncultured Selenomonadaceae bacterium | reverse complement strand
CGATGGCGGGAAATGCGGGCTGGGGACTGCTCCAAGCAGCGCGCAGGAGCTGTCCATCATTACTGGCTTCAGTGCGTCTCTGGCCATTGCAGACGGCAGTCTGAGCCTGATGCAGAGCGGAGAGCTCTGTCTGCCGTCTTAGCTGACCATCAGCCAGGGTCCGCAGGACCGGGGCGGCGAGAGAGCTTGCCAGGAGCAGGCTATTTCTTCATCCGCGGCGGGCCAGATGCACGCACCAGCTGCCCGCGATGCTGAGTGTCCGTCTGCTGGCAAGGGTGGAAGAGTTGCATAAAAAAGGAAGTCCCCTGAGCGGTTGGAGGCGCTCAGGGGTGTGAAAGGAGACCTGAATAATCAGGTCGACTGATATTATACATGATTATAAGGCGGTTGGCAACATATGTTTGAAATTAGCTGCCTTGAGTTTCGAGCAGCTGGCCGCTTCGCTCATCCAGCCAGTCAGAGATAATCCTGTTGTTTTCTTCATCAATATGAGTATAAATATTGAGGGTGGTCTGGATGTTGCTGTGGCCAAGCTGAGCTTGTATATCCTTCATGTCAAAGCGTTTAGCGTGCTTCATGGACGTGGCCATGTCATGGCGGAGGCCGTGGAAGGTGGTTTCAATGCCAAGCTTCCTGCGGGTCCTTGTGAAGATAGAGGAAAATGTGGATGGATTTATGTAGCTGCCGTTTTCAGCAGTGAATACCAGTTCTGGGTGTTCCCAACTTTGATTAAGCTTCTTGCAGAGGTCCTGCCAATTTTTATATTCCAGAAGAACATGAAGATAGCTTATAGGCAGGGCAAGCCGCCTGGCACTGTTTTCTGTTTTGGTGTCGGCCATGATAAGCTGGCGGCTGCCATCAGGGCGTAGATATCCAAGTATAAGTGCGTGCTTTACATCCAGGTGGCCAGATACAGGCTGGCCGTTTTTGTCAAAGGCTATAGTAAAGTCCTGCCAGCTGAGGGCCAGAAGTTCTGATCTTCTGAGGCCGGTAACGTATTCAGTAAGAATTAAGAGCGGCCAGCAGCTAAGAGGCGTTGGTGCTTCGTAGAGCTTCCGCCAGGCATGGCTGTCAGGCTTATGGAATCTTTTACGGGCTGGGCGGCGGGGGAGCTCTATACCATCCGCAGGATTTCTGGCTATAAGGCCCTCGCTTACTGCTTTGGCCATGGCCATGCGTATGAGAGTGCGGGTATAGGCAAGGGACCGGTACTGCTCTGCAGAGAAGGCAGCATAAAGGCCATCCTGCAGGTCACTGGTAGTAAGAGAAGAAAGCTTGCGGCTGCCAAGGTGCTTTTCTAGCCTGCCAAGGATATGCTTGTAGCTGACTATGGTGTTCTGCCTGAGATGCGGCCGCTTGTAGGTATCAAACCAGTTTTGCAGCCATTCTGACAGGCTTATGTTGCTGCTTATGGTTTTTCCGCTTCTGGCCTGCTCCTGTGCTTCCTCCATTTTGGCCTGCAGGCCAGAGCGGCTTCTGGATGATATGGTGATTCGCTGGCGTTTGCCAAGATGATTCTTACCAGCGGATAGCTGGCCTATCCAGCGGCCAAGCTTTTCAGAATAATAAACGGTGCCATCGCCAGCACTGCGGCGTTTGCTTTCTTTGCTCATATATCTCCTTATTTGGTATCAAAAATAGTTAATGATTAAGCTGTGTTTATATATAGTATAGCTTATAAAATAAGGTATTTACAATGGTTAAAATTTTAGAAATGGTGTCAAAAGTCTATTGTAGAATTTATCAACTTTTGATATAATTATTTATGGCTAAAGCGAGAGTTTAGCTGCTTGCCGGGAATTCCCGGCAGCCACTTGGAGGTATCCCCTCCCCGTAATGACCGATGGAAGCGTCACCTGCCTTTCTCCACTTTATCCGGCGCTTCCAGACGCCATTCACAGGACTGTTTCTCAGCCCTAGGCTGATGGCGAGCAATAGCATCCGCTGGCAATAATAAATATTAATCCGTTGGGCCAGAAGAGAATGTGGCAGACAGCTCCTGATGATGCTGGCCATATGGCTTTATCTATGTGGCCATTTTGTAAGGTCCCTCAAATTTTTACAGGAGGATTATGAAAGTATTTATCAACCCAGGTCATGCCATGCATGGAAACCCGGATCCAGGGGCTCTTAATGGAGAGCTTGGATATAGGGAAAGCGATGTTGTAAGTAGAATCGGAGAAAAGGTAAAGCTTTATCTGGAAAGAGCCGGGTGCGAGGTAAGGCTTCTGCAGAGTCACAACCTTCTAGGCGAGTGTCCTGATTATGGACCGGCCATTGTGGATGCGGCAGAGAGCTTCGGGGCTGATGTGTTTATCAGCCTTCACTGTAATGCTTTCGATACGAGAGCAAGAGGATGTGAAACTCTATGCTATGATGATGAGGAAGCAGGCGGCGCGTTGGCGATGGCAATTCATCGTCAGCTAATTGAAACCATGCGAGATAAGGACGGCTCCATGCCGGATAGAGGCATCAAGGAACGGAAGGATTTGGCGGTTCTTCGAGCAACAAATATGCCTGCTGTCCTTTGTGAAATTGCTTTCATTGACAATATTCAGGATGCAGCTTTGCTAATCGTCTACGAGGACGATATAGCAAGAGCTATAGCCAGGGGCGTAACTGATTATCAGGTAGCCCTGGCTGGATAATTAAGAATCTTCATTTTCCATTAATCATTAAACCCCTAGCGAAAAGCCCCTGCTTATGCAGGGGCTTTTTGTTGTGCTGATTGCCTGTTATGGCAGGCATGTTCATAAGTATGTTCATATGTTGATAAAATCATGATTGTGTACATAGATTTAATATTATGAAAGTGTGTTAAGTGTGTTAATCGTGTTAAGTGTGGACACATTTAACACAAATAACACAAATGGTTTATGCAGGCAGAGCTCCTGGGCAAAGAGTGCCCTGATATTGGCACTCTTTCTGCCCCGCTCTGCCATTGGTCCGTACTTGCCGCCGAGGGAGCGGTTAGGGCTCCTCACATAGCCCGAAGCGACTGAGGCGGATATTGGCTGCTCATATACTAAAAAAGGATTTAGGCAATTATTGAAGAAAATATACTTCTTAAGAAAATACTGTGTGTAACATGGAAGTGTATTATGTATAACAGCTATAATGAATTTTATAAGTATTATGATGAAATAAAATATGATGTGCTTCTGGCCTGCGCGTTTGCTAGGAGTGCTAAGATGATGCGCTTTATTGATGCTGTTTATGATGCAGATAAGGAGCGTTTCTATAAGGCATATAAGCAGAATGAGCGGGCTGAGAACAGGTTTATTACCGGTGCCAGACTGAAGTACAAGCTGCGGAACCAGAAGGCACTGGGAGTCATAGAGGCAGCAAGGAAGGATAAGGAGCTGGCTGCAGATATGCTGAAGGCTGCTGAGAAGGCCTATAAGCATGTTGCTTCTGCTATTTTTCCTTCTAAGGATACACTAAGGATAGACTTGGCGCTTACTGAGGTGCTGGATGTCTGCAAGATCTGGAATAATAAGACTGATGATGCCTTGCATGACGCGATAGCACTTTATTTCTATTTCTGCAATGCTTATCATTTGAAGTATGATTATGAATTATCGATGGCTGAACCCATTAAGATAGTGTACGATAAGATAGAGGCTCACCAGCATCCGTTCCAGATTGTTCTGGATGGCTTCTGCAGAAATCTTAAAGACTGCGATAAGATTACTAGAATATTGATGGAAAAGACCTTTTCAGAGGTTGGCGGTAAGACTATAGCAGATATTGGCGGCAGCGAGGCCTTGTCAGGTGAGCATAAAGCCTATTTTCAGATGCTGTGGGATGTTGGTCAGCTGGATAATCTGCCTGCTTCTATGTATGAAATGGAGAAGTTTTCATCTGCTGAGCTGAAGGCTATATTCCATACAATATTCCTGCATGTATCCGCTAATGGTATTGATCCAAAGAAGGAAATGACACGGTTCTTTATTACTTGCCTTTACATGAGAGGCCTGGCCAGAGCATATAAAGAGGCTGAGGCAATGGTTGACGAGTATGCCGGTATCATTCAAGAAAGGCCTGAGCAGAAAGAACTGTTGCGCCAGGTATCTGCTATGGAAGCTAAGCTTCAAGAAGAGCAGGCACTGGTGGCGGATAAGCAGGAAAAGCTGAATGAGTTGCAGCTGGAGCTGGACAGGGCCAAGAAAAAGCTTGCTGAGCAGAATGAGGAAATTGAGCTGCTGAAGGAGAAGGCAAGAATCTTAGAAGAACTGGAAGCTGAAGAACAGGCTCAGCTGGATGAAAAGGATGCGGCTGAATGTATTGAAAGAGCCAAAAATATGAAGGCTGTTGTATTTGGTGGCCATCCTAATTGGCAGGCGCAGGTAAAGGACTGTCTCTTATACACATCTGACGCTGCCGACGATATGCAGTGTGTA
>CAMCDL010000130.1 GCA_945873565.1 uncultured Selenomonadaceae bacterium | reverse complement strand
AGCATGAGCAATAATTATGCTGATTTCGGCATGATTGATACTATTTCTGATTATATCAATGATGGCAGGATACAGTTCTTCTGCGTTGATACTGTGGATAAGGACAGCTGGTCTGATCTTGATGGGGATAAGGGGCACAGAGCCTGGATGCAGGAAATGTATTTCCAGTATATCTGTGAAGAGGTTATTCCTTACATCTTTAATGTAAATGGTACTGGCAAGGCTCCTATTGTTATGGGCTGCAGTCTTGGTGCTACTCATGCAGCAATTCTGTTCCTGCGTCGCCCAGATCTGTTCAGCGGTATGCTTGCAATGTCTGGTATTTATGATGCAGAATATTTCTTTGATGGCTGGATGGATGAGAACCTTTATAATAATTCTCCAGTGCATTTCATGGCCAATATGCCTAATGATCACTTTTACGTAGATATGTATAATCATAGAAGAGGTATCCTCTGCATTGGCCAGGGGGCCTGGGAGGATGAGGGCCGCCGTACTACTGCAATCATGCGTGACATCTTTGCTGGCAAGGGCATTGATATATGGTGCGATTTCTGGGGCTATGATGTTAATCACGATTGGCCATGGTGGAAGATACAGATAAGATACTTCCTGCCACATCTCCTTGGTGAATAATATCTAAGAAAGGTTTTTGATAAACTATGAATTTCGTTTTTATATCACCTCATTTTCCTAGGACATACTGGATGTTCCCTGACCGCTTGAAGAAGAACGGCGTAAATGTCCTTGGTATTGCAGATTGCCCATATGAGCAGCTGGATGAAAAGGTGCGTAATGCTCTTACTGAGTATTATCGTGTAGATAATATGGAAGATTACGACCAGATGTATAGAGCTGTAGCTTATTTTACCTTCAAGTATGGCAAGATTGATTGGCTTGAATCTAATAATGAGTATTGGCTGGAGCAGGATGCTCGTCTGCGTACTGATTTCCATATTACAACTGGCGAACAGTATGAAGGCATCGGACGCATTAAACATAAGTCCGCTATGAAGGAATTTTACATCAAGGCAGGGGTGCCTGTTGCCCGTCTTCATAAGGTAACAACCTGGATAGCTGCTAAGGGGTTCCTTAAGGAGGTTGGTTATCCTGTTATTGTAAAGCCTGATACCGGCGTTGGTGCCTGCGATACCTATAAGCTTGAAAATAATAATGATTTGGACAACTTCTTTGCGAATCAGCCAGCAGTTCCATATGTAATGGAGGAGTTTATTACTGGCGATATCTATTCCTATGATGCTATACTTGATGATGAGTCTAATCCGCTAATGGAATCATGCACAGCTTGGCCGCCATCTGTTATGGATATTGTTGTAAAGCAGCTGGACTTAGCATATTATGTTTCTGGTACCATGCCGGAGGAACTTAGAAGACTTGGCCGTGCTACGGTAAAGTCCTTTGGTGTTAAGAGCCGCTTTGTCCATCTCGAATTTTTCCGTCTGACAAAGGCTAGAAAGGGACTTGGCGAGGTTGGCGACTTTGTGGGACTTGAGGTAAATATGCGCCCGGCTGGCGGATATACTCCAGATATGATGAATTATGCACACTCCATGGATGTTTACCAGCTGTGGGCAGACATGGTATGCACCAACAAGAGAATTCAGCCAGATAGTGGCAATCACCGCTTCTGTGCTTATGCTGGACGCCGTGATCAGTTTGAGTATGTTCACTCTGATGACGAGGTATGGCAGGAATATGGCAGCCGTATTGTAATGAGCGAACGTATGCCAGAGATGATGGTTCCGCAGATGGGCAACCGCAGCTTTACTGCTGTACTTGATACTGAGGACGAGGCTAAGGCCTTTATGCAATTTGTAACTGAAAGAAGATAAGCTATGAAAAAGATATTGTTTTTAGCGCTGTCCATGCTTCTTGTGCTTTCTATAAGCGCTTGTGGCTCTGCAGGACAGGCAGATAATGGAGGTAAAGATAAAATGGCAAACCGTATAGCTGTATTTGACACCAACATGGGAGAGTTTGAGGTTCAGCTGGCTGAGGATAAGGCACCTGTTACCACTGGTAACTTTATTGAGCTGGCAGAGAAGGGCTTCTATGATGGAGTTATTTTCCACAGAGTAATTGATGGTTTCATGATTCAGGGTGGTGATCCTACTGGTACTGGTGCCGGCGGTCCTGGCTACTCTATCAAGGATGAGTTTGATCCAAGCCTGAAGCATGACAGTGAGGGTGTAATTTCCATGGCAAATCGTGGGCCTAATACTGGTGGATCTCAGTTCTTCATCACTCTGGATAAGACTCCATGGCTGGATAACCATCATGCAGTTTTCGGCAAAGTTATAAAGGGCATGGATGTAGTACGTGATATCGGTCATGTTAAGACTGGTCCTCAGGACAGACCTGTACATGATGTTGTAATCAACACCATCACTATTAAGAATGCAGAATGATAATATAAAGGAATATTATGCTTATATGGTAGAGTGTGCCGATGGTACACTCTATTCTGGCTTTACCACTAATCTTGAAAAGAGGTTGGCAGCGCATAATTCAGGCAAGGGAGCAAAATATACCCGTAGCCGGCTGCCAGTAAAATTGGTATATTATGAAAGCTTTGCTTCTAGACAGGAGGCTCAGCGCCGAGAATGGCAGCTGAAGCAGCTTACAAGGAAAAAGAAGCTTGAGCTGGTAGAAGGGATGAATGAATAAATAATGAAGAAGTTCCTGATATCAATTTTGGCTGTTCTCTGTTTAATGGTGCAGACAGCATTTGCAGCAGATTTCAGCAGACTGGTAATACTGCATACTAATGATTCACATGGGTTTGATCTCTATGATGAGTCAGCAGGAAATATAGGCATGGCCTCGGTGGCCCAGCTGAAGCTTGATCTTGAAAAAGACGGCTATGAGGTTCTTCTCCTTGATGCTGGTGATGCAATTCAGGACAATAATCTCGTTAATTTCAGTCAGGGGCAGTCAGCTATCCGTTTCATGAATGCCTGTGGATATGATGCTGCGACTCTGGGTAATCATGAGTTTGATTATGGTCAGGATGTACTTGCCGATAGAGTAAGTGAAGCCTGTTTTCCATATGTTTCCTGCAATGTGTTTGTTGATGCTACTGGTACAAGACTGGTAAAGCCCCATGTTATTCTTCAGCGATGCGGAGCTAAAATCGGTATTTTCGGTATAACTACTCCTGAAACTATTGTCAGCACAAGCCCTAAAAATATTCAAGGTCTTCGATTTGTCGGTGGTGAAGAGCTTTATGAGCTTGTTCAGCAGGAGATTGATGAGCTTAAGGCAGATGGCTGTGAGCTGATAATTGCTCTTGGTCATTTAGGAAGATCCAAAGATTCTATAGGCTACCGTTCAGAGGATATACTGGAAAATACCAAAGGCATTAACATTTTTATTGATGGTCATGATCATCTGGTGAAAAATTTAATGGTCAATGGTGGCCTGCTGGTTGAGACTGGTTGTCATACCGATAATATTGGCCGTATAGTATATGAAAATGGTCAATGGAATGAAAGACTTATCCGTTTTGGTGATTATAATAAGCCAAATAAAGAGGTAGATAAGCTTATTAAGGATACAGCGGCCTATGTTTCTGAACAGTATAAGAAGAAGGTTGGCTATACAGCATTCAATTTAAATGGCCAGCGATTCCCTGGTGTGCGTAATATGGAAACAAACCTAGGAGACTTCATAGCTGATGCATATCTTTGGCAGGCAAGAAAAGCAATGGTTTTTGATACTCCGCCAGATATTGCTATTGTTAATGGTGGAAGCCTGAGAAAAGGTATTCCTGAAGGTGATATCACAATAGAAGATATTATCGGTGTAGTACCTTACAATGAGCAACTGTATGTCGTGAAAATAAAGGGGGCAGATTTGCTGGAGGCCCTGGAGTCTGCCACCTGTATTAATCCAGATGCCATGGGGGCATTTCCTCAGGTTTCAGGTATCAGCTTTACATTGGACACAACAGTACCTTATCAGAAAGGTGAAGCATATCCAGACTCTGTTTATTTTGAACCTGCCAAGCCTGGCTCAAGGGTTCATATTGACAATATAAATGGCAAACCGTTTTCTCTTGAGGCTGAATATCAGATAGCAGTAATAGAATTCATTACCTTGGGCGGTGATGCCTATAGTGTTTTCACTAGAGATGGAGTCCAGATAGCTAAGCATAGCATTGGCTATACAGATGAAAAATGTATAGAAAACTATCTGGCGGAGGAACTTGGCGGTATCATAGATGAACGGTATGCTGAATCTCAGAATAGGATAAATATTATTAAATAAAGGCATAAAAAAGGCTTAGCACCTGTGAAATGTGTACACAGAATTGTGCTAAGCCTTTTTTTATTTCTTCCGAGGATATATACCGATGGTGAGCTTGTTTATTGCTGGAACAATTTCACCAAGCCGTCGGCATCCTGCTGCCATCAGCATAGTCATAAGAAC
>CAMCDL010000129.1 GCA_945873565.1 uncultured Selenomonadaceae bacterium | reverse complement strand
CTGTTCTGGATTCAATCCCTGTAATAAATCCACGATAACCTCCATAAACTACTAGTAAAAAAGTTGCCGCTGCCCCAAAAAAGAGCAGCGGCAATAATCATCAGGAATTAATTACTTTGCGGCCTCAGTCATTGGAGGAACAATCTGCTTCTTTCTGGACATAACGCCAGGCAGATATACACAGCTATCCTCAACTGGCTTTGCAAAAGCCTTAGCAACAAGATCCTGCGGCTCACCAGCAACCAGCAGATGAGTAGACTCATTCATAATATCAGTAACCATAAGCAGAGCCAGCTCGACACCCTTAGCCTGGCAATTAGCCTTCATGGCAGCCAGCAGGTCAGCCTTGATATCCAGAACCTCCTGAGGATCCATTACAGAAATCTGACTTATAATAGCCTTTACAGTACCAAACTCAAAAGCCTTCAGGTCAGTATCAGCTACCTGCTCTGGAGTCATGCCATCAATACCGGCACCTGCCTTCAGCATAGCCATACCATATTCCTTCAGGTCAACACAAGCCTCCTCTGCCAGCTTTGCAGCAGTATCCTTATCCTGCTGGGTGCAGGTAGGAGACTTGAAGAGAACAGTATCAGAAAGAATTGCAGACAGGAGCAATCCAGCTACAGAAGTAGACATCTTCACATCATTCTTCCAGAACATGTTAGCAATGATGGTAGAGGTGCAGCCTACTGGCTCAATGTGAACAAAAAGAGGACTAGCAGTACTGATGCCGCCAAGGCGATGGTGATCAATAATCTCCACAATCTCGGCATCCCTCATGCCATCAACAGCCTGTCCTTCCTCGTTGTGGTCAACAAGAATCAGCTTCTGCTTTGCTGGTACAGAAGTAACCAGTTCAGGAGCAACCACACCAAACTTTTCCAGAGCAAACATAGTCTCCTTATTTGGCTCAGCGGTCATACCAGCCTCAGCGTTTACGCCTTGTGCCTGCTTATAAGCAGCATAACCTAAAGCAGAGCAGATGCTATCAGTATCAGGACTCTTATGTCCAATAACAATAATCTTATCAGCGCTCATTATATAATCCTCCTAGAATAATAATCTAAATAATACAAACAGATTATACAATATTTGTTTGAATAATTCAACTCAAAGAAGGGCCTTAAGCTTATCAGTAAAGAGCTGATAATCAAATGGCTTATTCAAATATCCATTAATCCCAGCAGCCCTGGCCCTTTTATGATCATCCTCTGTATTAAGGGCTGAAAGAGCAATTATCAGAATCCCCGCAATATCATTTCGCTCATGATTTCTTATAGATTGTGCCAGCTGAAAACCATTCATTTCCGGCATTGATATATCCGTAAGCACCACCTTGATATCTAACGGCTGCGCTGATTCCAGCATATCAAGTGCTTCCCTGCCGCTTGCCACAGCTTTCACCGGAAAGCCAAGAGAAGTGAGAATCTCGCTGGCAATTTCCCGATTAAGCTCATTATCATCAACTACCAGTATTGGAATTTTACTATAATCAATTTCACTAAATCCGTCATCAATACGTTTCAGCTTAAGCTTAACTGTTACCGTTGTACCCTCGCCCTGTACACTTTCAAAGGAAACACTGCCACCCATAGCTTCTGCAATAGATTTTGCAACCCAGATTCCAAGGCCAATACAATCATCAGTTCCAGCATTTATCTGATTATCCACCTTAGAAAACGGGCGTCCCAGATTTTCCAGCTGCTCCGGTGCCATTCCAATACCATTATCCGAAATAGTAAAAACAACCTCTGTATAATTATTATCCACATCAGAGGTTTCAATTTTCAGATTAACACTTCCCCCCGGCCTGCTGAAATTAAGGCTATTATCCAGAAACTGGAAAAGCATATTCTTCAGCTTCTGCAAATCACCTTCAACCTTCAAATCGTGATTGAGGCTAGCAGTGAAGGACACACCGTTGCTATTTGGATGGAAGCTTACCATATCCTCACTCGACTGAACAAGGCGGCTCATATAAAACGGTATCTGTTCAAGCTCTATACCATCCCTACGAATTTCATTAAATTTGAGCACCTTGTCAATAATAGATGAAAAGTATCTTGATATCTGCTCAGAACGCTCCAGATAATATGGAAGCTTTTCATAATTTTCATCTCGTACAGCCTCAGCAGCCAGAGAATTAAATCCCTTCAAAGCATTAAGAGGGGTCCTGAGATCATGGGAAATATAGCGCATAAAGCTTGTTTTGATTTCATCCTCAAGCTCAATCTGGTGAATACGCTGAGCTGCCTGTTCCTTCTCAAGTCTTCTCTTTCTTATCAGAACGCTCAAGCCGAAAAGAGCCAGTATAACAGAAAGTGCTATCATTCCCACGAAAGGAAGCATGATTTTATCTACCTCGGCCCCTCTTGCTGCAATCATCTCAGAAGATGCATTATGAGTCAGATACCATCCATTTACATTGAGTGGCTCAAAGCAGACCATTGACTTTCCTGAAAGTCCTTTATATTTCAAGGATGCACTTTTTCCTAAGGCTACCATATCCTTAACTACATCCAGCTCCACCGAAGTTTCGGCGGAATTGTCGAAATCGCTGATAAGCTTAAAAATATTCCTGGAAATATTCTTTTTATCAAAGCTCAGAACGATATTTCCTGAATTATCTATTATTGTGGTATAAACAGGGCCACTTTCATTATTGTCTGCCCACCTATGATCAGATACTACCCTTTCGAGAAAGGTATCTACGTATATACCGCCAATAAGCACAGCACTAACCTTGCCTGTAGCCTTATCGGTAATCGGCTGATAGACAGCAAAGGTTTCATTACCATCTAGATGGTTAACTATAAGCTCTGACACTCCGCCCTCACCATTCAAGGCCTTTAAAAAATAAGACCGGTCAGCCAGATTTACCCCATTATCGAAAACATAGCTTGTACCATCTATTTCAGCAAAATACAGCACGTCAAAAGGAGATGATTCCTGGATATCATCCAGGAGCTGTTTTAAGCTATCCTTGTCTATTCCAAGCAGATTATAGCTCTGATCTACACCCCTTAAGTAGCTCTGGCAATCCATCAGCTGTATTTCAATGTTTCCCGCAAGACGTCTTGAATCCTGATGAAGATATTTTTCAAAGCCATATTCAACCATTACCTCAGCAGAATCCCTATAATAAGCATAGCCCGACAGAAGCACTATCAAAGAGAGCATAAAGGCTATGATTGCCATAGTATTATTTTTATGAAATTCCTGCAGAATACTATCCTTCATACCTTTTCCCCCTTGTTTAAATCTCACCTTAATCATGTTATTCTTCTACGAATATAATAATTATCCTGCTCATTTTAAAAAGATATTAAAATATTAGACCTTATACTCAGTCAGTAAACAAAAGTCAGCCTTTATTACCTGTTCAAAAGCTGCAGTATCTATTGTATCAGTCTTAGCATTATGCTATCATTGTCGATGTTGTAATAACAATAATATATAAATTTCTGTTATTCGTTTAGAAAAACAGTCTTAGAATCAGGCCTTATCTGCCACATCAGCCAGAAATGTCGCTCTTCTTCAGTGCACATATCCTGTCTTGACTGCAGTATTTGCCTATATCTGCCTTGACGAACGTCTATCTTTAGAGGCTATTGCCGGATGCTGCATCATACTTGTCGGAGTTGTTATAGAAACGATGCTTCAAACAGATGATTAAGGAACATCTAAACAGAACATGTTTTTTGAAAAAAATGTTCTTTTGGTCTTGTCAACGAACAATTATGTGATATAATTATCACATCAGTAAAACAGAAGGAGCTGTTCCGTAATGCCTAAAAGAAAGAAGCTGACCCCAGCAGTTCAGCCTATAGCAAAAGGAAAGCAGAAACAGGAGCGTATGACCTCCCAGGAACGTCAGGATCAGATTTTCGAAATTATTCAGTCATACATGAAGGAAAACGGCTATCCGCCATCTGTACGTGATATTGGCGACATGGCAAACCTTAAGTCCAGCTCTACAGTGCATGGATACATTACTAAGCTGGTTGAAGCTGGCCGCATCAAGAGAGATGAGGAGATTCCTCGCGGCATTACCCTAGCTGATGAGCCAGCATGGAAAAAGACTGTAAATGTTCCGTTGGTAGGAACTATCACTGCAGGTTCCCCTATCCTTGCTGAAGAAAACATTGAAGAAACCTTCGCCTTCCCAAAAAATCTCCTTGGTACTGACAATGACACATTCATGCTGAGGATTTCCGGCGAGAGCATGATAAATGCAGGCATCTACGATGGTGACTACATCATGGTAAAGCAGCAGAATACAGCTAGAAATGGCGATATTGTAGTAGCTCTGGTAAATGATGAGACTGCTACCGTAAAGCGATTCTACAAGGAAAAGGGCGGCTACCGCCTCCAGCCTGAAAACGATAACATGGAGCCATTCTTTGAAAAGAATGTTAAGGTCCAGGGCATTGTTATCGGCGTATATCGTC
>CAMCDL010000128.1 GCA_945873565.1 uncultured Selenomonadaceae bacterium | reverse complement strand
TAAGATTCTGTTCCTCTATAGGCTGTTCGTAACAGTACTGAATTTTGAAGTGTCTACCTTTATTAACAGGAAGAATACGTACTTCTTTTATATTTTTACCTTCCAGTCTTTTTGGGAACGGTATCCGTATTTTGTGCTTTTTGTGTGACTTTGAAAATTCTATGCTCATGGGTATTATTAAATAGCCGTCTTTAATGTTAATGGCATTAGTTGAAAGTATCAGATTAAAAAGACCGCCTTTTTCCCTATAATGAGGAATCTTAATGTCTTTGAATCTATATTCTCCACCTTTTGCCTTTTTAACTAAGTTAAAAAATGATTTAAAACTTCTATCAGCTACTTTTAGTATCTGTTGAGCCACGCCAGCTTGTAACAGTTTATAATTTTCGTTGGTCTTGCATTCGTGATAGTTATTTTCATAAGTCAAAAACTTTTTCTCGCGAAAGTAATACTGACGAATATTGTACAGGGCAACATTATACAGATTGTTACTGTACTGGCACATTTCTTTAAGCATAGAATATTCTAACTTAGATAGTTTACGGATTATATTTGATTGTGTTAAGAACATATTATTCACCTCCTTTGTTATATAGATATTATATAGCAAGTAATATGAATAGTCAAGTTAAAGGCGATTCATCCGCCACCTTGTTTCACTTAGAGGAGGCGGTCTTCTCGCCAATTATGATAAAAACCTATTCTGTCAACTTATAAAACGACTCATTTGAAACATAAAAGGCCGCCCCTGCGGCGACATCTTGAAGGACAGCTTGTTGGAACTTGCCAACTTTTTTATCATTTCAACAAGTTTTCCAACAAGCTATCAACTCAAATCCGTATCTGAAATCTAAAATCCGAAACTAAAATGCTGTGAAAATGCGTGTGATTTCGCACGATTCTCAAACGAAAAAGTCGCCCCGAATGGAGCGGTATAGAAAGGACTGATAGATTATGGCCAAAAATCTTACAGCGTCAAAAATTGATAGACAAAATATTTTAAATAATTCTCTTGCTTTATCTGAAATACAAAATGCTATTAATATAAAATGTATCCCATGGAATGATGCCTATTATTTAACTAAAGATATGGTCGCTACTTTCTTCTCTGTTGAACCGAGAACAATTGAGCGTTATATAAAGAAATTTAGAGCAGAATTAGAAAATAATGGGTATACTATTTTAAAAGGCAACAAACTCAAAAGTTTCCTGCGTAGTTATCAATATAATTTTGCTACCGACATTAATGTCGGTAACAAAATAAGAGTGCTGGGTGTTTTTGATTTTCGTTCATTTTTAAATATAGCAATGCTTTTAATTGAAAGTGAAACCGCCTCTGAAGTGAGACGAATTATATTAGATATTGTCATTGATACCATTAATCAGAAAAACGGGTTAGGAACAAAATATATAAACCAACGCGACCAGGATTTTATTGGGGCATTCCTGCAAGAAGAAAATTATAGACGAGAATTTACTGACGCATTAAGAGATTATGTAGACATGGGTAATGCCAAATATAGCATTTACACAGACAAGATATATCAAAGCATATTTAAGGAAAAATCAAAAGAATATCGACAGATTTTGAAACTATCCTCATCAGACAGGATACGAGACACTTTCTATAGTGAGATTCTTACATTAATTGCCTCCTATGAATGCGGTCTAGCTGCAATAATCAAGGAACAGGCTGAACAATTGGGAAGAAAACTAAATAACTGGGAACTTTCTGATTTATTTAAAGCCTTTGAATTAATGCCTATGTGGAAACCACTTATTGTTTCCGCAAGAACCAAAATGGCTAGCAGAGATATGGCTTTAAGAGATGCATTCCATTACCAACTGGAGGAATACATTAAGCCATTAGAAAAATCCGAATATGAACGCTTCCTTGGAGCTGCGGGACAAGAACTCGACAAACTTATGGAAGAAAATAAAAATGTATTATTGCGGCTCAAGGAGACTGAATAATGGAATCAATAATTTATATTACGCCTGAGCAAGCACGAGTAACCCATTCTAAAACTATTGATTATAGTGGCGGCGGAATGCATGAAGAAATAGATTTCAATAAACTCGAAAGTGTTTTGTTAAACATACAAAACGATGATTGGTATCCGACTTTCATTGATAAAATTACTCACCTGTTCTTTTGTACATGTAATTTTCATTGTTTTGCAGACGGTAATAAACGCCTAGCCATAACACTTTCAACCCTATTTCTTCTTCAAAATGGATACCTGGCTATTGCAAATACTTTTCTAGCCAAGATGGAAAGTATCAGTTTAAATGTCGCAGCAGGTAAAATAGATAAACCTCTACTCCATAAAATTATGACAGCTATAATGAATGGAACTTATGATTTAGATGAATCTCTAAAATTAGAAATTATAAAAGCAATATCAGAATAAATAAGCCTCCCAGCTAGTGTTTATGCTAGCTCGGAGGCTTTTTGATTATTTAGAAATTATTATGCCTCTGTCTTTCCAGTACGCCCCTTTATATTGCATGGGATGATAAATTATTTATCAGCTTCCATCTTGTTAATAGCAATAGCAACAGCTGCGTCACCAGTGATATTAACAGTAGTACGGAACATATCCAGGACACGGTCGATACCAGCTACCAGAGCGAGACCCTCTAATGGGAGACCTACAGACTGGAGAACCATTGCCAGCATAATGAGGCCAGCACCAGGAACGCCAGCAGTACCGATTGAAGCAATGGTACCAGTCAATACAATTAAACCCATCTGCTCGAAGGTCAGAGGAACATTAAATACATTTGCGATGAATACGGAACAAACGCCCATGTAAATTGCAGTACCATCCATGTTCAGAGTAGCACCTAAAGGCAGAACAAAGGAAGTGACCTCACGGGATACACCAAGCTTCTCCTGGCAGTTCTTCATATTTACTGGAAGAGTACCAGCAGAGGAACAGGTTGTAAATGCAATCATCATTGCCTCACTCATTCCCTTGAAGAAGCTTATTGGACTATGTCCACCCATAACCTTTGCCATAATAGAGTAAACACCTACAGCATGGATTAAACCGCCAACAGCCATTGCAACGATAACAGAAAGCAGTGGCAGAAGAACCTTTGGACCATTTGCAGCAACAACTGGAAGCAGCAAGCAGAATACGCCGATAGGAGCAATTTCCATAATCATAGCAATAATCTTGTAGCAGACCTCAGCACAAGCATCAAAGAACTTGACAAGAATCTGAGCGCGATCACCGCCAACCTTAATAATACCAACACCAATAAACAGAGCAAAAACAATTGTAGGCAGGATTGCAGCCTTTGCCATGGAATCGATAGGATTGGTAGGAATCATGTCAAGGAATACCTTCATGATATAAGGTGCATCCTTTACCTTTGGAGCAGTACCGGCACCAAGCTCAGAACCTACGCCTGGCTGAATAACGCCTGCAACCGCAAAACCAATGATAATTGCAATTGCAGTAGTAAAGAGATAGATAGCCACTGTACGGAATCCGATTCTGCCCAGCTTCTTAGTATCTCCCAAGCTGGTCATACCTACCACCAGAGATGTAAATACAACTGGTACAATCATCATCTTAATCAGATTGATAAACATAGTACCAATCGGCGCAATCCACCATTTAATAAATGGTAGACCAGCTTCACCAGCAATCAGTCCGACAATGACCGATAATACCAGTGCAGCAAAAATCTTGACTGACAGGTTCATATAAACCCCTCCTTAAATATATTCGGTAATCAACCCACCCGACTACCGTGTTTGGCTTTATTATACTATATAAATTTTTCATGGGCAATGCTTTCAGGGTCATCTAAATAGCACATGCGTAGGTCTTAATATCTATTTTTACATTTTAATAAGACAATTATCCGGAATTCCTGCCAGAAAATGGCACGGGCTAGTCCCCCTTCTACCATTACCATAGCTTATAAAGAGGCCCTTTCTGGCTCTGGTAATAGCTACATAGAAAAGCCTTGCCTCCTCCTCAAGACGGCCCTGCCGGATTGATTTCCAGCTTGGGAAAACGCCCTCCTGGCAGCCAGCCAAAAATACATAATCAAATTCATTTCCCTTGGCCTGATGTACTGTAAGAATTGGCACAGCCGGCCTTTGCTGAAGCACTAGATCAAGATCAGTATTAGATAAGGCTGACAGCCTTATAAAAGCCAGCAGATTATCCATAGCCGCTGCATTGCTGTCAGTCTGACTTCTGGCAATTCTGACCAGCTGGCGAAGATTTTCTACCCTTTTGTCACGAAGCTTGGCGGTTTCTTCAAGGGCCAGTTTCATTTCTCCATCCTCCAGCCCGTCAGTGGTTTTATAATACTCAGCAATTCCCATTTCCATTATTATTTTCACAATAAGCTCCCCTGGCTGAAGATAATTTGCCATAGTCCGATACTGCTGCAGATGTTCCATCAGGTTCTGGAAAAAGCGCAGATGCTTG
>CAMCDL010000127.1 GCA_945873565.1 uncultured Selenomonadaceae bacterium | reverse complement strand
ATTCCTCTACGTCTCGTGGGCTCGGAGATGTGTATAAGAGACAGGATAAGGGCAGAGCTACCTTGCGCCTATATCGACAGTGCAGACTGGTGTGTATAATGTTACCTTTGAGCCTGGGTGCCGCAACAACTGGCATATTCATCATGCCGATAAGGGAGGCGGTCAGATTTTTAGAAATTTAGAATGAATATGTGGGTGCTATCATGTATTGTACGGGATAGCACCTATTTTTTTGTGGGTAATTTTATAAATAAAGGATTTTATCCTATATATGTAGAATTTTATAATGAATAATTTTGTTGAAGGGGTAAAATCATTAGGGCTATGCAGTCAGGCAAAAGGATTATTGCCCAGGTTGCACCATCCTTTGTGGGGCAGTGTGGCCCGAAGGTTACTCCAGAAAAATTTAAGTCTGCCTTGAAGGCCCTGGGATTCGCTGATGTTTATGAGACTGCCATTGGTGCCGATATGGGCTGCATGGCTGAGGCTAAGCACTATGTTGAGAAGGTAGTTACTGGGGAGGTGCCGTTCCTTCTGACAAGCTGCTGCCCATCCTGGTCATCTATGGCGAAAAAGCTGTTTCCAGAAACCATCAGCTCCATTTCAAATGAACTGACACCTATGGTGGCTACGGCAAGATATATCAAAGAGCGGGAGCCGGATTCATTGATTGTGTTTATTGGACCGTGTGCATCGAAGAAGCTGGAGGCTTCCAGACGTACAGTGCGCTCTGATGTTGCCTTTGTTATTACATTTGAAGAGCTTATGGGTATGTTTGAGGCCAAAGGGGTGCTGCTGGAGGAAATAAATGAGATGGATTCTTTTGATGATGCTACTGCCTGCGGACGAGGCTATGGTGTGGCAGGTGGCGTTGCTTCAGCCATTGAATCCTGTATAAAGAAGTATTATCCTGATACTGAGGTTAATATTGAGCATGCTGAGAGCCTGGCGGAATGCAAAAAGGTGCTTATGCTGGCAAAGGCAGGCCGTAAGAATGGCTGTCTTATAGAGGGCATGGCTTGTCCTGGCGGCTGTATTGCTGGTGCTGGTACCAATATAGCTATAAACCAGGCTAAGCGGGAAATGAAGCACTTTATAGATGGTTCAGAGAAAAAGCTGCCAGAGCAGGAATCCTGATAGTCTTTTAGTTTTGAATAAACCGTATTATGATGTATAATAATATGTAAAGACCTCTTTTTAGGCAATGCCTAGGGCTATGTGCGCCTTAATTTGGCAATGCCGCAGAGTATAATCAGGGCGGGCCTGGAAAAAAGGAAGGAATCTATTGATAAATTAAGGAGGAAAGAGGATGAAAAAGAAGCTGACAGCTGCTATTGCAGCATGTATTATGGCAGCGCCTATATTTGTTTTTTCTGATGCTGAGGCGGCACTTGATGACAGGTCTAAGCCTGCTGAGCAGTATACTGTTGAGGCTAATCAGCAGGTATATAAGCTGCTGGATTTCGGCGATAGGAAGGAATTCAGTAATGCGGTCAAGGGACTTATTGCAAGCCCGGAGGCTCTGGTGATAAAGGATCAGGATGGAAGAATTGTCTGGAGCCAGGAGGCGTATGCTTTCCTTGATAAGGATGCTCCAGATACAGCTAATCCTAGCCTTTGGCGTGATGCTCAGCTGAATCACATCTATGGGCTTTTTGAGGTTATGGATGGAATCTATCAGGTTCGCGGCTATGATATGGCAAATATTTCTTTTATCAAAGGAGATACTGGCTGGATAATTGTTGACCCTCTCATGTCAAAGGAATGTGCAGCGGCTGCCTTTAATCTGGTTAAGGAAAACCTGGGTGATTTTCCAGTGAAGGCAGTAATATACAGCCATTCCCACGTTGATCACTTCGGTGGAGTAAAGGGTGTTGTGGCAGAGGAGGACGTGCTTTCTGGAAAGGTTCAGGTAATTGCTCCTGATGGTTTCGAGAAGCATGCTATCAGCGAAAACGTATATGCAGGCCCGGCTATGGCAAGGCGAGCCAGCTATCAGTATGGAACTCTTCTGCAGGGCGGAGAGAAGGGCTCATTATGTATCGGTATTGGCATGGGCCAGTCAAGAGGTGAGACAAGCTTTATTTCGCCAACCCTGAATATCACTAAAACAGGTGAGAAGCACGTCATTGACGGAATAGAAATTGAATTTCAGCTCACTCCAGGCACAGAGGCTCCGGCAGAAATGAATATGTGGCTGCCATCAAAGAAGGCACTCTGGATGGCTGAAAACTGTACAGGTACACTTCATAATCTTTATACCCTGCGGGGAGCAGAGGTAAGAGATGGTAATGCCTGGGCTGAGTACATAATGGAATCACTGGCCATGTATGGGTCTGATGCTGAGGTGGTATTCCAGGCTCATAACTGGCCGCATTGGGGCAATGAGATTATCCAGGAATATCTTCTGAATAATGCGGCAATTTATAAGTTTATTAATGATCAGACGCTGATGTATATAAATCAGGGATATACTGAAACAGAAATCTCTAATATGCTCAAGCTTCCAGAGGAGCTGGAAAAGGTATGGTATACCCGTCAGTATTACGGTACCTTGAAGCATAATTCCAAAGCTGTATATGAAAAATATATGGGCTGGTATGATGCTAATCCTGTTCATCTGGCAGAGCTGGAGCCAGTAGAGTATGCAAAAAAGCTGGTGGAATATCTGGGAGATACGGATCTTGTTCTGCAAATGGCCAGGGATGACTATGAGAAAGGCGAGTATCAGTGGGTAGCACAGATTACAAATACCCTTGTATTTGCAGATCCTTCAAATAAGGAAGCAAGATACCTCTGTGCTGATGCTCTTGAGCAGCTTGGCTATATGGCAGAGTCAGGCACCTGGCGCAATGCATATTTATGCGCAGCCCAGGAGCTTCGTTATGGTACTAATACCGATCCAGCAACCCGTTCCAGCGGCTCTAACGATGCTATAGCGCACATGACTCCAGAGATGATACTGGATTATATCGGTATTCTGGCGGATACCGCAAGTTTGTCTGATCTGACCTTTACGGCTAATATAATCCTTCCAGATGAGAACTATACTCTGCATGTGAAGAATGGTGTCGTGCTATATCAGAAGGACTGTCTGGCAGATAATCCTGATGTTACCTGGACCACAACCCGCATGGGACTTCTTTCCATAGTTCAGAAAAATCCTGAAATAATGGCAAAGGCAATTTCCCAAAAGGGCAATACAAGCTGTCTGGAACGTTTATCAGGGGCAATAATCAACACCAGTGATTTCAGGTTCTTCAATATAATCGAACCATAAAAGTTAATTGCTATGCATAAAAAGAGAACCGCAATCTTAGGAATGCGGTTCTTTTTTACGGGATCGACCACCGTCGACTCCTACGGTATTTTTTGAATCGGTCGTCGCCGACATCTGTTCTATGCTATTCCTCCAGCAGATGCCCTTCCCCTGAGGTCGTAGGGAAAATAGCTTCGGTAGCGGTAAATTATTTCGTCAGCAAAGGCTACTGTCTGAGCGAAGCGAGTTTAGCCTTTGCAGAAATAATTCCGCGGGAGAAGCGTTAAGTTTTCCTGTTCCTCAGGGAAGATCATACCTGCCACAGAGATATTGTATGTGTAATGTAGGGGACGACGGCGGTCGTCCCGCGTATATATGCTGCATAATATTATTTATTGGAAGAAATTATCTGCTCAGTAATAGAAAGCTTCTTTATGAATCCATACATGGTTAAGCCTATGGTGATACCGAATATTGTCTGAGCGGTGAGGCCAGGCATACTGATTAGCGCAGCCTCTGGTCCATAGAGGGGTACTCTGCACATGGTGTAGAGGCAAATCTGCAGCAGACCGCCAGCTATAGCTCCGGCTAGCCAGCTGTATCTGAAATCCTTGAATCTGCCGTGCATGATAGACCCCATTGTATAGGCATAAAGAGCTTTTATGCATAAGGTCGGAACAATCCACACGGCATAGCCGCCTATCATATCAGCCAGTCCAGCACCAATAGCGCCAGCATACATGCTTTTTTTAGTGCCTAAAAGGCAGATGGATAGGATCAGCAGAGAGTCACCGAGATGGGTATAGCCGAAGGCTGAAGGCAGCTTGAAAAAGAAGGTGCCGCAGAATATAAGGGCGGCCATCATGGCAGTTACGGTCAAGTCATGGATTTTTACAGTGTTGCTCATAGTAGGTTGTCCTTTCTTAATCCAGCAGTGAATCCATAAATTTTTTAGCATTATTGCAGAAAATGTCTGCCTTGGCCTCATCTGGCAGCTGGCAGGCCATTGTTTTCTGGATTTCTACGCTAGGGGCGTGAAATGGCAGGTCAAGGCCAAACATAATGCGCTGAGGGTCAACTGTTTTATAGGCGTTTTCTATCTGTGCTGTCATGGAGGTGCCTGAGGTTTCCAGCCAGATATTTTTCTGCCGCAGCTTTTACAGTAAGGTTTAAGTCATCAGACACACTGCATATAAGGCTTTTGCTGATATTGTATTCTTTCATGACTTCAAGCATTTTTTCAGCATCCTGATTTATGTTGAAG
>CAMCDL010000126.1 GCA_945873565.1 uncultured Selenomonadaceae bacterium | reverse complement strand
ATACAGGGTTGTATCATTTTCACTACAACAATATATTATTTTCCGACACCCCATGTATTATATATTAACACCATATAATACACTTGTCAAGAAGATTTTTCGTAATATTTATAACGCATATTATTTGCGGAGCATACTGTACAAATACATTAAATTCTTAAATAACTATTACAATTTCCCAGTGAAATTTGATATTTTTTACATTTTTAAGGGTATATTAATCAAAAAAGGCATTATTGTTAAGTAGGAAAATGCTCATTTTGCTGTTTCTAATAGCGGAATGATTGGTATTGTGGTATAATTACCGTAAGGAAGTGATTGCATGGCAGAAAATATCCAATACAAGGATGCCGTATTCAGAAGCTACTTCAAGGATAAACACAGGGTACTTTCATTGTATAGAGCAGTATCCGGTGATAACAGCTTGACAGAAGATGATATTGAACTGAATGACTTGGCAGAAGCTCTGGTTAATGGAAAGAGAAATGATGTTTCTTTTGTCAGTGGCAATAAGCTGATAGTACTGATAGAACATCAGAGCACCATCAACTACAATATGCCTTTGCGTTTCTTATCGTATCTGTCCAAGTTCTACAACAAACTGACATCGGCTAAAGCTACCTACAACAAAGAGCGTATTCCTTTGCCATCACCACAATTTTATGTGTTTTATAATGGCAGGGAAAGTACAGAGGAAATATCTGAGATGAAGCTGGAGGATGCTTTTTCTGATTCTAATCCAGTTATAACATTAAAGGTGAAGGCTTTTGATATTAGGTATGAGAGAAATAGCAGATTGCTTCATGACTGTCAGGAAATGATGTACTACAGCATCTTTGTAAGCAAGGTAGAGGAATACAAAACACCGGAAGTTACTGCAGAGCAAGCAGTATTAAAGGCTGTAAACTATTGCATCGAACATGATATCATGAAGGAATTTATGGAAGAGCACCGACAGGAGGTGGTGAATATGTTTACGGAAGAATGGAATCTCGAAGAAGCTAAACGAGTAGCAGCTGAAGAAGCTAGAAATGAATCCAAGATTGAAGCTATTATAGAAATGCTGAAAGATCAGCTTCCAGTGGAAAAGATTTCTAAATATACAAAATTTAGTGTAGAGCAAATTGAGGAAATTGGAGCAAGGTACGCTCTTTTGTGATATCTTATCAGAATTGCCTAGAACAATTTCAAAATGAATTTTCGATATTTTCAAAACAGCACAAGCGTGGTTATTCATTTTTTAATGGTTCTTTCCAACAAAAAAATCTGTTACACCCAGCATTTGCGGAATGTAACAGATTTTTTTATAACATATATTATTTGCGAAGCATGCTGTACATGAGGTCCTCAGTCTTTCTCATGCACTTAACCAAATCAAAGCGTTCTAAGACAGTTTCTCTAGCTGCCTTGCCCAATCTTGCCGCCATTTCTCTGTCCTTGAGTATTTCCTCAATTCTCTTGGCGATGTGTACAGGGGATCTGAATTCAGCTAAAAGACCATTTACACCATCCTCTACTACTTCCATAGTAGGAGGAGTAGCAGAAGTAACAAGTGGCAGACCGAAACTCATAGCCTCCAGCATGGACCAGCTGAGAATAAATGGACGGGTGAGATATACATGGCACATAGAGCCCTGCATCATCTTTCTGTAATCGCCACGATTGGTACTGCCGATAAAGTGAACACGTTCCTTATCGTAGCCGCCTTTTTCTTCCTCAATGCCCTTGTAGGTGGTACCCTCAGGTAGCTTTCCACCGTAGCATACTCTGTCATCACCAGCCAACACAACATGGAGGTCAGGGAAATCTTTCAGTACAATACGGATAGCATCCATGAATTTATCAAAGCCGCGGATCGGCTCAAAGCCTCTTGATACATAAGAAATATACTTAGTGCCCTTAGGAAGCTTGAAGCCAGTAGATAATTCCAGTGCAGGAAGCTCAGCTCCCTCAAAAGGACAGCAGTACTGAGTATCGGTACCCTCATGGATTACATGAAGCATAGGCTTATATACATCAGGGAACTGCTGTTTCTGCCAGTTAGTAGGAGTAATACCAACATCACAGGCATCAAGAGATAGCAGATGATGCATATTCTTGGTGCGAATACTCAATTTGGTGTCAATAGGAGCTTCTTCACCAGGCCAGTAGTAGCTATCGGAATTAGAAGAATGATAGAACCACTCAAAGTAACCAATGACAGGAACATTAGGGTAATAATCCTTGATATACATCAAAGAACCCCAGCCAGCATGACCAATAACAATATCAGGGATAAAGCCTTTTTTCTTCAGAGAGTCAAGGGCCTTGATAGTCTGCTGTCCCTCCAAAATAGCTTCTTCAGCAGGATAAAGGTAATGATGAATTTCCTTGTTGACTTCTCTAGGCTTCTGATAAAGTGCCAGAGTAACACCAGGAAGCTCAGTTTTAATACTATTATCTTTTGCTAAAAATACAACTTTATTCTCTGGATTCTGTGCTAAATAGCGACACAGATAAAAATACTGTCCAGGAAATGATGGGTGAACGATAAGTATATTCATGAAAATAACTCCCTTATTTGCATAATTCACCCCATTATACCATATATATAAGGCTTTGTTAAGGTAAAAAATAATAGAAATATTAGTCTGACAAAATTTTCTCTTTCATTTTTTTTACATCGTCTTCTGTAAGAAAACCAGCCTGATACATGTTGAATAATTCTCTGAGTTCAGCCATCTTATCTGTTTTGGCAACAGATTCTTTTTTTATGATATTTTCCGATGGGGCTTCATCAGCTATATCTATGCCCAGGATTCTTTTAGCTTCACTGACAGCATCATCTAACGTCAATCCTTTTATTATTACACGAGGCTCTACGAAATGATCCAGAGGTTTTCCATCCCTTACATAATCAATAATCTGATGAAAGATCCAAGGATTCTGCAATTTCTTTTCTAGGTCAGTGTTTCTAGGGTAATCCTTAGCTTCTATAGGCTCTAATGTTGTGTTTATCTCTGATTCAGGTACCATCTTTGCCATTTTCTCAAATATTGGTGGTTCTGGTATCTGTCTTTTCTGTACGCTTATCAGAAGAGATTCCAAATCAAAGCCCTGTTCTGCTGCTCTTCTGGCAAATGTACTGTTACGGCGGTTGGCTGAAATCCTGTCGTCATCTATGAATTCAGCTGCCCAGAATGCTGGCAGGTCATATTCTTCAAGGAAAGCCTCTAAATTAGCCTTGTAATCTTCTTCAAGCTGTTTTAATGACTTGATACCATCATCAGTTCCTCTGCTGCTGTAGTAATCTTCCTTGATGGCTCTGGCGATGTAGGCACCCATATTACGCACACGATGCTGCTGGCTAAGGGAATACCTTATGTTGTTGATGATATGTTCTCTAGGGTAAGACTTGGCTAATCTAGCGGCTACAATCTTGCCTACTCCATAATAGATAAGCATACTCTTTGCGTCTGCATTTGGGTTGTGAAGTGTAGCCATTTCAGCGTTAGCTTTTTTTACCTTTATTTCCTGCTTTGCCGCAATAATTTCTTGACTGCTTATGTCATCATCAATTTTCTTCACGTATTCAGGAGTTTGCATATTGAATATATATCCTGTAAGCTTATTGCCCGTTTTTACTTTTGTATAGAAAATATTATAAACAGTATTGCTATTAATTTCATTAACTGCTACGTCTACTACTTTTTGGGTAAAATTAGATGATGTCTTATATTTAGACTCATCTATCATACAATAGCTTCTTAAGTATTCTATGCTTACTTTACGGGTTATGACACGTCGTTTCTTAAAAATCTCTATATTCTGGTATTCCAGCATTAATTCTAATACTCGAATAGCATAAGGTGAACCCAAACAAAAAATATCCCTTAATGCAATACGAGTGTAGGCTTTATCGTACAGATATAGCAGATAAGGACGCATTTTTTCATTGAATTCTACAAGCAACCCACCTATTTTGCTGTCAAACTGCATCTTATTGAAAATATTGATACGACAAAAGCCTTCGTCTGGGTTATCACTATTTTTTAAATATAACAATTTTGACTGCAAAGATTCACTAACTTTTTTTAATTTATTGTAACAATGAGAGTCGCTAAAAATCTTAATTACTTCTGAAGATGGTATTAACTCCTCAACGAAACCTTCCTGTCCATATCCTTCTTTTAATTGTGGTCGCACGTATATAAGGCTCAAATAGAACAGTCTTGCTTCAAGAAGGGTAAGGTTTCTGCATGCTTCAATGATGCTGTTCGCTTGAAATGTTATAGCATTTTCAAAACCAGTTCCTTCCAGCGGATTTACAACTGGCTGTAATTTATAGTTTATTTTCATGAGTTGTGATTTTTTATTCTTTTTCATAAAGCGAGAACCTTTCCTCATAAAACTCATTATATTCTTCAATAACTATTACTAATTCCCAGTAAAATTTGATATTTTTTACATTTTTAACAATATACTAAGCAAAAAAGCCATTATTGTCAAGTGGAAAAATGTATTTTTTAATGGTTTTTAGTTATAATTACTGGGAATTAGGTAGACTTTACTGTAAATCGGTTATAGTTCACTGGAAATTAGGTAGGTTTTAGTGGAAATTGGTTATAGTTTACTGTAAATCAGTTAGGTTTTACTTTTTGACTTTACGTCAACCACAGTATCTGAAAGGCTCTAAGTGAGCGGGGTAAAGACATATAAAGCTGTCTCT
>CAMCDL010000125.1 GCA_945873565.1 uncultured Selenomonadaceae bacterium | reverse complement strand
CTGGCTCCGCCAGAAATAGCCGCTCGTTCATATTCGCTGAAGGATGGCACAGGGATAAGTACATTACGAGTCTCTATGCTATGAAAAAAAACATACATAAGCTCAGCTGCCCCGTTCCCCAATACCAGACTATTATCCGAAACCCCATAATACTGAGAAATCGCCTGCTTAAGTTCCCGGCCTGACGGATCTGGATAATGCACCAGTCCCCCGATATTGTCTCGTATACTTTTTTCAACGGTTTCAGACAGACCTAAAGGGTTTATATTAGCACTAAAATCCAGCCATGAAATAGCTGGATTTTTTATGCAATAAATATTACCCCCATGTTCAAACATCTTCATGGGAAATATCCTCAATCTTAAATTTTATATCAATATCTTCTTACAGTGAAACCGCCAGAAATAAGTCTGTCTGTTTCAAAATACTCCAGGAATGGGAACTTTTCACCAATCTTCTTGGCAGCCTCTACTACATTCTTCATGGAATCATCAGGCCGCCACATTATTCCGATCATAGTTCCGCTATGAGCAACATTTACACCCAAAGCGCCAAGAGATTGGGCATATTCCAGAATTCCCTCATAGTGAGGCTTTTCAAGTACAGACTGATTTTCACGAGCACTGAGCACTGCAATTTTTGCAAGCTTTTCTGGAGTAACACCATTATCCAGATCATCAATAGCATTAAGCAGTTCTGGCGAGCTTTCTTTCATAGCATGATTTTCATCATAGCTGGAATGGAACTCTACCGTATTGATTTTACCACCAGTATCAAACATGGAGATAATCATCTTAGGAACATCCTCATAGCTCTTATTAAGATCGCCAGTCATATAGTTCATATCAGCAATGCCTGGATAGAAAATACCATCTGTTGGTTCAATTCCTGCCGCCAGCTCGCCTACCTCTTCAGGCAGAAGACGCTCGCCATAAGCAGCTCCTGCAGCAACTATGACAGCAGCTACATCAGCACTGCTGGCTGCCATTCCCTTTCCAGTAGGAAGCTGAGACTCCAAAGTCACACCATATGGGAAGTGGGTCTCGCCAAGATATGTATATGTAGTTTTCAGCGCTGCACGAGCCTTAGTTCCAAATCCAGATTTTACCGATGTACGATCAGTTACAACTGCACGCGAATAAAATCCCACTGGGCATGTAATCATGTAAGGCTGACCATTCCTCCAGCCCTGAGCAATTTCACCACATGATCCTGGTACCATTACTTCTATTAACATAGCTCATTCCCCTATCTATAATATATGTCCCAACAAAAATGTTATCAGCACAACAAGCTCACACATCGTACATATAGCACCGTATACGTCTCCTGTAAGACCACCCAGCACAGCCGTCACATGCCTTGCAAACATGAGCATAAACAGCAGCGCTGCTGCAAGACTTATAAGTGCTATCTTGCCAAAAACAGCAAGAATTGCAAGCGAATACAGCCACATTAGCACCAGCACCTTTCTGCTGGCATATTGTGCAAAGGCCTTCCCCATTCCATCTGGCCTTGCATAAGGAAAAAGTGTTATGGCGGTAGACATCATCAGCCTCCCGATAATCGGCATAACAAACACGGCAACAGGCAGCTCCTGATAGCCTATATCCATCAATGCCGACCACTGAATCAGCATAAGAAGTACAAAAGCCACTACGCCAAAGGATCCAGTCCGGCTATCCTTCATTATCTCCAGCATCCGCTCCCTGGAACGTCCAGAGAAGATACCATCAACGGTATCCATAAATCCGTCGCAGTGAATTGCGCCTGTAAGCAGTACTGGCATGGCCAGAAGAATTGCTGAAGCAAATTCATATGGAATATAGACACCAAATCTATGAGGAAACTGAAACAATCCATAGGCTGCCGTCGCATAAAACATACCAAGCACAGCCCCAACCAGAGGAAAATATCGGACACTCCTGCCAAAATCCTCCTCGGTCCATACCTCCTGCCTGGAAATCGATATACGAGTCAAAAACTGAAGGCCTATAAGAAAAGCTCGCATAGCAATGACAAACTCCTGTTATTTTCTCAGCTAAGGGCCAATAGCAGTTCCAGTATATACGCTCCCAACAGGAACAGAATCGATGCTGAATACATCAATCTTATGCATTCCATTATATTTCCCTGCTGAAGCTCCTTCAAAGGATCTCCCATATAGGCACGAAAATGCTGCTTTCCAAAATATGAATTATATCCGCCCAGCCTGATACCTAGTGCACCAGCAACAGAAGCCTCAGCCCATCCTCCATTAGGACTTGGATGCTTTCTGGCATCTCTCAACATAATGCGCCATGCCGCTCTATAATCAAAGCCTAACAGCATAGCTGAAAGCACAAACAGCACACCACATATCCTAGCTGGAATATAATTCAGAATATCATCCAGTCTGGCTGGCACCCGGCCAAAGAACAAATATCTATCATTCTTATAACCAAGCATCGAATCCATCGTATTGGCAGCCCTATAAAGGACAGCCAAAGGCACTCCGCCTACTGCAAAGAAAAACAGTGGAGCAATAACTCCATCAACTGTATTTTCAGCTATTGTTTCTACAGTTGCTCTGGTAACCTCAGCCGGAGACAGCTTGTCGGTATCCCTGCCCACAATCCAGCCAACCTTAAATCTAGCCTTTTCAAGATTACCATCCTCCAGTAGCTGAAATAATTCCCTGCCAGCCTCCGAAAGACTTCTAGGGGATATTGTAAAGCTCAGTATCAGTGCCTGTACCATGGTATCCAGCAGCGGATTTCCAGCCTGAGAAGAAAGCTGAACCAGAAGGTATGCCATATGATAGGCAAAAACCAGCACAAAAGCAGCCAGAAGGGCACCCTTAACCATTTTTTTATTATCAGTATCCGCCTCGTGGTAAAGAAGCTTTTCCAGGCTGGAAATCAGATTACCAACCAGAACAACCGGGTGCATCCTGCTCCTAGGATCACCCACAACTATATCCACGAGAAAAGCAAACAAAGCTACTATCATATCATATTAATATTACTAGCTTTCAAATCGCATGTCAATATTGGCATACTATTATGCCATATCCTCCATAATATGCTTAATCTTATCCATATCCAGATGCTGTTCGACTATATCCGCCAGACGCTCATATGCCTGCTGTTTTTCAGCCAGTACATTCCTCATGGATGAAATAGGCGGCAATCCCTTGCGTACCCTCAATGCATTAAGCAGACTGCGACGTAAACTGTCATTATCAAATATTCCGTGTATATATGTACCAAAAACCAGACCATCAGCAGACGCTGTACCCTCAGTCTCCTGACAAGGCTCATTACGACGCTCATTAATAACAAAGGGATGCCTGTCATCTGGTCTCGTAAACTCGGTTTTGCCCATATGAATTTCATAACCCCTGAGACCATCTGCAGAAATCAGCTGTCCAAGAAAGCTAAGGTCCCTGCAGGAAGCAATTACCTGACTAGTAAGTTTTTCAGCTTCAAATACCGTTTTCATACCCAGGAAACCTAGCCCATAAATCATATCAGAATTGGATTCTGTATGATACGGGTCGTGTATTTCTTCGCCCAGCAGCTGGTAGCCGCCACACACACCTGCAATTGCCACGCCCTTCTTATGCAATGACTTTATTTCAGCCGCCAGACCTGATTCTTCCAGATACTTCATATCTTCTATGGTGTTCTTGCTTCCAGGCAAAATAATAAGGTCTGGCTGACCAACATCTGCCACGCCTTTTACATAATAAACACCAGCATCAGGTTCACCGGATAGCGCATCAAAATCCGTGAAATTAGAAATTTTTGGCAGCTGAATTACAGCTATATCTATGTCACTATTCGCCATAACGGCAGTTTTTTCCTGCAAAGACACTGAATCCTCATCGTCTATGCCCATTTTTTCAATATGGGGAACAATTCCCAGCACAGGTTTTCCAGTTTTCTTCTCCAGGAACTCTACTGCAGGCGTCAACAGGGTAACATCACCACGGAATTTATTGATAATCAGACCCTTTACCAGCTCTTTCTCATCATCATCAAGAAGCTCAAGAGTTCCTACCAGAGACGCCAGAGCACCTCCTCTATCTATGTCAGCAATAAGAAGTACAGGAGCCTTCAGGTATTTTGCCACACGCATATTCACAATGTCATTGGCTTTAAGATTAACTTCAGCAGGACTGCCAGCCCCTTCTATTACTATTGTCTCAAACACCTTATCAAGACGGGCCAGAGCTTCCTTGACAGCTCCAAAGGCTTTCAAGGAATACCCCTTATGATATTCCCTTGCCGACATATTTCCTACAGGCTTTCCATTAATAACCACTTGGGAGCAGGAATTGCCAGTAGGTTTTAAAAGCACCGGATTCATATCAACCATCGGCTCGAGACCTGCCGCCTCTGCCTGGGCAACCTGAGCTCGTCCCATTTCACCGCCGTCTTTTGTCACGTATGAATTAAGGGCCATATTTTGTGCCTTGAATGGCACAACCCTCTGCCCTTGACGGTAAAAAATCCGGCACAGGGCTGTAGCCAATATACTTTTTCCAACATGGGAGCTTGTACCCATGCACATAATCTTCTTTGCCATCTGAATACTCCACTCACTTATGAATATTAAATAATTTCTCCCAGCTTCCTGATATCTACTGCTATACCTGATACAGCAAGATACACTTTATCAGCAGCCGCTGCCAGCATCTGATTAGCCATTCCTGCTAAATCACGGTAATGCCTAGCCAGCTTATTTTCTGGAACTATACCGCAGCCTACCTCGTTAGTCACAAAAATTACTGTTGACCTTGAT
>CAMCDL010000124.1 GCA_945873565.1 uncultured Selenomonadaceae bacterium | reverse complement strand
TGCCCTTGTAAAGTTTTTCCGCTCCATTCTTATAGGATGCCCACTCCTGCACCATGCGCCAGTCTTCTGCATACTGGCCGCCAAAACTAGCAAGCTGTTCCAAGTCCCACAGGAAAAGATGCCCGCTCTCGTGCAGGAAGGTGGACTCGTCTGCCGTTTGGAGCAACGACATGATATATCCGCCTGTGCTTAACGGGGCAGACTGGCCACGCACTCCCTGGAACAGCACATCCGGCAGAGCCTGTATTTTTTCTACAGCACGCTGTCTGTCGCCTTCAATCTCTGCATTGTAGGTTTCTACCTGCAGTCCAGCTTCGCGAAGCCTGTTTATCAGGTCGGTGCTGGCAGTTTCAGGTACAACTGCCCCGGCAAACTCGCTAATATCTACAGCCCTCTGAGGCTTAGCCTCAAAATACTGAGTTGTAGACTCGGTAATAGCAGCCAGATATTCTACGCCCTTCTGCAGTGTTTCATCTGTTACATTTTCAATCCCCAATTTTCTGAGCTGTGTCCTAAGCTTAGCTTTGGTAGTGTGGCCGGTCTTATCTGCTGCTTTGGCCAATGCTTCCATGCAGCCATTCGCGAGCTCAAAGAAATACTGGGAGCCTGAGTCGTTATAAACTGCTTCCCGATATTCCTCACCTAATTTTTGCGTTTTTTCTGCATCTGCATCAAACTGCTCCACAGTGCCAAGCATAGACTCATTTTTATGCATTTCGCTTATATTCTTGAATACCTTGGCAGATTTTGCAGCTACCATACCGGCAGAATACGTCAGGGTTGCTTCCTTTGCTGCTCCTGCTTTGGTGAGCATGCTTTTTACTACGTTCTGAAGATTGAACGGTTCCAGCTTTTTGCCAATCCTCACCAAATCCGGGCCGGATAAATCACGTAATTCGTCAGAAGCCCACTTGGTATACTCTG
This sequence comes from uncultured Selenomonadaceae bacterium, assembly GCA_945873565.1. Classification (GTDB taxonomy): domain Bacteria; phylum Bacillota; class Negativicutes; order Selenomonadales; family Selenomonadaceae; genus CAMCDL01. Next base: position 3,886 of record CAMCDL010000124.1, on the reverse strand, counting down.
CACTGTTCAGCTCATCAGTATATTCCTTGCGGATTTTATATCTGAGCTCAGTGTAGTCATATTCGCCGTTGTTTTTACTATCTTCCACTTTTTTGTATTCCGCTCTCAGTGCTTCAACAACAAGTTCGGAATCTGCATTTAGAAGTTCCAGGTAATTATCTCTTTCTTTGACTAAGCTGGGTACCCTTCTTTTGATAAAAGCTTTAGCGTCAGGAGCATTGCTGCGTTCAATCTTATGATTGAAGAATTTTTTAATTATGTCTTCTAATTCATTTTTTCTAGAGGTTTCATCAGGTAAACTGATTGCTGCAAATATCTCATCTCTAATGTTTTCCTGTTTGAGCAGAGTAGAAGTGTACTCTTTTACCTGGCGGGGGATAGTAATGTTCTTTTTAAGAATTTCCGTCAGGTAATGGTACTGGAAGACAACGTTGCTAGCGATTTCACTTAACCTTTGATCTATATTATTAGGATTCGTGTTTAACGAATAAATCACACCTCCTTCTTTCATTTCTTCAAATTTTGCAGCCCATTTCTTGATGAACCTGTTGACGGCAGCTTTCGAGGGAGCTTTATGCTCCACTGGTGGGAATGTCACTGTATATCCATCTTTGGAATACACAGGCACACCCTTTTCAGGGTTAACTAAATCCTTAGTGCCAATAAGGGATATTTCGCCATATTTTTCATAAGGCACATCAGATTTTACGACAGCCAAAGAAGGAACTGGAAAACCGCCAAAATTTAACGCCTTTTCCAATTCATGGGCTGTTATGTTGTGATATGCAGTCAGTGTCTTGCCGCTGTTTTCCTGATTATATACGTCAAAACCGCCACCAGTGTCGTTTTTGATACTTAACGCCTGGCTCTTGCCGTCAAAGACTACAACAGCATCATACCCATGAGGTACCGGCACATCTTCAGTGTTCGCCGACAAGGCACGTTTCTCAGTAGCTACCGCCTCCTGCTCGCCAGCAAGCTGCCTATATAATTCTTTGCGCATGGCAGGCCGTTCATCAGACGGAGTATTTCTGTATTCAGTAAGTATGTCATTGAGCTTTTTCCGCTCGTAATATGTGGAAATGACATTATCCACGTCCTCGGGATTGCGGCAGCTATCAGCAATTTTCGCTTTCAGCTCCTGCATTCTGCCTTTAAGCTGAGCTGCCTCACCGCGTTTTCTGTTACGCATAGCCCTAACCATACCCTGCTTGGCATTATCGTAATCCTCAAGCAGCCTGAAAACGTCACCAGTGTCGCTTTTGAAGCCGCCTTCTATAGTTTTTTTCAGGGAATAAACCCTGTCTTCAATCCTGTTTATAACAGAATCAGGACTTCCGCCGGAGGCAAAGTTTTCATATCCCTGGATGATATGCTGTATTTCATGGAGCAGTGTAGTTTTTCCTGCTTTTGGAGCAATCCTGATGCGGAGCCCATTGGTGCTTCCGGCTGAATTTTCCATGTCGTTTTCCATTACCACAGGAATATCCTGCAACTGAGGATAAGCCATGTATAGTTTAGGGTTGTCATAGACTTCGGACAGCTTTGCTTCGCCATTCTCATGCAGTACGCCATAATCAACAGCATCCAAATTATCTGGAATTTCAAAACGCCATTTTCCATCGGCGCCCAAAATCCAGCCCGTCTGCCTATAAATTTCTTCAACCGTGTCATTCATGGACTGAGCTTCACGCAACTTGGCCAGCAAGCCAGCCTGGCCTATATCGAGGTTAGCAGCTGCACGCTCCCCTGCCATCTGGTTGAAAATATTTTGATTTTTTTCTTTGCCTTTTCTGTAAAATTCAGTTAAAATATAACTATAAAGAGCTGATCCCCGCAAGTCCCGCGTTGATTCATCAACGTGCGCTGCGTATTTAACGGATTGGCTCATTTTTTGTATGTCATTCTCTGGGATAACATCATGTACATAGAACGAAGGTCTCCCACTATCTGCATGTTTTATTCTACAGAGTACATACCTGCGCTCATTATTGTACTCAATAGGGTAGGCAAAAAAATGATTAGTTATAGGCTTTCCATTGAAATCTCTTGCACTGCCTATATAGGTCATGTTTTTCACGCCTTCACCAAGGCTTAGTACACTGTCCATTTTAGCCTGATAGCATTTATGGTTAAGGCTGTTTCTTATCCCCCTTCTGCTTATGGTTACTTTCCCAATCGGAGTATTTACTTCTATGCCACTTGGATATTTTTCAGAAAAGGCATTTACAGCAGCTTCTGTAACTCTTTTGTCTTCAGATACAACAATATTAGCTTCTACAGGTATAGCTTCTTGACTGAACAATTTTACAGATGCTTCTGCTGCATTATCCGGGTATTTTATAATCCCGTTGCTGGTATCCTGATTCATGCCGCCATTCAAGTCCTGATTGAACACAACCTGATGCTGTTTCAAATAATCCAGTGCAGTATAATCGGCAGCACCATTATCGCGCATGGCCTTGGCGAAAATGTCAGCATGGCGCGCAAAAAGAATAGCACTAATACGCCCTGCTCGGCTGGCTGTGCCTGGGGCGTTTTTTAATTGCTCATTTAAAATTCTGTACACCTTGTAGGCCTCGGCGGAGAGCCCCTCGGTCAGGCGCATCTCAACGCCATTGATGCCCTGCATCTTTGGCTTGATGTTCTCAAGGAGCTGAAGCTTGTGGTTAAGCTCCGCTATGTCCAGCATAATATCCTTTGCCTGCTGTTCTTCTTCCTCGCTGGTGATAGTCCAGTATTCAATGTTGGACTTGCCAGTTACCATGCCCTCGGCGATTTCAATCAGCTCCGCCTTGGTAGGCTTCCTGCCAAACTCCTTCCAGAAATCCTGATACCACTTGGCATTTTCCGACAGGCGCACGGTATGCCCTTCGTCATCAATAGGCACGATGACAGTGCCGTTGCCGGAGGTGTCGTCAAGGAATTTGAGAGCAGGCTCTAGGATTGCCATCTTTTGTGCCTTGTACTTTTCGATGAGGGTTTTCAGCCCCAGGGCAGGGTTCTCAGGGTTCTCAATGATAGCTGCCTGCACCAGCTCGCGGTTCACTGTTGCCTGCTGAGTCTCCTCCGGGAACAGCTCCCTTGAGATAATGTCCACCATCTTTATCTGATGGTCAGCAGCCTTCTCCACCAGTTCCTGCATACGGCGGATAACATCCTGTGCGTTTTTCTGCATACGTGCCATAGGTTCTGCCTCTGGATTGAAAGAAGCTGCCTCCAAAACCTCTGAGGACGCCTCAGACTGGGCAAAACACTCCAAAGGCACTGCTATAGTACCCTTGGTATCAATGGCGGTCTGCAAGTCTTCCTGTGACAAACCAATGGTTTTTGCCACTGCCTCCAAATCATTCTGCCCATTCTCTTTTTCCAGGGCAAGCTCCGTATCAATGTAGACAGTCTCAAAGCCGGTACCGGCAGCCTTTTCCTTGATAAGCTTTCTCTGTACGTCAGGAGCGGTATCTTTCAGCCTGCTATCATGGACCGCCTGCTGAAGCTGTTCTGCCATGACGGTTCCCGTATAGGTCTGCCGTGCCATTTCTCCATGGGCTTTTTCCAGGGCAGACAGATGCCTTGCCCGTGCTGCGTACCGCCCGGCCATGCCAGCCACAGGGGTAAAGCCACCGGCAGCACCAAAGATAAAGGAAGATGGCAATGCCTGCAGGGATGCTTTCAAGCCATCTGTAACAATATCATAGGCACTGAGGGCATCACCCGTATAGTACAGCTTGCCATCCTTGCCGGTATAAGCCCTGCCATAGGTATTCTTAATGTCGTTCGTCAAGAGGTTGTCAGTGATTGCCTGAATGCCTTCCTCACCAGCCTCCACCCCTGCTATCTCTGTCTCTTATACACATCTGACGCTGCCGACGATATGCAGTGTGTA
>CAMCDL010000123.1 GCA_945873565.1 uncultured Selenomonadaceae bacterium | reverse complement strand
AACTGTTCAGAAATACGGTGCGTATTACCGCAGTATTATAGAATCTAATGAGTATGAAAATGCATTAGCAGAAAATGCCAGAATAGAGGCTGAAAGGGAAAAGAGAAGCCAGACCATAGCTATTCAGATGGCACATCATAAGGAAGAGATGGAAAGGGAAAACATAGAAACAAATCAGATAATTGAAAATGGTTTTTACAGTCTTTCCATTGATGCTTTGCAATCATTTGTCCGCATATACCAAAATCATCTTGACAAACTGGCGGCAGAACCGGAAATTAATGAAGAGGCAATTGGCAGAACTCTGGCTACTCTGGATAAATACAAAAATCGTATCAGAGAAATTCAGAAGAAGGAATTAGAGGCGGAGTACGGTACAGATATTCAAGAAGAATTTTCATCACAGGCATCAGCAGAAATACCACCATCTAACACACAACAGCAGATGGATTTCAATGCCTTGCTGAATGGCTTGGTAAATGCTAAAAGAGTATTTTGATTAATAGGGAGCGAATTTCATGAAAAAATTTTATAATACGTTTTTTCTGTTATGTGCTTTTTTGACAATGCTGTTTTTTTCTAATATGGCAGAGGCTTCGGGCAGAATTATATTTATCCCCATAGACAACCGTCCAATAAGTGACTGGTATGCTGTAGATACGCTTCAAAAGGCAGGATATACTGTAATTGTTCCACCTGATGAGCTTCTTGGCGGTCCCGGTCATTTGAAGGGTGATCCTGAAAAAGTGTGGGAATGGCTGGATAATACCATGAAGGATTATGGTTATGTCGATGCTATGGTATGCTCAGGTGATACCATGATTTATGGCAGTCTTGTTGGCAGCCGTACTCATGAACTTTCTGAGGATGTTCTCATGGAACGTGCAGGACATTTCCGTCAGCTTCGTGAACGCTATCCTGATTTAAAAATGTATGTTTTTTCATCAATTATGCGTACCCCTAAGATGAATGCTAGCTACGGCGGTGTAGAAGCTCCTTACATGGACAATCATGCTAATGATTTTTTTGTTTATTCCTCATTGATGGACAAAATGGAACAGCAGGGACTGACTAAGAAGGAAAAGCGTACTCTTGAAGATGTAAAGGCAAAGATTCCACAGGATGCGTTTGAAAGCTGGCAACACAGAAGAGATATAAATCTTCGGATAAATAAGGCTGTAATAGACCTGCTTGAAGATAATATTTTTGACTATCTGGTAATAGGAAATGACGATAATGCACCATTTTCTCAGACGCATAGAGAAGCACTTCTTTTGAATGATTATGCTAAGAATACGGACAAAAACAAGTTCCAGAATATCACTGGTATTGACGAAATAGGCATGCTTCTTTTAGCGAGGGCAGGCAATAACATTCACTATAATATACCGTTTGTTTATGTTAAATATAACGCAGGTGCAGGCGGTAATATGGTCCCTTCCTTTGGTTCAAAAGGCATTGATATTACCATGAAAAACTACATTAAATGTGCTGGAGGATTTTATACAAAAAGCTTAAAAAGAGCAGATATGTCCCTTTTAGTAAATACCACATTTGATGGCAGGGATGAATTTGCAGGAAGCATTAGTAATATACCTCAGCCAAGTAAAGAAGCTTCAGAAATAGTAAAGGAAGCAGAGTCTCTTATAAGTAAAAATATTCCTGTAGGGATGATAGATGTATCCTTCTATAATGGCTCAGATAATGGTCTTATGGAGCTGATGAAGGAAAGGGATATTCTGTTTAAGTTATCTGTATATGGTGGCTGGAATACAGCAAGCAACAGTCTTGGTTTTGCTATGGGACAGGGCATGATGATGCCTTACATTTCTGAAGAGGACAAAAACGATTTACTGATGACACGTTATCTTGATGAGTGGGCATATGAAGCTAATATCCGTCAGGAATTAGGACAATATATAGCAAACAAGGTACAGGAAACAGGCGACAGTGATTATTTAAAAAATAATTTGCAGACGGTAGAAGCTGAAGGCAGCAGACTGCTAAAGGAATTTAGCAAGAAGAATTTGTATTCTTATCCTAATAAAAAGAATGTCCGCATGGAGCTTCCTTGGGTACGTACCTTTGAGAATAAAGTGATTATTGAATAATGAGCTTATTTAGGAGGAAAAATAATGGTTCGTGAAATAATGCATGATGAAAAATTTCTATCTCAAAAAGCAGAACCAGCTACAAAGGATGATATGGAAACCGCACAGGATTTAGCAGATACCCTTATTTGCTACCGCTATAAATGTGTAGGACTGGCTGCTAATATGATAGGTGTAAATAAGGCAATTATAGCAATAAAGCCAGAGGAAGCTACAGAAGTTTTGCTGATGTTCAATCCTAAAATAGTAAAGAAATCCGCTAAATCACATAAGGTAGAGGAAGGATGTCTTTCCCTTGAAGGCCACAGGGAGACAGTTCGCTATGAAAGTATAGAAGTAGCTTATCGTGATAAGGATTGGCAGAAAAGGAAGGAAAAGTATAGTGGCTGGATTGCCCAAATCATACAGCATGAAATAGACCATCTTAATGGTATTTTGATTTAATGTTACGATAAAATAATACTTGCATTATAAAATAATTTATTGTATAATTAAAAAAGATTTGTTGAAGAACGAATTATAATTTAATTTTGGGAGGAATTTATAATGGCAAGACCAGGTAAATCCGTAGCAGAAAAGATTGCTATCATTGATGAGAAGATTGCAAAGACTAGCGAGAAGCTGAATTCTTTAAAGCAGGCTCGTAAGGCTTTAGAGGCACAGCAGAAGGAAGCGGATTTCGCTGAGTTACTGAGCGTAATGAGCGAGAAGGGCATGACCCCTGCACAGCTGAAGGACATGATCAGCCAGCCTCAGGAGCAGCCACAGGAACAGCAGAACTGGCAATAAGGTTTATTAAGAGGGCGCATCTTTATGGTGAGGCCCTTTTTTATTTTGAAAAAATTTTTTGTGCCGTACTAAAGAAGGATTTTTTCAGGTATTGTCAAATAAGAAAAATAAAAGCATATTTATGAGGAGGAAATAAAATGAAGGCATTAGTATTATTAGCAAATGGTTTTGAGGAAGTAGAAGGCATTACCCAGATTGATTTCCTGAGACGTGGCGGTGTGGAAGTTGTTTCTGCATCTATCCATGATTCCAAAAAAATTACAGGCGCACATGATATACATATAGGAGCGGATGAGACTCTGGCAAATGTAAATCCAGATGAATTTGATATTGTTGTACTGCCTGGCGGTTATGGCGGAATGATGAATTTCAAAAATTCTGAGGCAGTAGCAGGATTGCTGAAAAAATTTGTATCAGAGAACAAGTGGATTGCTGCTATCTGTGCATCTCCATCTGTATTTGGTGTGCTGGGACTGGCTGAAGGAAAGAAGTGCACCTGTTATCCTGGATTTGAGGAAGAAATGAAGGGTGCTGACTGCACTGGGGAAAATGTAGTTGTAGATGGAAAGATGATTACCTCCAAGGGCCCAGGTACATCCATTGATTTTGCATTGAAGATGATTGAAATTCTTGTAAGCAAGGAAAAGGCTGATGAAGTAGCAGAGGCTGCACAGTACAGCAAATAAGAAAATGTGAGGGAGGGATGATGATGAAAACGGAGAAGATTAATCAGGAATATTACTTATCTAACTATCGTGAAATCATTCCTCTCTATGTTGCTTCCGGTGCTGCTTCAGCTGATACACTGGAGCATTACCTTATACAGATAAAAAATTTTTTATCATGGTGCAAAAAATCAGAGATTAATCCTTTGAAGCTTAATCCAAGTGATATACGCAAGTGGACAGAAGGTCTGCTGGAAAAAGGATATGCCCGTGGCAGTGTAGCCTTTATGCTTGCCTCAGTAAAAAAATTTTATAAATGTGCAGTCATTCTGGAATTGCTGAAAAAAAGTCCAGCAGAAGAAGTAAGCTGTCTGGCTCCTTTTGATGAGGATGCCCTTATTACTTATTACACTCCAGAGGATATACAGAAGATTATTCACGCCTTTGATGAAGAAAAAGATTTTATACGCTGCAGGAATACTCTGATCGTTTATCTTATGGGTGTAGAAGGACTCAGGAATGTGGAAATTCATCGCATGAACAGAAATGATATAGACTTTACCAATAAAATAATTATGGTAAGAGGGAAAGAAAAATCTGGAAAAATGGAGCCTATTTTTCCTGCCAAAGAAACCTTTGAAGCTATTGATGATTATCTGAAGTCTATCCCAAAGGATGCTGAAATAAAAAGAGAGGAATTCATGGTCCCGCTTATTTTATCAGGTTCTAATCTCCATCAGTTTGGAAGAATAAGCAGAACAGGATTGCGCTGGATAATGAATGAAGCACTAAAAAGAGCAGGCATGAAAAGAAAAGGACAATCCTGTCACATTCTTCGTCATAGCTGTGCGACAAATCTCTACGCTGATACCAAGGATTTGAAAAAAGTACAGGCAGCACTTCGCCATAAAAGCTCCAATATAACAGCAAGATATGCCAAAACCTATGACAGTATGAATAAATAAATGAAATAAGGGTGAAATAACATGACAATGGAAACAGAGTATGAAGTAACTGTAATAGAAACATTTACCAGAAAGATAACTGTACGGGCTCACTCGAAGCATGAAGCCAGTCAAAAGGTATGCGAGATGTACAAAAGAGGAGACATAGTTTTGAACGATGATGATTATACAGTTACTGAGTTTTTAATAGATGGAGAAATTGTTTAGTAATATTACATAAGTGATAGAAAAAAGCAGTAAAAATGATAATTACTTTTAGTTCCGATAAATAAATTTTAAAGGAACTAATTTTTTTTTTGCACAAAGTCAGTAATTGCAGGGCTTTAAGGGCTTTTTTCCTTTTCTGATGAAACTTGCCTTTGCCTATTCATCATATCATCCATTCTGAATGTACATTATATGTGGGATTTTTGGCGGTTTGTAGTGGGTGGAGTGGATATTTGGGATATCAAATTTTTTTATAAATTTATAACGACTAAGAGATGTCCCCCACTTCTATAAGTGGCGGTTACCT
>CAMCDL010000122.1 GCA_945873565.1 uncultured Selenomonadaceae bacterium | reverse complement strand
AAATTCAATATCTACGACAGGTCCGATTACCTGTACGACTTTACCCTTTGCCAATGGTAAACCCCCTTACTTCAGGGCCTCAGCACCGCCCACGATTTCAGTAATCTCACGGGTGATACCGGCCTGACGAACTTTGTTATAATGCAAATCCAATTTTGCGATAAGCTCCTGAGCGTTATCCGTAGCGTTGCTCATAGCATTCATACGGGAACTGAGCTCACTTGCTGCTGCCTGCAGAAGAGCCGCATATATTGTAGTAACAAGATACTGCGGGAGGAGATATCCGAGTACATCTGCCGCGTTTGGCTCATAAATATACTCGGCATGCGGACCTTCCTGAGAAAGCTGGCCAAATGGCAAAAGCTTCACAGTTTCAGGTACGCAGCTGATTGCTGATACGAATCTGGTGTAAACCATGTACACTTCCTTAACCTCACCAGACTGGAAGCGTGCAATGATATCGTTTGCAATAGCCTTAGCATTGTCATACTTTGGACGCTCGCTGAAGCCGATATAATCGGAAGCAACGGTATAGCTGCGATTTACAAAGTACTCTCTAGTCTTACGGCCAACTGCAACAATTTCAGTATCGGCTTTATCCTCTACCTGGCTGACTGCCTCCTTGAAGGCGTTGCTGGAATAAGCACCAGCCAGGCCCTTGTCAGCAGCAATAACCAGCAGCAGACGCTTACCTTCCTGACGTACCTCCAGCAGCGGATGGGAAAAATCCCCTGCATTTGCGGCAACATCAGATACTACCTGTGCCATCTTATCGGCATAAGGCTTATTGGCAACTGCAGCCTCCTTTGCAGAACGCAGACGGGAGGTTGCAACCATGTTCATGGCATTTGTGATTTGCTGTATACTTTTTACGCTCTTTATACGACGGCGTATGTCCTGTAAACTAGCCATTTAATCACCTCGTGCCTTATGCAATCTTGTAAGTAACGGTTTCCTTAAATTCCTCAATGGACTTGGAAATAGCTGCTTCCAGAGCGTCATCCAGCTTCTTCTGCTCGATAATCTTCTGGCCGATTTCTGGATGCTCTGCATGCATGAACTTGATGTAATCAGCCTGGAAGGTTACTACCTTGTTTACAGGAATATCGGTCAGGAATCCACGAACTGCAGTGAAGATGGTCAGGACCTGATCCTCAACGGACAGAGGGGAATACTGAGCCTGCTTCAGGGTCTCAACCATACGGGCACCGCGATCAAGCTGTGCCTTGGTTGCCTTATCAAGGTCAGAAGCGAACTGTGCGAATGCAGCCAGCTCTCTGTACTGAGCCAGATCCAGACGCATGGTACCTGCTACCTGCTTCATAGCCTTAATCTGTGCAGAACCACCAACTCGGGATACAGACAGACCTACACTGATTGCAGGACGGATACCAGAATAGAAGGAGTCAGTATCCAGCATAATCTGACCATCAGTAATGGAAATTACGTTGGTAGGTATATATGCAGATACGTCGCCTGCCAGGGTCTCAATGATTGGCAGAGCGGTAATAGAACCAGCACCGAGAGCATCAGACAGCTTAGCTGCACGCTCAAGGAGACGGGAATGTAAGTAGAATACATCACCTGGATATGCCTCACGTCCTGGTGGTCTTCTCAGCAGCAGGGACATAGCACGGTATGCAGCTGCATGCTTGGTAAGGTCATCATAAACGCAGAGTGCATGGCCGCCCTTGTACATGAAGTACTCAGCCATAGCAACACCAGCATATGGAGCCAGATACTGGAGAGGTGCGGAATCAGATGCAGTTGCTGCAACTACAATGGTGTACTCCATTGCACCGCCATCCTCAAGAGTCTTAACAACACGAGCAACGGTAGAAGCCTTCTGACCAATTGCTACATAAACGCAGATACAGTTCTGGCCCTTCTGGTTCAGAATGGTATCTACTGCGATAGCAGTCTTACCAGTACCGCGGTCACCGATAATCAGCTCGCGCTGTCCACGGCCGATTGGAACCAGGGCATCGATTGCCTTGAGACCAGTCTGCAGTGGCTCATGTACTGACTTTCTGTCTGCAATACCAGGAGCTGGGTACTCAACCGCACGCTTCTCAGTGGTATTGATTGGTCCCTTGCCATCGATAGGACGGCCCAGCGCATCAACTACGCGGCCAACCATAGCCTCGCCGACAGGAACCTGCATGATAGCACCAGTTCTCTTAACCTCAGCGCCTTCCTTAATCTCGGTGTCGCCACCAAGAAGAACCGCACCGACATTATCCTGCTCAAGGTTGAGAACCAGGCCATATATATCATTACCGAAATCCAGGAGCTCACCAGCCATAGCCTTATTAAGACCATGGATATGAGCGATACCATCACCGATTTCGATAACAGTGCCTACTTCATCAACATTCAGATCGATAGAATAGTTCTGGATCTGACTTTTGATGATAGCTGTTATTTCTTCCGGATTCATCTTCATACTTCGCTGTCACCCCAATTTATCAATTATTTGCCATCAATTCAGCCTTCAGGGACTGCAGCCTTCCGGTTACGCTGCCATCGATCCGGTTGTCGCCAATTTTGACAACAATACCGCCGATAATGTCCTTGTCAATGTGAAGCCGCATCTTGACCTTGCGGCCAGTAACTGCCTTCAGCTTGTCACTGAGCTTCAGCTGCTGTGGAGCACGCATCTCATAAGCGGTAGTAACATCAGCAATTACTATGCCCTGGGCCTTGTTAGAAAGGTCCTGATAGCAGTCATTAATAGCCTCAAGCAGGCCTATACGACGCTTATCAATAAGGAGCATAACAAAGTTGAACATTACTGGAGAAAGGCGGCTTGCAGACAGCTTTGCCATCAGATCCTTTTTAGGCTGTGGCTGAATCTGCGGGTTGGTCAGGAAGTCCTTCAGTTCTGGCACAGTGAATAATTCACTACATATTTCAGCCAGTTCCTGGCCATACTTGTCAAGCTTATTTTCTTCCTGAGCAATCTCAAAGATTGCCATCCCGTATTTACGGGCAAGCTGTAAATTTAACATGGCATATCACCAATCTTATCTTTATCCAGCTGATCTATGAACTCACCAATGAGCTTCTCGTTCTCATCTGCGTCCATATTCTTGGATACAATCTTGCTTGCTGCAGCCAGGGACAGAGTAATCATCTCTCCCTTCAGCTGTTCTACAGCCTGCTGACGCTCACGCTGAATCTGCTGCTCTGCAGCTTCCTTCATCTGAGCGATTTCCTTCTGAGTTGCCTGTACGAAAGCCTCATGGTCTTCCTGAGCGCGCTTTTCAGCCTTATCCACGATATCCTGTGCCTTGGTGCGTGCGTTAGCCAGCTGGTCCTGATATTCCTTCAGAGCAGCTTCAGCCTTTGCTGCATCATCATCAGCCTTCTTCAGGCTGGCAGCAATGGTATCCTCGCGGTCTTTCAGCATTTTGACGATAGGCTTATAGGCAACAGCGCGAAGAACAACAACCAGAATAAGGAAGTTGAGCATCTGCGCGAGAATTGTTGCATTAATATCTATCAATGTCTTATGCCTCCCTTAATCAATCAATAAGGTCACTTTTCGGTGATTTATTTGATCAGTGGGTTAGCATAGAGCATGATCAGAGCGATAACGGTTGCGATAATACACATTGCCTCGATCAGACCTACGGAAATCAGGGTGTTAGTGAACAGAACGTTCTTAGCCTCTGGCTGACGGGTCAGACCCTCGATAAACTTGCTGGTTACCTGAGCATCACCAAGAGCAGCGCCAACAGCGGCTAAACCCATGATAATACCTACACCGATCATAGCTGCAGCTACCATAATTGCATTTTCCATTAGAATAGTCCTCCTCAAAAAAATAAATAAATAATTAATTACTCTTCACTTTCTTTAACCGCATTAGCTAAATATGCCATTGAAAGGCTAGTGAAGATAAAGGCCTGAACTCCGCCGATAAAGATACTGAATGCCAGCCATATAACGGATGGAATTGGCATCCAGATTGGTACCAGCTTCAGCAGGATGATGATGAGAATCTCACCTGCAAGAATGTTACCAAACAGACGGAAGGCCAGAGTGATAGGCTTTGCAATTTCCTCGATTACATTAATGATAACAAAGATTGGGAATGGCTTGAAGAAATGACCAATATAGTGCATACCCTTCATGTATACGCCCAATACATGTACCATAATGACAATCAGAAGTGCAAGGCCAAGTGTGGTGTTCAGGTCGTTTGTCGGAGATGCCATGAAAGGCACCAGACCCAACCAGTTGGAAACCAGCAGGAATAAAAACAGTGTAACAATCAATGGGCAAAGGAAATCTCCCTTTGGACCAAGGTTGGTTGCAACCTGCTCCCTTAACCATACAATGATTGCCTCAACAATATTCTGGGCCCCTGTAGGCACCATTTTGAGACTCCTGGTTGCCAGGAAAGCAATCAGTATAACGATTGCCATGGTAATCCAGGTCATTATAAGGGTTTCCTCGTTGAAGGTCAGACCGGCAAACTGCACTGTTTCGCGAACACCGATTTCGTGCATAACCTATACCCCCTTCTCTTGCACAGCTGCCAGTTGAAGATTTCAGGCAGCTATACTCGGAACCTATTGACTTTTTTCGGCATTGCTGAAATTGGAGCGTATCAGCATTATCATCCCCAGAAGATATACCAGCGCAAAGCCTCCTGTCACCGCTATGAAATAATCAATGCCAGCCTGCATAGCAGCCCAGAACACTGCTCCCATAAGCAACAGCCGCAAAATTACGCCTGATACCATGGTCTTCTTAGCAGCAATTTCAGTCATCTCAGCACTCTGCCATAAACGCCTGAGCATGACGCCATACCAGACAAACCCTGTAATATAACCGGCGATAATACCGCCAATAAGGTACAGCCTCCCTGCTTCCAGCAGGGAGAGCGCTATAATTGCAGTGCAGGCCCCCAAAACCTTCAGCAGTTTTCTGGTATATGTCAATATTGTTTCCTTCATATTCCTCCTCCGGCAGCATATGCCGCCTAAGTTGAATACTATGTGGTCTAAAATGCGTTTTGCGCATACAAAACCTTATACATTATAGCATAGCAAAAACATAAGTAACACTAATTAATATTTATCTTATTA
>CAMCDL010000121.1 GCA_945873565.1 uncultured Selenomonadaceae bacterium | reverse complement strand
TCTGCAAGTATGGCGACAGAGACCGCTTCAAGCCATATGAAAAGAACCATAGCACATGTATGGAGGCTGCGGAGCTAGCTGAGGAGCTTGGTATAAAGAATCTTGTATTGTATCATACAGAGGATAAGACAATAGCCACTAGGAAGGCTGATTATGGTGCTGAGGCCAGATACTATTTCCATGGCAATGTGTTTGTTCCGGATGATCTGGATGTTATAATTTTATAATCAGATTTTAATGAAAAAAAGCATGCTTGATTATTGATATTATCAAGCATGCTTTTTTTTAAACCCTTGATATATAAGGCTTTGCTTGACTTTTGTTCAAATTTGAATTATTATAACTTATTAAGTAGAAGTGTGTCTATTAAGGGACAATATCTGCTGATTATGGTTATCATGCCTAAAAGCCACTTGCTGGCTTATAGGCTATGAAGGAGGTTATATATCTTGATATCACGAAGGAAAATTCTGGCAATAGGTGCATTTTTGATTTCAGTAGGTGCATCTGGCGTATTGTTCAGTGGATGCGGTGCTGAGCAGCAGCAGGCCCCGCATGCGGCCCAGGTAAAGATTATGAAGGCTATTAAGCAGGATACTCAGCTTAAGCTGGAATATGCTGGTACTATCAAGGGACGTGATGAGGTTAAGGTTCAGGCTAAGGTATCCGGTAACATTGTTGAAAAATATGTTCATGGTGGTGACATTGTTACAGCAGGCCAGCCGCTGTTCAGAATTGATTCCAGACAGTATCAGGCTCAGCTTCTCAATGCACAGTCTAATCTGGCTCAGGCTCAGGCTAGCTACAACAACTCTGCAGTTGATCTGCAGCGTTATGAGCAGCTCTATGAGTCTGGTGCAATTTCTGAGCAGGCTCTGGCAACCATGCGTTCAACAACTGATTCCCTTAGAGCTAATGTTGAGGCGCTGACTGCACTGGTGGCTTTGGCGCAGTCTAATCTGGATGACTGTCTGGTTACTGCACCAATGAGCGGCAAGCTGGGTGTTGATGATGTGGCTGTAGGTACTTTTGTTACTCCAGGCGCTACTTCACTGGTATCCATTGGTAATCAGGACCAGATGTATGTTCAGTTCAGCTTAAGTGAGACTGAGTATCTGAATTATAACAAGAACAGCAGTGCGGCTGCTGATGATCTGCCAGGCACCGAGGTACTTCTCACTTTGGCAAATGGTAAGGAGTTCCCTATTACCGGACATGTTGTCAGTGTTGATCGTGCTATGGGAGAGAATTCCAGCTCAATGGCTGTAAAGGCACTTTTTGATAATCCAGATGGTGTGCTTGTATCTGGTATGTTTGCTCGTGTACGCCTCCATGGAGACATTGCGAAGGATGCAGTTCTGGTTCCTCAGCGTGCAGTTCAGCAGCTCTTAGGCAAGTCATTCGTAATGATTGTTGGCGAGGATGGAAAGTCCAAGGCTGTAAGTGTTGAAATTGGACCACGTGTAGGCAGCTACTACATTATCAACAGTGGTCTTAACGGTTCTGAAGAGGTTGTCGTTGAAGGTCTGACTACCCTGACCGAGGGCGTTGATCTTGCTACCACTGAGGTAACTGGTCAGGAAATGGGCCTTGCGTTTACTGATGAGGCTGGCAACGCTGTGTTGTAAGGAGAGAATCCAAAGTGTCAAAGTTTTTTATTCATAGACCGATATTTGCAATCGTTATATCAATAATGATTGTTATGGTCGGCATTATTTCAGCTTTTCAGCTGCCTATTGCCCAGTATCCTCAGATTTCGCCGCCAACGGTTCAGGTTAGTACCTGCTATGTAGGCGCGAATTCTAAGGTAGTAAATGAAACGGTTGCTCAGGTAATTGAGCAGCAGGTTAACGGCACCCAGGGTATGGACTATATGAGCTCCACATCCAATGATACCGGTCAATACTCCCTCCAGGTAGTATTTGAGCTTGGTACCGATGGCGATATGGATACAGTAAAGGTTCAGAATAATGTTGCCGTTGCAAATTCCGTCCTGCCAGATGCTGTTAAGACCTTCGGTGTAACCACCAGCAAGTCTTCTCAGACAATGGCAATCATGTACGCCATGACATCCCCTAATGGTACATATGACCGTACCTTTATGATGAACTACGCTAATATCTATCTGCTGGATCAGATTAAGCGTGTAAATGGTGTCGGCGGTATCGAGATATTCGGTGCGGAGTATGCTATGCGACTCTGGCTGAATCCAGATAAGCTAGCTGAGTATGAGCTGACTGTTCCTGATGTTATTAATGCTATCAACGAGCAGAATGTTCAGGCTCCTGCTGGTATTGTAGGTTCACAGCCATCTCCAAATGGTCAGGAGAAGCAGGCTACAGGCAGTATCGATGGCCGACTGGTTACTACAGAGCAGTTTGCTGATATAATCCTGAAGGCTACTCCTGATGGCCACTACATCCGTGTTGGCGATGTGGCTCGTGTTGAGAATGGCCCTAAGAATTATGATATTGTAGGTTATCACAACAGCAAGCCAAGTATTATTTTTGGTGTTCAGCTTACTGATGATGCCAATACAATGGTAGCTGTATCTCAGGTTCGTGAGATTATGGATAATGCCATGAAGGAGTTCCCTCCAGATCTGAAGGCACAGTCCATTGTAGATAGTACCAAGTTTATCAGAGCCTCCATCACGGAGGTTGTTGAGACCTTCGTTGAGGCACTGCTGCTGGTTGTGCTGGTTGTATTTATCTTCCTGCAGAGCTGGCGTGCAACCCTTATTCCTTTGCTGGCAGTACCAGTTTCCCTGATTGGTACTTTTGCAGCATTTATCGGACTGGGCTTCTCTATCAATACCCTTACCCTTTTTGCAATGGTATTGGCAATCGGCCTGGTAGTAGATGACGCGATAGTAGTTATCGAGAATGTTGAGCACCATATGCGTGCCGATAAAATGAATGCTGTAGACGCAACTGAGCGTGCTATGGAAGAGGTTCAGGGACCGGTTGTCGCAATTGCCTTTGTACTGGCTGCGGTATTTATCCCTGTAGCATTCCTTGGTGGTATGATGGGTGTGCTGTACCGTCAGTTCGCACTTACTATCGCGGTTTCCATGGCTCTGTCAGCCTTTGTAGCGCTTACTCTTACACCTGCCCTCTGTGCAATGCTTCTTAAGGAGCATGATGAGAAGGAGGAGCATCAGAAGAAGGGCCTGGACCTCTTCTTTGATAAGTTTAATACTGGCTTTAATACTATGCGTCTGAAGTATCAGAGCATTATTGGCTGGTCTATCCGTCACACCAAGTATGCTTTCCTGCTGATAGTTATTATTACAGGCCTTACAGCATTTATGTACAAGATAGTTCCTACGACCTTCGTTCCAGATGAGGATCAGGGCTACTATACAGTATATATGGCGTTGCCTGAGGGTTCTTCGCTGAATCAGACACAGAAGTCAGCTGATAAGCTGACAGCTGCAATTCAGGAAATTCCTGGCGTAAGCGATGTATTGGGCATTACGGGATTTGATATCTTGTCCTTTGGTGCTAAGTCAAATACGGCAACTCTTTTCGTAGGTGTTGATACATGGGATGAGCGTACTACTAATGATCTGTCACTTGATTCCATTATAAGAAAGACCTTTGGTGCCGGTGCAGTAGCATGTCCTGAGGCTATGGTTATTGCCTTTAATATCCCAGCGCTTCCAGGTCTTGGTAATGTCGGTGGCTGGACTCTTGAGTTGCAGGATCTGTCTGGTCATACTGACGCTGAGCTTGATGCAATTTCCAAGCAGATTGTAGCAGCAGCAAACCAGCGCCCTGAGCTTTTGGGTGTTAGAACTACCTACAAGGTTAACAGCCCTATCTTTAAGTATGACATTGATCGTGAGAAGGTAAAGCAGCTTGGTATAAAACTGTCAGATGTATTTAATACCATGCAGGTTAACTTTGGTGGTGCTCAGATTAATGACTTCAATCAGTTTGGACGTACCTATAAAGTTGTGCTTCAATCCGATTCAATTTATCGTGATGATCCTGAGCAGATGCGCTTCTCCTTTGTAAAAAGCAATACAGGTGCAATGATTCCTCTGGATTCTCTGCTGGTTCCTAACCGCAATACTGCACCTGCTTTGATTACCAGATTTAATGGTGCTCGTTCCCTGAGTATTCAGGGCAGCGTTGGCCAGGGCTATTCCTCTGGTCAGGCACTGGCTGCTATAGAAGAGGTTGTTAAGGCTAATGCACCTGATGGCTTTGCCATTGAGTGGTCTGGTCAGTCTCGTCAGGAGAAAAAAGCAGCAAGCTCCACCGGTACCGTACTGGCCCTGGCTCTGGTATTTGTATTCTTGTGCCTGGCAGCTCTTTATGAGAGCTGGAGCGTACCATTTGCGGTTCTGCTCTGCGTTCCAATCGGTATCTTCGGTGCACTGTTCTCTGAATATATTACTGGTATGATTCAGGCTCTGGATGGCTTCCCTAATGCAGGTCTTCAGAACAGCGTGTACATGCAGATCGGTGTTATCATGCTGATCGGTCTTGCTGCAAAGAATGCAATCCTGATTGTAGAATTTGCTAAGGTTCGTGTAGACTCTGGTATGAATCCTCTCAAGGCGGCTATTGAAGCAGCTGGCCTCAGACTTCGTCCAATACTTATGACCTCGTTTGCATTCATTATCGGCTGCTTGCCTCTGGCAGTTGCATCTGGTGCTGGTGCAGCGGCTCGTAATGGTATGGGTGTTGCGGTAGTAGGCGGTATGCTGTTTGCAACAGTAATAGGTATATTTGTAATACCTTCTCTGTATATTATGACAGAGTATGTTGCTGGCAAGCTTGGCATGGGAAAGAAGGCCAAGAAGAAGGATACTTCTGATTATTTATAATTAATTCTATAAAAACATATATATGTAAATGTATGTGCGTAATCATATGTATGTAACCATGTATATAATCGTATGTATATAACCGTATGTATATAATCGTATGTATGTAACCGCATGTATATAACCGTATGTATGTAACCGTATGTATGTAAGCGTATGTATGTAAGCGTATGTATGTAACCGTATGTATGTAAGCGTATGTATGTAACCGTAGGGGCTTCCGGTGGGAAGCCCCTTATTGTATGAAGAAAACCCCTGGTTAGACCAGGGGTTCAGGGAAGCTTTAG
>CAMCDL010000120.1 GCA_945873565.1 uncultured Selenomonadaceae bacterium | reverse complement strand
CTTTGCGACTGCTGTTGGTGGTCCCTTCTGCTTCGATGTGGACTGTGCCCCGTCGAATGCGGCCTGGAACAACGGCTGCGGCCATTCTTATCTAAAAGAAGCAAGATTCCAAAGCCCTGCATAATCCGCACCCATTGGTGAAAATTTTCCGACAAAAGGATTGGGATAGTAGATTATATCGAAATTTCAATAGGAGATAAGAAAGCAATGAAAACCTATAGAGGTTTATATAATAAAATGCTAGAACCGGATGTGGTTGCTCAATGCGCTCTGGATGCAGCAGAAGACAAGCTGCGTCGCAGGGAAGTAATCCATGCGTTCGTTAACTTCGACAAGACCTATAACTTGGTTGTTAAATGTGCAGCAGACCCAAGCTATAGGCCTTGCGAAGATAACACACATGAAATTATTGACGGAGCCAACCATAAGTCCAGGGAAATTGAGAAACCAAAGTTTTGCCCGGAGCAAATCCTGCACCACATGATTGTTGAGCCATTCAAGCCTGTTTTATTAGAAGGTTTATATGAACAGGTTTATGGCTGCTTGCCACCTGATGTGAAGATACTCCCTGATGGCACTTCTGTCATTAAAAAGTTTGGCCCACATGCAGCTATCAAGCGGCTGAAAAAATGGATACAGGTAGGCAAAAAGATGTATGTCTGTGAAACAGATATACATCATGCTTACGGCTCAGTAGTAATTGCGATCTTAGTGAGACAACTAAAGAAAGTTGTTAGGGATAAAGAATGGCTGCGATTAACATGCCAATTTCTCCACTGCAAAGCAAATGACCCAGAAAGTGAGAAATCTCGTGGCTTAATATTAGGACACTATACTTCGCCCTGGTTCTTCAATTTCTATTTAAAAGAATTTGACCACTTTGCGGCGGCACTTGAAGGAGTTAAATATTTGCGCTTTGCGGATAACCTTTATCTGGTTGGAGAAAACAAAAGAAAAGTACATCGTGCATTAAAAGAGATACGCAAGTACCTAAGGCGGGAATTAAAGCTGGAGCTTAATGACTGCACCCAGGTTTACCGTTTCGAGTACGGGACAGGTGAATTTGATAAAAACGGCAAAGAAAAAGCCCGGGGAAGGGCTGTCAATGCTGTCGGCGCAGTTATCCATCATAACCGGACAACCCTTCGCAAAAGTATTTTGAAGCGTATGCGAAAGAAATCCAAACGGATAGCGACAAAAGAAAGGGCAACCTGGCACGATGGCGCGTCCATGTTTTCACGCCTGTCATGGATAAGGCATACCAACACATATAAATATTATGAGAAGTATATAAAGCCCAATATAAACACCAGACTACTAAAGGCAAAGGTGAGGGCTCATAGTAGGGCGGTATTGCCCATAGCAAAAGAAAGGAGAAGAATTATAAATGAAGGACTGGAAAAAAGTGCAAGGCTCAATGGTGGAAAGACCAGCAGAATTTGATACTGAATCAAGCCCAACAACGGTCTACCAGCGCAGAAAAATCCAGCTGGTGGAAGTAGAGGGAAGTGATGGTACCAAGTCGACTGTATGGGAGTATGAAGAAAGAACCATGTCACACACCGAATACATGGCTATAACAAATGCTATCACCCAGTCAAAGCTGGAATATTTGGCTGCAATGACTGATATCGACCTGGAAGGAGAACTTTAATTATGGAACACAGTAAGCATTTTGAAAAGGTAAAATACTACTATGAGGAAGGCTTTTGGAACATTCGGATGGTCTACAATGTAGTAGCCAAGGGCTGGATTACACCAGATGAGTATGAGGAAATCACAGGGAAGAAGTACAAGCCACCTGTAACTCAGGAGCCAAGTGAAAATGACGGTGAGTAAGCAGGCAATTCATTGTACCATAGGGATTGTAGGGGCGGAGAAATCCGCCCTTGTTTATTTGAAGGAGGTAGTTATTATGAATAAGGATTGGCTTTTAGGCATGTCATTAGCGGTTAATGTGGGCCTGGGAATGCTCCTGCTGGCATGGCTTATCGGTGGTAATGCGTGACAGGAGGGGAGAAGATGAAATTCGCTGATATTACCTGTCACGATATGACAACACTTATTGCTGTGGGCGGGATGGTTATAGGGCTCCTGCTGGCTATTGTTTATGACCAGAAGGACCTTGGTTATGTTATCGCAGGTGCCCTTGGTGGCGCCATCAGCCTGAAGGAGGGAATCCAAAATTATGATAAGGGTTAATCTTGACGCATTAAAAGATATTGCTACAGCTTCAAGGCAGAATGTATGGACAAAGGCTCAGGCGTCAGGCAGGCACCCCGCAATTATCCTACATTGGTCTGCTGGATATTACAACACCTGCTTTGACGACTACCACATCAATATAACAGGCGATGGCGAAATCAAGCTAAGCACCAGGGACCTGGCACAGAACTGCTCCCATACTTATCTCCGTAACAGCGGTAGCATAGGTGTCAGCCTTTGCTGCGCGTATGGTGCTAATACTAATAATCTGGGGAACTATCCGCCGACTAAGAAGCAGATAGAGGTAATGGCACAGGTTATTGCGGTGCTGGCAGATGCGCTTTGGCTGACCATTGATAAGAGGCATGTAATGACTCATGGCGAGGCGGCAGATAATGAAGATGGTCTCTACCCATGCGAGCCATACGGACCGAAGAACGGCTGTGAGAGGTGGGATTTGGAGTTTTTAGGCACCTCAGAGAGCCCTAGGTATAATCCTTATGCTGACGATGGTACCAGAGGCGGTGACATCCTCAGAGGCAAAGCTAACTGGTACCGTAATCAACAGAAGAATAAGGAGGGCTGAAGATGACGGCAGAAAGTGTTCTCGGCATCCTCCTTGCTGCTCTGTTCGCTTATATTAGCGGGCGGCTGCAGGCGAAGGCCAGCAAGCAAGACGCTGACATTGACCGCAGGGAAGCTAAGCTGCAAGAGCTATTCGCGAACGTCGAGATATTGTTACAATATCATGACGAGATGGCGAATAAGATACAGGCTATGGATGAGCGGATTCAGGAGCTAGAGCGTCAAATGGCAAGAGTAATCAAGGGAGGTTTGAGTCTGCTCCGCAACGATGTTATCAGGGCTTGTTCAGAGGCCATCGACAAGGGGGAGATAAGTATCGCTGAGCGCTCCAGAATCACTGAGATGTATAAGATATATCATGATGAATTCAGCGGTAACGGAGAAGGGGAATACTATTACAATGCGATGCTGGAGATTCCTGTTGTGGACGGGCATAGCAGCAGCAAATGGAGGGATATATGATGCTGGATAAATTGAAAGTGAACAGGGAATTTGCAGTAGCTATTGCTATTGTTGCTATCCTCCTCGTCGGCTTTGTCCTCTGCGGTATCGTTGATTATTTCCATCCTCCTGAAAAAGCAACATCCATGAGCCAAGAAAAGGCTGAGACAGTAAGCGGTGTTATCGGTGCTTCTGACAAAGCCCATGTAGCAATCAGCCCTTCGCAGGCTAAGGAGGTAGTCACGCAGATTAGGGAAATTCATACCACGGAACAGATTCCTATCTACATAACCAAGACTGACGGCGGTAACGTGAAGGAAACTGTGGAGCAGGAGAGAGTGAGGAACGAGGCCGATTTCGCTATCGTTACTGATCCAGACAATCCTTCTGACGAGGTGAATCTGTCCGAGATTCCTGCTGATACCGTGGTAGAGCTCAATCAGTATAATGTGCAGGCCTATAAGCCGGTCATAAGGCAGATAGAAGCTGGAAAGGTGGCTGGAGGTGATGGCTTCATGATTGGTGGCAGTGTCAGTCGGAAAATAACCAAGGATGGGCAATATTTGGGCGTAGGTGCTGACTACATCAGGCATGATGGTGAAGATATAGCTGTTGTGAAGATAGTTTATTCATTTTAATTTAATTCGATTTAACTCAATTTAACTTAATTTAGATAAGTGGCTGAATGTATGAGATGGTCCGATTATTGACGGCCTATAAATACGTAGTGTATAATGTAGGAAAGCAGTAAAGAAATGATATCCCTCTGTTATGGCAGTACCTGGCAGAACAGGCAAATGATTAATCTATAAAATTAAAAACAGATAGTAGAAAAGCCTCCGAGCCAGCGTAAACATTGGATTGGAGGCTTATTTTTTTGTTTGGAGATCTGGTGAAAGAAATTATGGAAAATTCTCAAAAATATATTGCACAATGATCATCTATTATGTATAATAAATGTACAGGCAGCGGAGCTGCACTGTATACCCGCGATACCGAATTTCCTGATTATTGCGTCATTTGATGGCGTCGGCCGCGGGGCCGCCCTAGGGCGGTTTTTTTTTACGAGGAATTGTGTATGGACTTATATGTTTATTCAGATGAATCTGGGGTTTTTGACTATAAGCACTATAATTACTATGCCTTCGGTGGCGTTATCTGCTTGGGTCAGGCTGGTAAGGATGAATGGGCCCGCCGTTTTCTGAATGCTGAGCAGATTATCAAGAAGACTAAGAATATCAAGGGTGAAGCTAAGGCGGCCCGTATAGATCCTGCCAGCAAGCGCAGCCTGTTCAGATCGTTGAATAACTGTGTAAAGTTTGGCGTTATTATCAGCCAGCAGAAGCTGCTGAAAAGAATTTTTGAATGCAAGAAGGATAAGCAGCGTTATCTTGATTTTGCCTATAGAAAGGCTGTTAGAAGAGCTCTCAGAGAAATGATAGAGGATGGCTCTATTGATGCAAAGGCTATAAGGCATATCTATTTTTACGTAGATGAGCATACCACTGCTACAAATGGCTGTTATGAGCTGCATGAGGGCTTGGAGGTTGATCTCATGAATGGCACATATAGCCATAACTATGACCGCTTCTTTCCGCCGCTTTTTCCATCTATGAAGGAAGTTAATCTTAAGTTCTGTAATTCTGATAAGGTGACTCTGGTCAGGGCGGCAGATATTGTGGCAAACAGGCTTTACTACGAGGCTAATAATGCCCCTGATATTAAGACGCTCCTTCGCAATATAAATGATATGAAGAATATGTATGCATCAATGACGCCATGATGCTCCGTAGTTATTTTGCTGCTGTGCTGATATACTCAGCCAGCAGCTTTTGTTTTTCTGTTCAGCCCTATGTAGCTTTATATTTCAATGACTTAGTGTTATAATGTATGTTTGATGGATTATATTTATC
>CAMCDL010000119.1 GCA_945873565.1 uncultured Selenomonadaceae bacterium | reverse complement strand
ATGCTGTGAATGCCTGCGGAGGAGTGCTGCCAACCGCGGACATGAATGGGATTAACATGGCCCAGTCTTTGAAAGATGGTATGCAGCTTATAGTATCAGAAAGGCAGCCAGCTCAGACACAGACCTCTGTGGTTTCTTCCGGAGGACTGGCCACGGAGGCATCGGCGGCTGGTGGAAGGGTGAATATTAATCAGGCTGATGTTAAAGGGCTGCAGGCTTTGCCGGGGATAGGTCCAGCCATGGCTCAAAAAATTGTGGATTATAGAACACAGAATGGAAGTTTTCAGGTTCCGGAGGATATTCAGAAAGTAAAAGGAATAGGTCCGGCAAAGTTTGAAAAGATGAAGGACAGAATAACAACGAATTAGGGGGAAAAATGTATAGCATAGGTCAATGTCCCAAGGGGTTTATTAATTATCTGCTTATCCTGTTCGTGGCTGGGGTGCTGCTTCAGCAGGAATTTAAGCTGGAACCATCCTGGATAACGATGGCTGTTCTCTGGAGTGCCATTATCATAATAGCAGTATATTTTATAATGAAGCAGAACAGGCTAGTATGGCTAGTGGCTGGTCTGCTGTTTTTTATTTCTGGGATTTTTCGGATTAGTCTGCTTGATACTGTAGCCTTGACAGATGTTTCCCGGTTTGAGGGGCAGGAAATTACCCTGACTGGTGTTCTGGAGGGGGATCCGAAAGCTGTGGAAGATAAGCAGGGCGTGGTACATCTTCGATATGTGGTTGAGGCTGCAGCTGTCAGGGGCAATGATGGAGAGATTCCAGCCTCAGGCAAGGTTGTGGTCTACAGTCGTCAGGAGGATGGCGAAATAGCTGGTCGCTCAGGGGATGGCATAACTGTTTCAGGTATTATCCGGCTGGTTCATGGTTATAATAATCCTGGGCGTATGGATACCGTTAGGACAATGTATAGCCAAGGAATCAGATCGCAGCTGTTAGCCCGCAAGCATAGCCTGCATATTAATCAGCAGGATAATGATTGGCTGCTGCGATTTGCTGGAAATATTAGAAATGGTTACCGTAAGCAAATGGAGGAAGCTATGCCGAAAACAGATGCTGCAGCCATATTTGCTATGCTGTTTGGAGGCTACGATGGTATTCGTCCAGAGCTGCTGGAGTCATTTACAGCTACGGGAATAGTGCATATATTGTCGGTATCTGGTTCACATATTACATTGCTGGCTGCTACGGCTGGCCTCCTGGGCAGGATGTTATGCCTGCCGCAAAGATTAACCATTATTATGGCAGTGGTGACTATTGTGGCTTACGGTATCCTGGCTGGAGGGGTTCCCCCGGTTATTCGCTCAGCTATTATGGGGATTTTGACACTGCTGGCTACATCGTTTCAACGGGAACGCGATGCTGGCTATATACTATCACTTACAGCATTATGTATGTTGCTTTATAACCCTTATCTGTTATATGACATAAGCTTTCAGCTGTCATTCGGAGCCACTGCTGGCCTTATATACATTGCTCCAGAGGTAAAGAGGATATTAGCGATGTATGTACCGGAATATGTGGCTGCCGGGCTGGGAGTGACAGTTGGAGCACAGCTGTCGGTACTGCCTCTTATTGCCTGGTATTTTAATGTTATATCTTTAAGCTCGCTGCTGGCTAATATAGTGGTAGTGCCATTTGTTGAATGGCTGATAGTATTAGGGTTATTTGCTGGCCTGGCTGGATTTCTAATACCTTTTGCCGGCAAGGCTGTGTTTATTGCTGGCAGTCTGCTTCTTGGGATCGTTTATGAGCTTACCAGGCTTATGGCTGCCTTGCCATGGAGCAGGATATATGTGCCATCTATGAGATGGTGGCATTGTATAATTTATTATCTTTTGCTAGGTGCCATTATATGGAAGAATGATGTCAAGGGGTGGATGGAGGCTATACAGCTTGAGAAAAGATATATGGCTTATGGAGTTCTGACCTGCTTCGCTATATACATGATAGGCGGCTGCCTGATGTGGCAGAATAAGACTATGACGGTACATTTTATTGATGTAGGGCAGGGAAACAGTGCTCTTGTAACTACTCCTCATGGGCATGCATTTATGATAGATACTGGAGGTGCACGGGATGGAGGCTATGATGTAGGAAGCCGGGTGGATGTGCCATATCTTCTTCACTATGGCATACGGAGGCTGGACTGTATTTTCCTTACCCATGCTCATGATGATCACGCTGGCGGTGTTGGCGGTATATTGGATGCTATGCCGGTGGGGGCAGTTATGATAGGCCATGAGGGGAAAAATGAATATATAAAGACCATAGGCTTAAAGCATAAGGGCTTGAGAGATGGCCTTCTGGTACCGCTGAAGGAGGGTGCGATAATGGAACTGGATGGAGTACGTATAGAGGTATTGTATTCTCCTGAAGCTGGTAAGGTATTAGCTGGAGCTGGAGGAAATGAATACTCAAATCTCATCCGAGTAAGCTATGGCAAGGCTAGCTTCCTGTTTACTGGTGATCTTGTAACAGAACAGGAGGCCGAGCTAATAAAGCGTGGAATCAATTTAAGGAGTACGGTTCTTCAGGTAGGGCATCATGGCAGCCGAACCTCCAGCTCAGCTGAATTCCTGCATGCTGTAAAACCTGTCTGGTCAGTAATTCCTGTAGGCTATGGCAATACCTTTGGTCATCCCCATGAGGACATACTTGAGCGATTGAGGGAGGAAACCTCAGCCGAAGTACTGAGGACAGACCAGCAGGGGGCGATAGTGTTCAGGACAGATGGAGAGCATATGAGCGTTGAAACTTTTTGTAGATTTTAGATATTATAAATAATATTATACTAATGAAGAAGGATCTGCATATATAAGGAGAAAATGTCTATAGCTGGAGAAATGCCTGCACTAAAATGTTGGAGATAAATCTGCTTTATAGAAGGAATTTTCTTTTTTTTTGTAGAAAATATAAACTAAATAGAATAGTGTTATGGGTTGGTTTATGGAGGGAGTGTTGGGATAATTTTTAGAATAGTACAGGAGAAGCTGAGAGAAAGAGTTTATCTTATAACATTAAATTTTTTTAAGAAAAGAAGTGATAAGAAATGGGAATTCAGAAAAAATTAATTATCTTGATTAATGCCTTTGTTATAATAACATGCATAATCATAGGCGTTGTGAGCTACTTTACAGCAGAGAATGGTTTTGAAGTAGCGCTGATTCAGAAAGCAAATTCTGATTTGCAGCAGATTGAGGCTGCTTTTGATTCATTGCAGCCTGGTGAGTGGTCTGCAAAGAATGGCAAGCTTTATAAGGGCACCTATTGCGTAAATGATACTAAGAAGGAAATCGACTATTTCAAGGAACTTTCTGGCGATAACATAACCTTTTTTTGCGGACCGACTCGTATAGCTACATCTTTTACCAATGATGATGGTACCAGGATGGTTGGTACTGATGCCAGCGAGAATGTACAGGAAGTTGTATTGAAGCAAGGTAATTTATATACTGGTATGGCTGAGGTAGCTGGCAAGAATTATCTGGCAGCCTATAAGCCTATTAAGGATGCCAATGGAAATATTGTAGGTATGCTGTATGCTGGCATTCCTACTGAGGAGCTTGATCAGCTGAAGAGTGAGTTTGTTTATTCATTGGCTGGTATAAGTATTGCACTTCTTCTGGTAACCGGTGTTCTGGTTGCGCTCCTGGCAAACCGCGGTGTAGCACCTCTGAAGGAGGTTGAGAAGGTTCTGGGGGCACTGTCTTCTGGAGATTTGACTCAGCCAGATCTCGATTCATCTAGCAAGGATGAAATCGGTTCTCTGGCGCGTTCTATGAATCAGACTAAGCGGAAGCTGCGAGAGCTGCTTCTCAGCATAAATGATTGTGCTCAGCAGGTTGCGGCTTCCAGTCAGCAGCTTACTGCAAGTGCAGACCAGACTGTTCACAGTGTTACCATGGTGGCTGAAAATACTATAAGCATGGCAGAGGATGTTTCTGAGCAGACCACTGTACTGGGTGATATCAAGACTCAGTCGATGGATATGGGTAATGAAATGTCCAGACTGATGGAGATGTCTGATACTATGCAGAAGGCTGCTGAGGATAGCCGTCAGGGTGCTTCTGCTGGCCGTGCTGCAGTAGAGAGGGCTATTCAGCAGATGGAAAAGACCAGCAATCAGATGGCTGTTTCTGTTGAGGTTGTAGCAAGCCTTGGTGAGAGATCCAAGGAAATCGGGCAGATTGTTGATACCATTTCCGGTATTACTAGCCAGACAAATCTGCTGGCTCTTAATGCAGCTATTGAGGCTGCACGGGCAGGCGAGGCTGGCCGTGGCTTTGCAGTAGTAGCCGAGGAAGTAAGGACTCTGGCAGAAGAATCCGCTAATGCAGCTCAGAGCATTGCTGATCTTATCGGTGCAATTCAGAGAGATACTGATAGTGCAGTTAAGGCTATGGGTCTAGGGCAGAATGAGGTTAAGGCTGGTACCAGTATCGTAGAGGAAAGCGGACAGTCCTTCCATACTATAAATGAGCTTATTGATCAGCTGTATGAGATTATTGAACAGTCCAGAAAAGCTATTAGTGAGGCTCATTCCAGCAGTAATGTGGTACTTGATGGTGTACATAATGTAGAAAAGCTGGCTCAGAACACTTCTGAGGAAGCACAGTCTGTGTCAGCAGCTACTGAGGAGCAGACTGCAATGATTCATGAGATGGCTGAGGCAAGCCGCTCTTTGGCAGGTCTGGCCCAGAATCTTCAGGATGAGGTTTCTAAGTTCAGGATGTAAGGCATAAAAAAGGTAAGCTGGCTATTGATATCATTTCAATAGCCAGCTTTTTGTGTTATTATGTAATGTATATTTTCAGGTTTAAGAGAGGAATGAAGGGTGTTGCTGCCAGAAACTCCAGCAGCTATGCTGCTTATTATTAATATGTGTGCTTTTATTCTATATGCATGGGATAAATTCTGTGCCATAACGCACCGGCGCCGGATTCCTGAAAAGCGCCTCTGGCTTGCTGCAATGTATTTCGGTGCATTTGGTGCATTGCTGGCAATGCTGCTATGCCGCCATAAAACAAGGCATAAAAATTTTATGCTGGGTGTACCAGCACTGCTGATTTTTCAGGCTGCGGTGCTGGCCTGGCTAAGTGATGGCCTATTTGAAAGGATTTGATTTTAATGGAAAAGGCATTTAAATTCAGAATATATCCGAACAAGGCACAGCA
>CAMCDL010000118.1 GCA_945873565.1 uncultured Selenomonadaceae bacterium | reverse complement strand
TTGTGGTGATTTTTGCAATTTACTCTTGACAAAGGTCACTTCATAACAGGTGATATTTTGTCTTTTTCTTATGAATCTAGCAAATCAAATAAACTACTGATTTTATTTACTGCTCTCATTCTGATGATTATCTGTGGAGGAGTATATAATTATTATAGATTAAATTCTCCGGGGCGGGTCCTTAATATTTATAGCTGGGACTCTAACTTCCGTAATGAGCTGGCTGCATATTATCCTGCATATGACCCAAAGACAGAAACCATAGGGGATGTTAAGGTAAACTGGATTACCAATCAGAATATAGATAATCTTTATCAGAAGAATCTCGATTTTGCACTGATAGGTTATGACCATCAGAATTTAAATGAGCGGATAGATATGTTTCTCGTAGAGGCAGACTATATACGTAAGTATGCCGAAAATGATGAATTTACTATGAGCCTTGACGAGCTGGGAATTCATGATGATATGCTGAATGATCAGTTTGCCTATACTAAGAATCTGGCGAGGGATAATTCTGGCAGGCTGCGGGCTATTTCTTGGCAGGCTACCCCTGCAGTAATGATTTATAGAAGAGATATAGCTGAAAAGGTACTGGGCAGCGATGATCCTGAAGTGGTTCAAGAAGCTTCCAGGGATTGGGAAGCCTTTGAGAAAACTGCAGCATTGATGAAGGATCACGGGTATCATATGCTGCCAGGTTTTTTTGATACTTATAGAGTGTTCTGGGCATCAGCATCAGCTCCCTGGATTAATAGTGCAGGCTACATAAAGCTAGATAAAACTATGGCTCAGTGGTTATCTATTACCAAACGCTTTGCAGATGAAGGATACTGTTGCCCTAATAGCCTGTGGGATAAGGACTGGAATAATCAGGTACAGGGAGACAGCTTCTGCTATTTTGGTCCGTCATGGCTGATTTATTCTTCTTTAGAGAAGCTTTCACATTCTGAAAATGGCACAGGCTCTGATACATATGGAAAATGGGCTGTTTGTCGTGGTCCAGTTCCGTTTTATTGGGGTGGTAGCTGGGTTTGTGCTTATAAGAATACAGATAATGCCGAGCTTGTAGCGGATATTATTAAGACCATGTGCCTTAATAAAGAGGTTTTGAAAAGAAGGGTATCTGAGCAGGCTGAGTTTGTGAATGATAGAGAAATAATGGCGGCTAAGGCTGCTGATGTAAGCCAGGGAGTAGAATTCCTTGGCGGACAGAATCCTTTTGGTATTATGATGAAGGTAGCTGAAAGTATAAATACCAGACAGATTTCTGCGTATGATCAGGGCATACATGAAGCTTTTCAGAATAATACCAGGGAATATTTCATGGGTATAAGAGACTGGGATGAAACATGGCAGAGATTCCTGGCCACAGTATGGCACTCATATCCAGAGCTTCAGGGAGTATTTTTCTCCCACAAGTTTTGGCTTAAATAGATATTTAGGAGTGATTCGGGAATGGGCAAGGATGTGCTTAAGCGCTATATTATCGGCTGTCTGGCTTTAATAGCCTTTTCTTTAATGTTAGCGTGACGCAGGCTATCAGCCTTACTGATGATTGGAAATATACTGAGGTCGATATAAGGGATGTAAGTAATATTTCGCTTACATCTCTTCAGATAAATGAGCTTGATGACGTCAACAGATGGTATCTGCTCAGGCCAGGCGAAAATCCGCATCTCAGTAATAAGGCCAGATGTGTGTATATTGCGACAAGAATGCCGAGGCTGACAATCTACAATAATCCGGTCCTTTTCTTTGTTACGGAGAATGAGTCGGTAAATGTTTTTCTGGATAAAGAGCTGATTTATACTAATGGCGAAAAGGGCCATGAAAAGAATAAGTATGGGGCACAGTGGCATATGGTTACTTTGCCAAGCAATTACCTGGGCCGTCAGGTGATTTTTCAGCTGAGCTCAGATAATCCGCGTTTTGTGGGGCAGATTGATGATGTTAAAATAGATGAGGGCTACAGGCATACCCAATACATTTTTCAGCATGATGGGCTGACCCTTGTATCAGTTCCGCTGGCAATAGTATTTATCATTATGCTGATGCTGTATTACTGGATATACAGATCTAGCGAATATAAATTTGTATATATCCTGATGGCTGTATATTTTTTGATTTTTACGGTTTTTCTTATTTCCAGGATGTGGACGCTTCTGTTCATATATGATAATCCTGCCTTTTGGCATTATATTTTTATGTTGTCTGCATATACTATGGTTTTGCCATTGGAGGTTATTGCTTATAACATACTGAGCGGAACTTATAAGAAACATATATTAGTGCTGATTTTCTTGCATAGCCTGTTTCTGTTTGGAAGTATTATGGGGGAAATGGCAGGTTATCCAGCATTTAATTCAGGACTGATGTATTATTTCATCCTGATAAATATTGCAATGCTGATTATCAGCTTTTATCTTTATAGGGCGGGTAAATCTTCAAATAGCCGTGTAACAGCATTGTCCTGGGCATATCTTGTTACAACTCTGGTGTATATTGCTGATGGACTGGCATCTCATTTTGAAGTGTTTTCAACATCATTTCTGTTGGAGCAGATTTATATATTGCCTATGGCAATATTTGTAGTGTGGCTCATGAAAAATACCATGACGGAGGAGAAGCGACTTACAGCTGTTAATGAGCTGCTCAAGCATGAGGTGAAGGCTGAGAGGCTTAAAGCTAGTATTGATCCACTTACTAAATGCTTCAGCCGCAATGTGCTTGATAATGTGTTTAAGGAAGCAATTTCCGAGGCTGAGCAGGCGGGGATTTCCTTTGCTGTCATTATGTTTGATGTAGATAAATTCAAGGAAGTTAATGATACATTTGGACATGATGCAGGAGATAATGTACTTGTCAGCTTTGCATCGATTGTTCGCAGGAACCTGGATGCCCGTCATACCTTTATACGTTATGGCGGTGAAGAGTTCCTGATGATATGCTCCGGATATACACTGGAGGATGCATGGCTTCTCGCGGAAAGGATAAGGGAAGAATTATATGCTGTTCCGCTTCTGGATAATAGGGCAGTAACTTGCAGTGCTGGTGTAAGCCAGTGGCATATAGGAGCAAGCGACTCAAAGGAGCAGATAATAAAGCGTGCTGATAAGGCATTGTATTATGCCAAGGAGCATGGCCGTAATAAATGTATTAAAGAAGATGTATTTATCGTTTAGAAAAAAAACGTCCTGAAATCAGGACGTTTTTTTTCTATAAAAGAAGCTTTGCATGTCTGCAGGCATATTAGCATATACTGATATACTTAAGCCTGTAAGAGGGTTCTGGGCTGATATATGGCAAGCGTGAAGGGCCTGCCGGCCAAATTGGCTATTATCGCCTCCATATAGGTCATCACCAATAAGAGGATAACCTAGGCTTGCTAGATGAACCCTGATCTGATGGGTTCGGCCAGTTTCCAGAGAAAGCTTCAGCAGAGATAGACCATTTCGGAAGCTTAAGGTCTGATAGTGAGTAATGGCTGTCTGTCCGCTTCCATCCATTGGGCAGATGCGCTGGATTATGCTATCCGGGTGCCGGGCAATATTTAAATCTATAGTGCCCTGCGGTTCAGGAAGGAATCCCTTTACAATAGCCAGATAGCTTCTTTTAAATAGTTTGGCTGGATTACCGGAATAGTCA
This sequence comes from uncultured Selenomonadaceae bacterium, assembly GCA_945873565.1. Classification (GTDB taxonomy): domain Bacteria; phylum Bacillota; class Negativicutes; order Selenomonadales; family Selenomonadaceae; genus CAMCDL01. Next base: position 1,557 of record CAMCDL010000118.1, on the reverse strand, counting down.
GCTCTTTTTCTTGGCTGGGTAAGAGCATTCTGGAGTTGCGGAAGCTTAGCAATCATTACCAGGCCAGTGGTATTGCGGTCAAGCCTGTGCACTGGATGAAAATCCAGGTCCTGCCCGGTTTCCTTATAGTAATACATAATTGCATTACCGAGTGTGCCGGTATAGTCACCAGCTACAGGGTGTACAACCATACCAGGCGGTTTATTGACTATCAGCATATAGTCATCCTCGTAGCGGATGTCTAAAGGAAGCTTTACTGGCTCCAGCTTGCTTTCCTCAGGAACGCTGCAGATTATGTCATCACCTTCAGAAACCATAGCTATAGTGGCCCGTACCTCCAGGTTATTTATCTTGATGGTGCCATTCCATTTTATTCTTCGCCATAGTCCCATAGATATACCGCAGCAGGAGCGGAGGTAATTCTTCAGGAGCATGGGGGCGGGTAGACCATTTGCTTTATATCGTAATATCATATACGTTTCCTTACATAAAAACCCGCGAGCATATATGCCCGCGGGTTAAATATACTCAGATTAAATCAAGCCTTGCCATCGGAGCCAAGAACATTCTTAATCTTGTGCATTACAATATCCTTGATATAACCGCGAGCAGGGCTCAGGTACTGGCGAGGGTCGAAGTGCTCAGGATGAGCATTCATGTGCTCGCGGATACCAGCAGTAAGAGCCAGACGCATATCAGAGTCAATATTAATCTTGCAGACTGCACTCTTAGCAGCCTTTCTCAGCTGATCCTCTGGGATACCGATAGCATCCTTCAGGTTACCGCCGTTTGCATTGATAATCTTAACATACTCAGGTACAACAGAGGATGCACCATGGAGAACGATTGGGAAGTTTGGCAGTCTCTTCTCAATCTCTGCCAGAATATCAAACCTCAGCTCTGGTGGAACCAGTACACCATCAGCATTTCTGGTGCATTGAGCTGGGGTGAATTTGAAAGCACCATGGCTGGTACCTATTGCAATAGCAAGAGAGTCTACGCCAGTGCGGGAAACGAATTCCTCTACCTCATCAGGCTGGGTGTAAGCAGCATCCTTAGCATCTACGTTAACATCATCCTCGATGCCAGCCAGCTTGCCAAGCTCACCTTCAACAACTACGCCATGCTCATGAGCATATTCTACAACCTTCCTGGTCAGCTCAATATTCTCCTCAAAGGAATAAGCAGATCCATCAATCATTACAGAAGTGAAGCCACCATCGATGCAGCTCTTGCAGGTCTCGAAATCAGGACCGTGATCGAGATGCATTGCGATAGGAATATCAACTACCTCAATAGCAGCCTGAACGAGATGCATGAGGTACTGATGCTTAGCGTATTTTCTAGCACCAGCAGAGGCCTGGAGAATAATAGGAGAATTTAGCTCTGCAGCAGCCTCGGTAATTCCCTGCAGAATCTCCATGTTGTTAACATTGAAAGCACCAATAGCATAACCGCCATCATAAGCTTTCTTGAACATTTCTTTTGTTGTTACTAATGCCATATTTTTTTCATCCTTTCTTTTTTAACTTTGTACGCCTCAAGACCATTTACACG
>CAMCDL010000117.1 GCA_945873565.1 uncultured Selenomonadaceae bacterium | reverse complement strand
TACACACTGCATATCGTCGGCAGCGTCAGATGTGTATAAGAGACAGGCTATAAACTAACAACAATACTAAAAAGGTTACAGGACACCACACTTATTATTCGACAAAAAAAGGCCACCTCCTGCAAAGGAAGTGGCCCCAATAATATATTTTTTATTTATTAAGACGCTCTAAAGCCCAGTGTGCAATATCATGACGGAAATGGGCATCCTTGAAGCTTATCTTATCAACACCAGCGTAAGCCTTGTCAACAGCCTCCTTAATGCCATCAGCCTTAGCAATAACGCCAAGCACACGGCCGCCGCAGGTAACCAGCTTTCCATCCTTCATAGCAGTGCCGGCCTGGAATACCATGTTGCCAGCCTTCTCGCATTCTGCAACGCCAGTAATCTCATCGCCCTTGTTATAGGCACGAGGATAGCCGCCAGCTGCCATTACGATGCATACCGCCGCACCATTGCTCCACTTTACCTCAGTCTCAGCCAGCTTGCCATCAATGCAGGCCAGCATAACCTCAACCAGATCGCTATCTAAGAGAGGCAGCACGACCTGAGTCTCAGGATCGCCGAAGCGAGCATTAAACTCAACTACTCTTGGACCCCTATCGGTAACCATGAGGCCGGCATAGAGACAGCCCTTATAGAGACGCCCCTCCTGCTCCATAGCCTTTATTACAGGATCAAGGATTTCCTTCTGTGCCTGTGCTAAAAGCTCAGGTGTACCTACTGGAGCTGGAGCATAAGCACCCATTCCGCCAGTATTAGGGCCTTCATCGTTATCATTTACACGCTTGTGATCCTGTGAAGGAACCATAGGAATAATGGTCTTGCCATCAGTGAAGCAGAGGACAGAAACCTCCTCACCAGACATAAACTCCTCCACTACCACGCGGCTGCCGGCAGATCCAAAGGCCTTGTCTCCCATGATTTCATCAATAGCCCCAATAGCCTCATCCATGGTCATAGCCACAATAACGCCCTTGCCAGCTGCCAGGCCATCAGCCTTAATTACAATAGGAGCACCTTCCGCCTTGATGTAATCCTTAGCTGCCTGTGCCTCAGTAAATACCTCATACTTAGCAGTAGGAATATTATACCTCTTCATGAGGTCCTTGGAAAATGCCTTGGAGCCCTCAATCTCAGCAGCAGCCTGTACAGGGCCGAAAGCCTTGATTCCAGCTGCAGCAAAGGCATCCACTGCACCATTGGTGAGAGGAACCTCGGGGCCAACTACGGCCAGACCGATATTCTTCTCCTGAGCCAATTTTACTAGAGCAGCATTATCGGTGATGGAAACACCATCAATGCACTCAGCCAGGTCTGCCATACCTGGATTGCCTGGTACTGCATAAATCTTATCAGCGTGCTTGCTCTGAGAAAGCTTCCACACAAGAGTATGCTCTCTTGCACCGCTACCAATTACTAAAATATTCATATCATTACCTCTTACTTATTAATCTGCTGGGTGAGATAATTCTGGATGCAGTTATCATACTCGGAAGTATGCTGAAAAGCCTCCTGAGCCAGCTGCATTCTCAGCATGCCGCCTACGCAGCCGTCCTTTGCGATAGATTCAGCCACCTCGTCATAGCGGGCAGGATTAGTAATAACAGTAACAAACTTGAAATTCTTTGCTGCTGCACGTATCATAGCAGGTCCGCCGATATCAATATTCTCAATTGCCTCAGCCAGGGTTACGTCAGGCTTGGAAATAGTGGCCTTGAAAGGATACAGGTTTACTACAACCATATCAATGCCAGTAATCTTGTGCTGCTTCATAGCCTCAACGTGAGCAGGGTTATCACGAACAGCCAGGATACCGCCGTGAATATATGGGTTCAGTGTCTTTACTCGGCCATCCATAATTTCTGGGAAGCCAGTAACATCGCTGACATAGGTTACAGGAATACCTGCTTCCTTGATAGCCTTCATAGTGCCGCCAGTGGATACGATTTCCACGCCTGCATCATGCAGCCTTCTAGCCAGCTCAACAACACCAGTCTTATCGGAAACACTAATAAGTGCGCGCTTGATTTTCATCTCTAATCTCCCTTTCAGCCTTCCTCAATCTTTAATTCTGACGTGCCTGTCATCCACAAGCTCCAGCCTGCCATCTACAAACAGCTGAATAGCCTTAGGATAAAGAACATGCTCCTTTACCAGCACCCTTGCCGCCAACGTATCCTCAGTATCATCATCCATTACAGGCACGGTGTCCTGCAGGATAATAGGTCCATGATCCATACCCTCATCCACAAAGTGAATAGTGCAGCCAGATACCTTGGTCCCATAAGCCAGCACATCACGATGAGCATGGGCACCGCAAAAGGATGGCAGAAGGGATGGATGGATATTTAAAATCTGATGCTTGAACTCATTTACAAAATATGGGCTCAGTATGCGCATGAATCCAGCCAATACAACGCAGGTAACCCCAGCCTGACGGAGCTCAGCCACCAGCTTCTCCTCGAAGTCCTGCTGACCACTGCACTCCTTACGATTTACACATACAGCCTTGATTCCGGCAGCCTCGGCACGCTCAAGAGCCTTTGCCTCAGGCTTGTCTGTCAGCACTATACCAAGCTCAGCCTTAATCTGGCCCTTATCAATGGCTTCCATGATGGACTGCAGGTTTGAACCGCGGCCAGAGCAGAGCACCCCAAGAATATGCTTACTCATTGAATACCCCACCCTTGATTACAACCTCATGACTGCCCTCAGTAACATGACCAATCTCGAAGCAGAACTCTTCCTGCTCTGCCAGGTCAGCCTTGATTTTCTCTGCCTCATCCGGAGAAGCAATGATGATCATGCCGATGCCCATGTTAAATGTACGGTACATTTCCTTCCAATCAACATTGCCCCACTTCTGGAGAAGCTCAAATACTGCTGGAACAGTCCACTTATCAGCATTAATCTCAGCACCCATGTTGTCAGGCAGGGCGCGTGGGATATTCTCGTAATAGCCGCCGCCAGTAATATGCACCATACCGTGTATGTCATACTTCTCAATAAGAGGCAGGCAGACTCTTGGATAAAGACGAGTAGGCGTCAGGAGCTCCTCGCCGATGCTCTTGCCCAGCTCATCGAACACCTCGTCACCCTTAAAGCCCATCTTATCAAATACAATCTTTCTAACCAGGGAATAACCGTTGGAATGAACACCGGAAGAAGGCAGTCCCAGGAGGACATCCCCTGCCTTTACACGCTGGCTGGTAATAATCTTAGACTTATCTACAGCACCAACTGCAAAACCAGCAATATCATACTCACCCACAGGATAGAATCCATTCATCTCAGCAGTCTCGCCGCCAATCAGTGCACAGCCGGATTCCTTGCAGGCATCAGCCACACCCTTAACTACAGCAGCCACCTGCTCTGGCTCCAGCTTGCCTACAGCCAGATAATCAAGGAAAAACAGTGGCTCAGCCCCCTGTACCAGAATATCATTTACGCACATAGCTACAGCATCCTGGCCGATAGTATCATGCTTGTCCAGCATGAAGGCCAGCTTCAGCTTGGTGCCAACGCCATCAGTACCAGAAACCAGAACTGGCTCCTTATACTTGCCGCTATTCAAGGCAAACAGTCCGCCAAAGCCGCCAAGGTCCCCAAGAACCTCAGGACGGTAGGTAGCCTTTACGCTATCCTTAATAAGCTGTACGGAATAATTGCCAGCATCAATATCAACGCCTGCATCTCTATATGTAAGCTTTTCTTCCATTATTTCCTCCAAAGACATGTAGTCAAAAATTATCTAACCTCGCCGGTCAGTCTGCGCAGGATCTCCTTATAAGCATCCTCAACATTGCCGAGGTCACGACGGAAGCGGTCCTTGTCCAGCTTCTCATGGGTCTCGGTATCCCAGAAGCGGCAGTTATCAGGGCTCAGCTCATCAGCCAAAATAACCTTGCCATCCTTATCACGGCCAAACTCAAGCTTGAAATCAATAAGATCAATGTTCTTAGTCTTCAGATACTTAACAAGGATATCATTAATCTTCAAGGACATAGCCTCGATCTGAGCCAGTTCCTCCTTGGTTGCCAGCTTGCAAGCCAGTACATGGTAGTTGTTGATCATAGGATCCCCCAGATCATCATTCTTGTAGCAGAGCTCGATGATAGGCATGGACATAGGAGTACCCTCCTCCAGACCCAGGCGCTTTGCTAAAGAGCCAGCAGCAACATTGCGGATGATAACCTCCAGCGGAATGATATCCAGCTTCTTAACAATCATCTCCCGGTCGCTTGGCATGCTGATTACGTGATGCTCAATACCTTCCTTAGCCAGGAGATCAAAGAAAAACATGGTAATCTTGTTGTTCATGATACCCTTGTCAACAATAGTACCCTTCTTAGCACCATTGCCTGCAGTAGCATCATCCTTATAATAAACCAGCAGCTGATCAGGATTATCAGTTGCATACATAATCTTCGCCTTGCCCTCGTAAAGTGCTTCCTTCTTTTCCATTTAAAATATACCCTCCAAATAAATTGAACTAATAAAAAAAGCTCACAGTGCTAGACTCAGCCAATCTGAGCCGCAACATGAGCTGCCTTTTTCTCTACATCCTCTACCATCTTCTTGCGGTACTCTTCCATCTTCTGCTGCATACCCTTATCGTGTACAGCAAAAATCTGCGCAGCAAAAATAGCTGCATTCTTTGCGCCATTTACAGCCATAGTAGCAACAGGAATACCGGACGGCATCTGTACAGTGCTCAGCAGAGCATCCATACCATTCATAGCAGTAGCATTAATTGGCACACCAATAACCGGCAGAGTGGTATAGCTTGCAATAACTCCACCGAGATGAGCAGCCGCACCAGCCGCAGAAATGAATACACCTACACCACGCTCAGGTGCAGTAGTAACAATCTCACGAACCTTATCTGGGGTACGATGCGCAGAAGCAACAACAACCTCGCAGCCGATACCGAACTGCTTCAGAAGCTCATACGCAGGCTTCAAGATAGGCCAGTCTGAATCGCTGCCCATAATAATGGCAACCTTCATGATTTAATCCCTCCTAACGGTAATGGTTCAAGATAATTTTACCATTATATAATACCAAAAATGCCGTCTCTATGCAATAAATCAAAGCCATCTAAGGGCATGATGAAAAAGATTTCGTCAATTCAGAAAAAACATTCAATACAGAGATTGATAACGGTCAATTCTTCAAAATTGTAGGGGTCGACGGCGGTCAATTCTCCAAAACTGTAGGGGTCGACGGCGGTCAA
>CAMCDL010000116.1 GCA_945873565.1 uncultured Selenomonadaceae bacterium | reverse complement strand
ACACTGCATATCGTCGGCAGCGTCAGATGTGTATAAGAGACAGATATATAAGAAAAAATATATAGCAGGCCTGGCTTCATATCTTGATAATGGATTTATGAAGAAGGATGGTATTGATAAGGTATGTGAAATTCTGGATGATTTTTCTGCTTTTCTAAAAAAATTTGATATAGACAGAGTTTGTGCCTTTGCTACCGCTGCTATAAGAAATTGCAGCAATAGCAAGGCTGTAGTAGAGGAAATAGTAAGCAGGACTGGTGTAAATGTAAGGGTTATAACTGGCGATGAGGAAGCTATGTATGACTTTTACGGTGCTATCCATAGCATTGAGAATGATAGCGGAATATTGGCTGATATAGGAGGAGCCAGCACTGAGCTTATCTATTATAAAAATCGCAGCATAGTAAGTAAAATAAGTCTGGAAATGGGATCACTTGATTTTCAGATAAAATATTCATCAGGCATTCTTCCTTCGCCTGATGATGCTGAAATTATGAGAAGCAAGGCAGATGAAATTTTATCTTCAGCAACGGAATTTGAAGATATTAGTATCAGCAGTATATGCGGTATAGGCGGAACATTTAAAGGAACCAGGGCTTTGTATAATGAAATTACTGGTAAAAGAGATAATAATAATGTTCCAGCTGGCTGCCTTGATGAAATGATAAAAAGATTTGCAATTTCTGGATCATTATCAGAGAAAGATACAATAATTCTGATGAAAAGCATACCTGATAGAATAAATACAGTAATTCCAGGTATGATAATAGCAGATGCAATAGCAAGGAAATTTAAATCAGCAAATATAGTGTATAGTGATTCCGGAGTAAGAGAGGGATTCATATACAGAGAGCTGATGGAATAAAGTAATTTTTTGCGGCAGAGGGCAGGAAAATGAAAGAATATAATTTTGAACAAATGGTGTTTTCTCTCTCTAACCTGTATGACAATGCAATATTTTTTGATTTCGAGAATGATAGTCTTAAGGTGTTTAAGATAATGCCTAGGCTTGAAAAGCTTATGAAATCTGATGAAGGAGCCCAGGAAAAAATAAATATTGCTATATCAAGGACTGTTGATAGTGAATTTCAAAGGGCTATGTATGACTTTGTTGATGGTGATACTCTTCAGAGGCGATTAAAGAACGAAAATATAATTCATCAGGAATATCTCAGTGTTGAAAGGGGCTGGTCAGAGGCTTTTATAATCACTGTGGAAAGAAATGATGATGGAAAAGTAAAAAAATTCTTTTATGTTTCTAAGAGTATTCATGAGGAAAGTATAGAAAGAAAACGGAAGAGAGATGAAGAAATCCGCAATAGGCATCTTCTGCAGGATGCACTGGAAACGGCTGAGGCTGCTAATAAAGCTAAGAGCCTGTTTCTTTCTAATGTAAGCCATGATATACGTACTCCTCTTAATGGTATAATTGGAATGACAGCAATTGCCAGTGATAAGATTGATGATAAAGGCAAGGTAATGGATTGCCTAAATAAAATAAATATTGCCAGCCAGCATCTTCTTTCGCTGATAAATGAGGTTCTTGATATGAGTAAGATTGAGTCTGGAAAGCTGGTGCTTTCAAAGGATGATTTCAGTCTAGTTAATCTCATAGAAAATACTTATAATATCGTTAAGTCTGAGCTTAAGAGTCATAGGCACTCACTCTCGCTGAATGTTTCCGGCATAACTCATACGATGGTTAAGGGTGACCGGATGAGAATTCAGCAGATATTGCTGAATATGGTCAGCAATATGATAAAGTATACTCCTGAGGGAGGCAGGCTGAAGATTATTGTAAGGGAAAAGAGTATAAGTCCTAATATGGTTGCCTGCTATGAGATGATGTTTATTGATAATGGTATAGGAATGAGTCCCGAGACTCAGGCAGTAATTTTTAATCCTTTCTCCAGAGCTGATGATGATAGAACAAGTCAGATTGAAGGAACAGGACTTGGTCTTCCTATAGCAAGAAATATAGCCCATATGATGGGCGGCGATATTGTTGTTGAAAGTGAGCAGAATAAGGGATCTACCTTTACGGTTACTCTTTTTCTTCCAGTGTCAGCCGGCAATGAAAAGATAGATAATATCTCGGCAGGAGATGAGCCATCATCAATAAATTCATTGAAGAATATGAAGCTTGATGGATATAATATCTTGCTTGTCGAGGATAATGATCTTAATGCTGAAATAGCAAGGACAGTGCTGGAGGCAACTGGTATTTCCGTTGATTGGGCTAAGAATGGGGAGGAAGCTCTGAAGAAGGTATCAGATTCTGAGGATTGGCATTACAGAATGATACTGATGGATATTCAGATGCCTAAGATGAATGGTTATGATGCTACCAGGGCTATCAGGTCAATTGAACGTGAGTATACACGTAATGTACCAATAATATCCATGACAGCAAATGCGTTTGCTGAGGATGTTGAAAATGCCAAAAGAGCTGGCATGAATGCACATTTATCTAAGCCAATAAATATGAATGAGCTGGCAAGGGTACTGAATCGCTGGCTTAAATATTAATAGCATAACACCCTATGAATATTGTGTTCATGGGGTGTTTTTGTTGGACTAATTTTAAAAAAAATGGTATAATTAATAGCTAAGACTTTTAGAGAATAAATTGTTTTATTATACAGAGGTGATAACGTGGAATTAAACGATGGCAAGATTCTTCCTGTAAAGCTTGAAGATGAAATGCGTAATTCATATATTGATTATGCAATGAGTGTTATAGTATCTCGTGCTATTCCTGATGTTAGAGATGGCTTAAAGCCGGTTCATAGAAGAATTCTATATGGAATGCTGGAAGAAAAGATGAATGCTGGCAGTAAATATAAAAAGTCTGCCCGTATTGTCGGTTCTGTTCTGGGTAAATATCATCCTCATGGTGATAGTTCAGTATATGATGCCATTGTGCGTATGGCACAGGATTTTTCCATGCGTTATATGCTTGCTGATGGTCAGGGTAATTTTGGTTCTGTTGATGGTGACCCAGCAGCAGCTATGCGTTATACTGAGGTACGCATGTCAAGAATATCTGAGCTGATGCTTCAGGATATTGACAAGGAAACTGTTGATTTTGTGCCAAACTATGATGAATCCTTAAAGGAGCCTTCTGTTCTTCCATCAAAGTTTCCTGAGCTTCTGGTGAATGGTACCTCTGGTATAGCTGTAGGTATGGCAACTAATATACCTCCTCATAACCTTAATGAGGTTATTGATGGAACATTGATGCTTATAGATAATCCTGAAGCTACCATTGATGAGCTTATGACTGTCATAAAGGGTCCTGACTTCCCTACTGGCGGCCTGATAATGGGAACTGATGGTATCCGTTCTGCATATACCTCAGGTCGTGGCGTCATAAAGATGAGAGCCAAGGTAAATATTGAGACTATGGAAAATGGCAAGTCCAGGATTTTAGTTACTGAACTTCCATATCAGGTAAACAAAGCAAAGCTCATTGAAAAGATTGCTGACCTTGTAAGAGAAAAGGAAATCGAGGGTATTACTGATCTCAGGGACGAATCAGACCGTAATGGTATGAGCGTTGTAATTGAGCTTAGAAGAGATGTTAATCCAGATATTATATTGAATCAGCTTTATAAGCATACTCAGCTGCAGGAAAGCTTTGGCGTTATTATGCTGGCATTGGTGGATAATCAGCCTCAGATACTTAATCTGAAGCAGGTTCTTCATTATTACATTAAGCATCAGCAGGATGTAATAACCCGACGTACAAGATTTGAGCTTTCAAAGGCTGAGGCAAGGGCACACATATTAGAAGGCTTAAATATTGCTCTTGATCATCTTGATGCAGTAATTACTACTATCCGTGAATCACGCACCGCTGAAATAGCTAAGGAAGCACTTATTGAAGGCTTCAAGCTGTCAGAAAAGCAGGCTCAGGCAATACTTGATCTCAGGCTTCAGCGTTTGACTGGACTTGAGAGAGAAAAGATTGAAGAAGAATATCAGGAGATATTAAGGACTATTGAATGGCTGAAGTCTGTTCTGGCAGATGAGGGTAAGGTTTTTGATATCATTAAGGAAGAGCTGACTGCGGTAAAGGAGAAATTCGGTGATGAGCGCCGTACCAGACTCACCTATGATATGTCTGATATCAATATCGAGGATCTTATAGAGGATGAAGAGGTAGTAATCTTCTTTACCCACCATAACTATGTAAAGCGTATGCGTCTTGATACCTATAGGACTCAGATAAGAGGTGGTCAGGGTATTAAAGCTATGGCTCTTAAGGATTCTGATTTCATTGAGAATATAATTGTTACAAGTAATCACAAGACACTTCTTTTCTACACCAACAGAGGAAGACTTTATCATCTGAAGGCGTATCAGATTCCAGAGTCAAGTCGTCAGACAAAGGGGACTGCAATAGTAAATCTCTTAAAGCTAAGCAAGGATGAAAAGATTACTACAGTATTGTCTGTGGGAGAATTCAGTCCAGATAAATTCTTCTTTATGGCTACAAAGAAGGGTATTGTAAAGAGAGTAAGCTTTTCTGAATTTAAGTCCATGTCAAGCAATATAGGAGTTATTGCCATTAAGCTCGATGATGATGACGATCTAATGGGTGTAAAGGTTACTGATGGTACCAAGCATATCATTATGGGAACAAAGTGTGGCAAGGCCATTGTATTTGATGAAAATGAAGTTAGGGCTATGGGCAGGACAGCTCGCGGCGTTATAGGAGTGAAGCTCAATGGTCCTGACGATGAAGTTATTGGCATGGATACAATAAAGGAAAATGGAGACGTGCTGTCTGTATGTGAAAATGGTATAGGCAAGCGTACCCCAGTTGAACTTTATAAGCCTCAGAAGCGTGGCGGTGCTGGCTCCATAAATATAAATATTACTAAGAAAACTGGTGTAATTATCGGTCTTAAGGTAGTAAGATTAACAGATGAGCTTATGCTTATTACTAATAATGGCACTGTAATACGCCAGGAGATTTCCGGTATTCGTGTTACTGGTAAAAATACTCAGGGTGTAAAACTGATGGAAGTCAAGGATGATAGCAAGATCGCTTCTCTTGCCAGAATAAATAACAGAAAAGATGCAGATACCGATAATGATGATAACCAGGCTATTGAAAATAAATAATAGGCTGGTTGATTAAGGCAGCTTTAACAGTAAAAAATAAAGCTCCATTTCTAAGGAATATATAATTCCTTGTGAAATGGAGCTTATTTTTATTTGGCTCTGTCACAACAAATGGTTGATTTTTGACGAGAAATAGCGTATAAT
>CAMCDL010000115.1 GCA_945873565.1 uncultured Selenomonadaceae bacterium | reverse complement strand
TGTGCGGTGCTGTATTCGCAGCTGTTGTAGCTAAGGCTCTCGGCGCTTGCTAATCATTTAGCATCGTTCTAATTTGCTAATAGAAAATCCCCATCTGTATGTAGGTGGGGATTTTTTTATAATTTGTAGGATGCTCCTGTTAACACAGTGTTAAATAGCTTGCTTTTAAATCATAGCAAGGTTATAATTAATAAAATAGCTTTGTGAAGGAGAGAAGGGTTTATGAGATTCAAACCATATCAGCTGGCGATAATTGCAGTTATTGTTGCTGTCCTGGCTGTATTCTGGAATCTGTATTCAAAGTCTGTAGAGGATGATTTTGCTAATATATCACGAACAGAGGTAACTCGAATCGGTGATCATTATACTGGCACTTATCATCGTCCTTCCTGCCCAAATGTAAAGCAGATTTACAAGGGCGGAAAGGAATTTACTAATCAGGGGGAGGCAAAAGCTGCAGGATATAATCCTTGTAAGCGTTGCGATCCAGATGGTCCAAATGAGTAATCAGAAGGACATGTATGAAAACTTTAGCCCTTGCTTGTAGCAGGGGCTTTTTCAATTAGGGGATGATATTATGGCAATAGCAGGACCTAAAGCACCTACACCGCCAGCACCTCCATCCAGGCCATCCGTAGATGGAGTGGATGATTCCAGCAATGTGCCTGTTTCGGATGATTCTCAGGGTCAGCAGCAGGAAGGTAATCCTAATTATGGAATACATATAACCTTAGGAAATCATGGGATAACCATATCACCTGGGCAAACAGATTCTGCAGAAGGTGGTGGGGAAAACAGCGGCAGTGTATCTGAAGAAATGCCACAAAAAAATATAGGAACAGCTGAAAAAACTATAGTAAATAAAAATCAGGAACAGCAGCCATCGGATGCTGAAAAAATATTAGGTGCAGATGGGCTGCAGCCTCCTGCAGCAGCTTCTGAGACACAGGTTCAGCAAAATACAGATAATATGCCTTTGACACAGCCTTCAATTGCTGACGTATCCTATTGGCCGTTTATTATCGTATTTACTGCAGCATTTATATCCTTTTTTATAATTAATATGACCAGAAAATCAGGTGCAGCTGTTAAAAAGAGAAAGACAAGAAGTAAAGCTGGCAGCAATACTGTTTCGGCGGATATCATGGATGGCAATTATAATGTAGAAAAAGCTGTAAAGGCCAGAGCTGACACCCAAAGCTATGGCGCTGAAAATGCCGCAAATAGAGTGGATGACAGAGAAATAAAAGAAGAAAGGCCCCGGTTTGAGGTAAGGATATAACTCTTTTACAAATAGGAAATTTTAAAGTATAATATAGAAGGATTTTTGAAACCAAGCGCATAGTGTGCAAAAATATGGAGGGTGAATCAATTGTTAGATATTAAGTTCGTGCGTGAGAATATTGACGCAGTAAAGACAATGCTCAGCAATCGTCACAATAAGCTGTCCCTGGATGGTTTTGTTGATCTAGAGAAGAAGCGTCGTGAGGTATTAGCGGAAACTGAGACCTTAAAGGCACAGCGCAATACTGTATCTAAGCAGATCGGTGCCATGAAGAAGTCTGGTGAGAATGCTGATGCTATGGTAGCTGAGATGCAGGCTGTCGGTGAAAAGATTGCCAAGCTTGATGCAGAACTTAAAGAAATAGATGGTCAGCTGCAGGATATAATGCTTAGCATTCCTAATATGCCTAAGGAAGATGTTCCATACGGTGTAGACGACAGCGATAATCCAGAGGTTAGAAAGCATGGCGAACCTACAAAGTTTGATTTTGAGCCAAAGGCTCACTGGGATATCGGTGAGGCACTTGACATAATCGATAGTGAGCGTGCTGCTAAGGTGACTGGTGCAAGATTTACCTTCTACAAGGGCCTTGGCGCTCGTTTAGAGCGTGCGCTTATCAATTTCATGATGGACCTTCATGCAACCAAGCATGGCTATACTGAAGTTCTGGCTCCTTGCATTGTAAACAAGGACAGCATGATTGGTACCGGTCAGCTGCCAAAGTTTGCTGAGGATATGTTTAAGCTGGAGGGGCTTGATTATTACATGGTTCCTACTGCTGAAGTTCCAACCACCAATTACCATCGTGAGGAAATTCTTGATGGCAAAAATCTGCCAGAGCATTATTGTGCTTATACCGCATGCTATAGAGCAGAGGCAGGCAGCGCTGGACGTGATACCCGTGGACTTATCCGTCAGCATCAGTTTAATAAGGTAGAGCTTATTAAGTTTACCAAGCCAGAGGATTCCTGGGATGAGCTGGAGAAGATGGTAGATGATGCTGAGGATGTACTGCGCATTCTGGAGATTCCTTATCATGTAGTACTGCTCTGTACTGGTGATATGGGCTTTACTTCTGCTAAGACCTATGATATCGAGGTATGGATGCCAGCACAGAATTGCTATCGTGAGATTTCCTCATGCTCCAACTGCCTTGATTTCCAGGCACGTCGTGCTGGCATTAAGTTCCGTCGTGAACCAAAGGCAAAGCCTGAGTTCGTGCATACTCTTAACGGCTCTGGTCTGGCAGTAGGCCGTACCTTTGCAGCAATTCTCGAGAACTATCAGCAGGCTGACGGCTCTGTTGTTGTACCAAAGGCACTGATTCCATATATGGGCGGTGTAGAGGTTATCAAGAAGGCTGAGCTTTAATTTACATAATATTTTGCAGCGAAGATGCTGTAGAGACAGATATAAGCCTGTCCCTTTGGGGCAGGCTTATTGCTTATCGGAGGAATAATATTATGAATATACGTGATGTATGGGCTGAAGTGGATTTAAAGGCTATTGAAGAAAATATTATTAATATAAAAAGCTGTATTAAGAATAATGCGAAGTGGTGTGCTGTAGTAAAGGCAGACGCCTATGGACATGGAGCTCTGGCAGTAGCAAGGAAAGCCGTGGAGCAAGGGGCATCATACCTGGCAGTGGCTGCACTTAGTGAAGCTCTGAATCTGAGAAAGGCTGGATTTACTACCCCTATACTGATATTAGGTGCTACACCGCTGGATGCTGCTGGTGAAATTGCAGAGCATAATATTACTCAGGCAGTTTTTACCATGGAGCAGGCAGAGGCTATTTCCAGAGAGGCAGTAAAAAGAAATAAAATTGCAAAAGTACATATTAAAATTGATACTGGAATGGGCCGTATAGGAATAAGGCCAGAAAGGGCAGGAGGCTTTGCTAAGGCTTTAAATAGCTTGCCAGGCATAGAGATAGAGGGAATGTTCTCTCATTTTGCTTTAGCTGATGTCAAGGATAAGAGCTTTGCTTATAAGCAGCTTGAAGCTTTTAAGCTGGCAATTGCCAAAATTGAAGCAGAAGGAATAACCATTGAAATTAAGCACATTGCTAATTCAGCAGCTATTTTAGAGCTGCCAGAGGCTCACTTCGATATGGTAAGGGCAGGTATAATTCTGTATGGACTGTGGCCATCTGATGAGGTCGGGCATACTATAGAGCTGAAGCCGGCAATGAAGCTTATGGCAAAAATTGTTTACCTTAAGGAATTAGAAGCTGGTGAAGCTATAAGCTACGGCTGTACCTGGACAGCAAAAAGGAAGAGCCGTATAGGAACTCTGCCAGTAGGATATGCTGATGGGTATACTAGAATGTTTTCCGGGAAGGCTCAGATTGAATACAATGGAAAGAGGGCACCAATTGCTGGACGCATCTGTATGGACCAGTGCATGGTTGACCTTACTGATGTGCCTGAGGCAAAGAAGGGCGATACTGTAGTATTGTATGGCTCTCCTTCTCTTACTATGGATGAAGCTGCCAGCTGGCTGGGCACCATTAACTATGAGCTGCCTTGCATGCTGAGCCAGAGAGTACCAAGAATATATAGGTAAGCATTAAAGAGCATACATATGATTTAGCGGCCCAGAGCCTTTACCGAGGTTCAGGCCGCTTTTTAATGCTCCTGTAAGATAGGCCTTAGCATTATTTATGGATTCGGTCAGTGTATGTCCCATAGCAAGGTTGCAGGCAATTGCTGATGATAAGGTGCAGCCGGTGCCGTGAGTATTAGGATTGTTTATGCGCTTGCCATGGAACCATTCTGCCCTTCCATTAAAATAAAGAAGATCACTGGCTGTTTCAATCTGATGGCCACCCTTAATAAGAATTCCGCCAGGAAGTCTTCCGGCAAGTATTTTCGCAGCATCTTCCATATCTGCAGAATCCTTGATGGTAATATTGGTAAGAACCTCAGCCTCGGGGATATTAGGCGTAATCACAGCCGCTAAAGGAAGCAGCAGAGTGGTCAGGGCGGTCATAGCTTCATCAGCCAGCAGCTTGCTGCCGCTAGTAGAAACCATAACTGGGTCAACAACAATATTTACCGCCTTATATTCCTTCAGCTTATGGGCTATAATACGGATAATATCAGGATTTGAAACCATACCTATTTTAACTGCAGCAGGAGGAATGTCGGAAAAAATAGCATCCAGCTCAGCTGCGACAAAATCTGCAGGTGCATCATGTATGGCAAATACCCCAGTAGTATTTTGAGCAGTCAAGGCAGTAATAGCGCTAGTTGCAAAAAGCTTGTGAGCTGTGATAGTTTTGATGTCGGCCTGAATACCAGCTCCACCGCTGGAATCTGAACCAGCAATAGTAAGAACAGAGTTCATAATCATGATCCTTTCCACATAATAAATACTTTTGTTTTTGAAAAGCAGCTAATAATGTTATTATAACAAAAAAAGCAAAATATGTGTTGACAAAATGGATGAAATGCTGTAACATTGTACAAGTCGTCGGTTGAAAGCTCTGGCGAGCAAGAAGACTGAGACATATGACTCATCGAAATGATAAAAAAGTCCTTGACAAAACGTTTTGAATGAGTTAATATATAGAAGTCGGCGCGATAGCAAAGACATCAAGATGTTCTCTGAAAACTAAACAATGCAGAATCATGCAACAATTTGTTAAATGATTAGCCAGATGATTTGGAATCACGAAAGTGATTAAAAGCATACAAGTTTGTGCAACAAACTGAAATTCCATTACATGGATAATTAAGAGCCATTCAGGTTCTTCAATAAAGTTTATTGGAGAGTTTGATCCTGGCTCAGGACGAACGCTGGCGGCGTGCTTAACACATGCAAGTCGAACGGAGCTAGATAGCTTGCTATCGATGCTTAGTGGCAAACGGGTGAGTAACGCGTAGGCAACCTGCCCCCCAGATGGGGACAACATCCCGAAAGGGGTGCTAATACCGAATGAAGTATCCTTTCCGCATGGAGAGGATACCAAAGGCCGGGCAACCGGTCACTGGGGGATGGGCCTGCGTCTGATTAGCTTGTTGGTGAGGTAACGGCCCACCAAGGCGACGATCAGTAGCCGGTCTGAGAGGATG
>CAMCDL010000114.1 GCA_945873565.1 uncultured Selenomonadaceae bacterium | reverse complement strand
CGATGTACCTATCGGTGAATGCCGATGTACCTATCGGTGAATGCCGATGTACCTATCGGTGAATGCCGATGTACCTACCGGTGAATGCCGATGTATCTACCGGTAAACGCTGATGTATCTATCGGTGAATGCTAACGTAGGGGCTCCCGGTGGGGAGCCCGCATAACAGACCGCAACATAAAAAAGGAGGCAAATAATATGCAGAGCTTCGAATACTGCAGCCCAACAGAAATTATTTTCGGCAAAGGTGCTGAAAACAAAGCCCCAGAAAAAATAAAAAAATACGGCGGTACCCGCGTAATGCTGGTAT
Organism: uncultured Selenomonadaceae bacterium; assembly: GCA_945873565.1. Lineage (GTDB taxonomy): Bacteria > Bacillota > Negativicutes > Selenomonadales > Selenomonadaceae > CAMCDL01. The sequence continues at coordinate 5,120 of CAMCDL010000114.1, read as the reverse complement.
ATGGTGGCAATAGCGCCAAAAGCAGTGGCCTGCTGGATCGTGTAAAGGACATACTTACCGATGGCGGTCTGGAGTTTACTGAAATTGGCGGTGTAAAGCCAAATCCTCGGCTTTCTCTCTGCTATGAAGGCATTAAGAAGGCTCTGGATTTCAAGGCTGACTTTTTTCTTGCCCTAGGCGGTGGCAGTGTAATTGATACAACCAAGGCCATCGCTATTGGTGTTGCAAATCCGGAAACCGATATCTGGGATTTCTGGAGCGGTAAAAAGACCCCGGAGTGCACCATGCCGATGGGATCTATTCTGACTATTTCTGCAGCTGGCTCCGAAACCAGTGATTCTGCAGTAATTACCAATGAAGAAACTGGTAAGAAGGCTGGCATAAACACACCGCTCAATCGCCCAGAGTTTGCAATTATGAACCCAGAGCTTACCTACACTCTGCCACGCTATCAGATTGCCTGCGGCATAACAGATATTATTATGCACACCCTGGAGCGTTATTTCGCTCATGAGGAGGACAACCATTTCACTGACCGCGTTGCAGAGGAGCTTATCAAAAACGTAGTAAAATATGGCCGTGCAGCTCTTATCAGCCGCAAGGACTATGTTGCTATGAGTGAGCTTATGTGGTGTGGCAGCGTATCCCATAACGGCTTCACCGGCCTTGGCCGCAGTCGCGATTTTGCTGCACATAAGTTGGGCCATGAGCTCAGCGGCAGATTTGATGTAGCTCACGGTGCTTCCCTGGCAACCATGTGGCCATCCTGGGCGCGCTATGTATACCAGGATAATCCAGAGCGCTTTGCACAGTATGCAGAAAATGTCTGGGGGGTAAACTCCGGAACTGCCGAAGAGCGAGCACGCGCTGGTATCCGTATGACCGAGGAATTCTTTAAGGAAATAAAGATGCCAACCTGCTTCAGCGAGCTGGGAATCGGTGTTCAGGACGATGCTGTCCTGGAACAGCTTGCTGACATGTGTACATCTGGCGGTACCAAGAAGGTGGCAGTATTCCATCCAATGGATAAGGCAGACTGCCTGGCAATCTATAAGATGGCAAACCATTAAAAATCAGGCACTCGGGTGGTGTAATTATGATATTAATAGTGGGCGGCGCCGGATATATTGGCAGTCATGTAAACAAGGTGCTTAATAGGAACGGTTACAAAACTATAGTATTGGACAATCTTGTTTATGGTCATCGTGAAGCAGTAAAATGGGGAAGGTTCATTAAGGGCGATATTGCGGATTCTGCTCTTCTTGACAAGATTTTTAAGGAGAATAAAATTGATGCAGTAATGCACTTTTCAGCCTTTGCTTATGTAGGCGAATCAGTGCAGGATCCAGCGAAATATTACATAAACAATGTAGTGAACACCGTAAATCTGCTGGAAGCCATGCGCAGGGATGGTGTATCAAATTTCATATTTTCCTCTACCTGTGCCACATTTGGCGAGGTAGAAAAAATGCCGATAGTGGAAACATTGCCACAGAATCCAATAAACCCATACGGCCGTACTAAGCTGATGGTGGAGCGGATTCTGGAGGATTATAGGGTCGCCTACGGCATGAATTACTGTGTGCTCAGATACTTCAACGCAGCAGGTGCTGATCCTGAAGCTGAAATCGGTGAGCTTCATAATCCAGAAACCCATCTTATACCGCTCATTCTTGATGTAGCAGCAGGAAAAAGAGAGCATATATCAGTATTTGGTGACGATTACCCTACTCCTGATGGAACCTGTATCCGGGACTATATCCATATATTCGACCTGGCAAGTGCTCATATACTGGCTATGGAGCATATTATAAAAAATAAATGCTCAGATAACTTCAATCTGGGAAATGGCAAGGGCTATTCTGTGAAGGATGTAATTAAAGCCACTGCAGAAATAACTGGTCGCAAAATTTCGGTTCAGATTCAGGGAAGACGAGCTGGAGATCCGCCAGAGCTGGTAGGCTCATCAGAAAAAGCCTATAACATATTAGGCTGGAAGCCGGAATTTGATTTGAACAGGATTATAGAAACTGCATGGAAATGGCATCAGAAGGTGCAGGACGGAAAAGCATTCAAATCGTAGGGCCTATAGCCTTGTATGTGCCATAGCTTCGTATGGCACATCGCCTCGCATGGCTCATCCGCCTCGTATGTCCATCGCCTCGTATGTCCATCGCTTCGTATGTCCATCGCTTCGTATGCCCATCCACTTCGCATGGCCCATATGCTTCGCATGTGCCATCATTTGTAGGGGCTCCCGGTGGGGAGCCCGCCAGAATAAATAAAATATGCTGCTGGTACGCTATCTCTGCGTCTCGAAAAAACTTTACGCTCCTATAGCGGAATAATTTCTGCAAAGGCTAAACTCGCTTTGCTCAGACATATCCTTTGCTGACGAAATAATTTGCCGCTACAGGAGCTGTTTTTTCTAATGCCGCAGTGGTAACATGCCAGCAGCTTTTTCTTTTGAATATTAATACTCAAATTCTTGAGGTTAATAATTCTGTAGGTTTTATTTGTCTCATAAGGGCAATAACTCTGTAGGGGCAATAACTCCGTAGGGGCAATAACTCTGTAGGGGCTCCCGGTGGGGAGCCCTTTATAATGAGTCCTTTATAATGAGCCCTTTATAATATACTCTGTTGAACATCCGGTACATAATTTTTATCAAAATACCATTGCAGAGGATTGTTTTCAATATATTTGACAATCTCCCAATATTCGTTATTATCTCTAACTATGTGCTCATAATAATTTCTTTGCCATATTCCCTTGCCAAACTGCCGGCTTATAGCTGCTTTGAATCCAGAAATAATTTTACCAATATGTATTGTTTTGCCATTGTATTCCATAAGGAAATGGACATGATTAGGCATTACTACAGAAGCTTTAATGATGGCATCTGGATGGAATACAGAAAACTGAGCAATTTCTTCTTGTACTCCAAGCCCGATAGGGCTTAGATGCATTTTTTCATTATAGATATTTCCTAATAAACATCGTCTTTTGTCTGTACAAATTGTAATAAAAAACATGCCCTCAGATTTATAGAGGTGATGTTCTAACCGAATATTCTTGCGACGCTGCATATAGTTAGCCTCCTTGCGAGAATTCTATAAAACAAGTATACCATATGTCGATAATGAAGCAAAACAAATGTTTGTCTATAAAAATAGAGCGGAGGTGAACAATCTTCAATGTAAATGCCCTGGGCTCCCCACCGGGAGCCCCTACGAAAAATTAGTTCCTACAAAAAATTAGTTCCTACAAAAATAAGTTCCTACAAAAAAGCCCCTACGAAAATAAGCCCCTACGAAAATAAGCCCCTACGAAAATAAGATAAAAAGAAAAATAAAAAAAAAAAAAAAACAAAATATTAAGAAAAATAAGCTCTTACGAAAAATAAGCCCTTACGAAAATAAGCTCCTACAAAAAATAAGACCATATTAAAATGGAAATTATTAAAGAAGCAATAATATCCTATACGAAAATTTTTATGAAAACAATCTCTTACAATTGTTTTTCGCCTCAGTGATTGCGTCATCCATGATTTTGTCAGATACGAAAATTCCTATGAAACAATCTCTTACAATCGCTTTGTCTAAATATTTAAGACCTACTTGTAAATTTTTAACATAGATGGTAGACTAGATATGATATTTGTGAGAAGTATGTTTTTCATTAGGAGGCTTTTTCTTAAATGGAAAAATTAATTATAAATGGTGGCCGTCCTCTTAAGGGACGGGTTAAGATAAGCGGTGCTAAAAACGCCGTGTTGCCGATTATTGCGGCAACTCTGCTGGGACAGGATGGCCCAAGCAGGCTTGAGGAGGTTCCTGCCTTAGAGGATGTTTATACCATCTCTGAGGTTCTGGCGAAGCTGGGCGTGAGTGCCAGCTTTGATAAGGATGCAAATGCACTTACAGTTGATGCGTCTGAGATTGGCAGCTATGAGGCTCCTTATGATCTGGTTCGCAAGATGCGCGCGTCTTTCCTTATAATGGGTCCGCTGCTGGCTCGCTGTGGCAAGGCGAAGATTTCTCTGCCTGGCGGCTGTGCTATCGGTACCCGTCCAATTGATCTGCATCTCAAGGGCTTTGAGGCTCTTGGTGCAAATATCGAAATTGGTCATGGCTTTATCGAGGCTAATGCGCCAGAGGGCCTGAAGGGCTCCCGCATTTATCTGGATTTCCCAAGTGTGGGTGCCACTGAGAATATTCTTATGGCTGCCTCCATGGCTGAGGGGCAGACTGTCCTGGAGAATCCTGCTCAGGAGCCGGAGATTATCGATTTGGCTAATTATCTCAATATGATGGGGGCAAAAATTCGTGGTGCTGGTACTAATGTCATTAAGATTGATGGTGTAAAAAAGCTGACTGGCCGCAATTATACTATCATCCCAGACCGCATTGAGGCTGGTACCTATATGGTGGCTGCCGCAATGACCAAGGGCGATGTATATATTGAAAATGCCATCAGCGAACATCTGAAGCCGGTTATTGCCAAGCTGAAGGAGGCTGGCGTAACCATAGAAGAGGAAATAGATGGCGTTCATGTTACCTGCGATAAGGTGACCAGGGCGGTAGACATAAAGACAATGCCATATCCTGGATTCCCAACCGATATGCAGGCTCAGTTCATGGCGATGCAGTCTGTTTCAGAGGGTACCAGTATGGTGACAGAGACAGTCTTTGAAAACCGTTTCATGCATGTAGATGAATTAAAGCGCATGGGCGCAAATATAAAGATTGATGGCCGTGTATCAATGGTAGAGGGGGTAAAATCCTTGACTGGCTGCCAGGTAAAGGCAACTGACCTCAGAGCTGGCGCAGCCATGGTTCTGGCTGGCCTTGTGGCAGAAGGTGAAACCCGCATTGGTTATATTCATCATATTGACCGCGGTTATGACAATCTGGTAGAAAAGCTGGTAGGCCTGGGTGCAGATATAAGACGTTCTGCCGAGTAATAGGCATATTATTATTATTTATAGAATTTTTAGGGCTCACCGCCGTGAGCCCCTACATTCGAGTACGTATAGGGGTCGACGGTGGTCGATTCCTAGATATGAGTATGGGTCGACGGGAGTGCTTTCCTAGAAATGAGGTTGGCGCCAAGGGGGT
>CAMCDL010000113.1 GCA_945873565.1 uncultured Selenomonadaceae bacterium | reverse complement strand
ACGCACGGTGGTGTGAGAGGTCGGAGGATTTATTTAAATCCTCCTCCTACTCGATGCAGAAAACTTTTATTCATTATATTTTCATGGTATAATGATAAAATCTTCAAAAATGATTGAATGGGAGATTGTATATGGAATTATTTTCACCAGAGTTTTTTTCAGCATTATTTTCAATTCTTATTATAGACCTGGTTTTGGCAGGTGATAATGCAGTAGTAATTGCCATGGCAGCTAACCGTCTGCCTGATGAGCACAGGAAAAAGGCAGTATTTTATGGCACTGCTGGTGCAGTAATTATAAGGGTTGTAATGACCCTTATGGCGGTATATCTTTTGAGTATTCCGTTTTTGCAGGCTGTGGGCGGTATTGTTTTGATACCTATAGCTATAAAGCTCTTAAAGCCATCTGATGACAAGCATATTGAGGCAGCAGATAGCCTGAGTGAGGCAATAAAGACTATTGTTATTGCGGATGCAGCAATGGGCATTGATAATGTTCTTGGTGTTGCCGGTGCTGCTGGTGGCAGCTTTATGCTGGTTTGCATAGGCCTTATTATAAGTATTCCTATTGTTGTAGGCTGCAGTCAGCTTATTGGCAGGCTTATGGATAAATGGCCGATGCTTATATATCTTGGTGCCGCTATACTGGGCCATACAGCAGGTAAAATGATAGTTTCCGATAAAGCAGTAGGTACTTATCTTACGGGACTCCTGGGAACCACAGCTCTTGAAGCTATCCCTTGGATAATTGCTGTGGCAGTGTGCATAATAGGCTATATGATGCAGAAAAAATAAAGTGTTTTTGGAGAAAGAAAATGCAATTTACTGGAGTCAAATCCTCTGAGGTAGAAGCGCTTAGATTGAAGTATGGGTCTAATCAGCTGACGCAGATTCCACCAGACCCACTATGGAAAAAGCTTCTTAAAGGATTCAAGGCCCCGATGCTGATTATACTGATGGTAGCGCTGGTTATACAGGCAGCTCTATATTTTATGGGTCAGGCTGAATGGTTCGAACCAGCTGGTATCCTGATCGCCATCATTATTGCCAATGGAGTAGCCGCCATAAGTGAACACCGCCAGGAGGGCAAGGCAGTCAGTCTGAGGGAGTATGAGGCAGCTAAGGATCTTACAAAGGTCATAAGAGATGGCAGGCTGATGGAAATCCGAGTAAATGATGTAGTGACTGGAGAAATTGTTTTCCTGCAGTCAGGTGACAGGGTTCCAGCAGACGGAATCCTGGTGGATGGGCATCTTAAAATAGACCAGGCTGTGCTTAATGGCGAGACTGAGGAGATAGAAAAAATAAGCTGTCTTGATGGAGCAGAATACGATGTAAATGATCTGCTGAACCCATACAGTATTTATCGTGGAACTGTAGTATGTGACTATGAAGCCTATATGAAGGTCAATACCGTGGGTGACGATACGCTATTTGGCAAGCTGTCAATAGAAGCTCAGGGAAAAGCAAGAGAAACACCGCTTCAGGTCAAGCTGTCTAAGCTTGCCCATCATATTTCCCGCTTCGGCTATGTAGGTGCTATTGCCATAATACTGGCAATACTGATTAAAACTGTAATAACAGGTGAATCGCCAGACAATATCTATGCCTGGATACGTCTGGTGATAGATGCTGTTATGGTGGCAGTAACCGTAATAGTGTGTGCAGTGCCTGAAGGACTGCCTATGCTGACATCTATCCTGCTGTCACTGCAGAGCATCAGGATGGAAAAGGATAATGTCCTTGTAAAGAAAATCAATGGTGTCGAAACATCAGGCAGTATCAGCATGCTGTTTAGTGATAAGACTGGCACTATAACCGAAGGCAAGCTGTCAGTGGCTGCAGTAGTAACTGGAGATACTCTGGAATTTAATCCAAAGGCAGACCCTGTACGCGAGTCTATTGTACTGGGTATTGGTAAAAATAATAGTGCCCACTACAACGGAGAGACTATAATAGGCGGCAATTCAACAGACAGGGCACTCATGAGCTATCTGGCAGAAGCTGGTATGACTGAGCCTATCGGTGATATTGAGGCAGAGATAGAGCCGTTTAATTCTCGCAATAAATACTCAAGAATTATTTTGCCTGATGGCAGTTTTTACATAAAAGGAGCTCCAGAGGCAATAATTTCCCGCTGTTCAGCCTATATGAATAATGACGGTGAAGTCATATCGTTGAAGGATAATTCTCGACTTGAGGAATATTTGGATGAGCAGGCCTCTAGGGCAATGCGTCTGCTGGCTGTGGCTGTGGGCCATGAAGGAGAGGAAAAGCTTACACTGGTAGCCATAATAAGCATCCGTGACAATATTCGTTCAGAGGCGGTTGAGGCCATTGCCGAGGTGCAGGCAGCTGGTATTCATGTGGTCATGGCTACAGGCGATAGGAGGGAAACTGCGGTAGCTATTGCCAAGGAGGCTGGCCTTATCAGCTCGTCAGAGGATGTGGTGATAACCTCCGCAGAGCTTGCTGAAAAGACGGATGACGAGGTTAAGGCTATCCTGCCAAGGCTGAAGGTAATAGCAAGAGCATTGCCGTCAGATAAAAGCCGGTTGGTAAGGCTGGCTCAGGATCTGAACTATGTGGTAGGAATGACTGGTGATGGAGTAAATGACTCACCAGCACTTAAAAAAGCTGATGTCGGCTTTGCTATGGGCAGTGGCACCGAGGTGGCTAAGGAAGCTGGAGATATCACTATACTGGATGATAACTTCTCTTCCATTGCCAAGGCTATTCTATACGGACGGACCATGTTCAATAGCATTAGGAAATTCCTGATTTTCCAGCTTACGGTTAATGTAGCTGCAGTGTTTACCTGTTTTTTGGCACCACTGCTTGGAGAGAACATGGTGCTTACCGTAATACAGCTTCTGCTGATAAATCTGGCAATGGATACCCTGGCAGCAATAGCCTTCGGCAGTGAGCCAGCCCGCAAGGAATTTATGAGGGAAAAGCCGGTTGCCAGGCAGGCCTCTATTGTCAGCCGCAGCATGCTGGCAATGGTAGTAATAAACGGTCTGTTTATCACTGCCATATGCCTGTCTATAATATTTGTTCCCCCAGTGAGAGCTGTATTTGGAGATGTAGATATTATATATTTGAAATCAGCCCTGTTTGCTACATTCATGATGGCAATTACCTTCAATGGGTTTAATGCCAGGGCAAAGAACCTTAATGTGTTTGAAAGGGAGGTGATACCGTTAGACAGCAAGTTTAATGCCAGGACAAAGACCCTGAATGTGTTTGAAGGGGAGGTGATACCGTTAGATAGCAAGCTTAATGCCAGGACAAAGATCCTGAATGTGTTTGAGAATTTAGGAGATAATAATAATTTCCTGCTGGTTTCCTTTACTATTTTTGCAATGCAGTTTATGTTTGTAGAATTTGGCGGAGAAATACTTAGCGTGGAACCCCTCAGGATAGATACCTGGCTGTTTTGTCTGGGAATGGCCTTCATGGTTATTCCATTGGATATAATCAGAAAGATTTTAAGGAGTGATTGACATGAAATTTGTTAAGTGTAACCATTGCGGAAACATACTGGTGTTCATGGATGATAAGGGCGTTATACCTCATTGCTGCGGCGAGGAAATGGAGATACTGAGCCCTGGCTCTACTGATGGTGCCTTTGATAAGCATGTACCTGTTGTAGAGCAGGATGGCTGCAAGGTTAAGGTGACTGTCGGGTCCACCATCCATCCTATGATGGACGCACATTATATCTGCTGGATTGCAGTAGAGACAGATTGCGGCTGCTATAAGCGCGATTTGAAGCCGGGCATGGAGCCAAATGCTGAGTTCACTCTCTGCGAAAATGAGAAGGTTGTTGCAGTTTATGAATATTGCAATCTCCATGGCCTCTGGAAGGCAGAATAACCTTATATATGAAGTTGCACCTGCTAGCATTGGCTGGCAGGTGCTTTTTTTTTAGTGTATAATGATAAAAAAGATTATAAGGAGCGTTTTCCATGAAAGTATTTGTTACTGGTGTGGGCGGTCAGCTTGGCTACGATGTAATGAATGAGCTTAAAAAAAGAGGCCATGAGGCCATAGGCTCAGATATTCATCCTGAATACAGGGCAGTTGGAGCAGAGCCTTGTGAAGCGCCATGGCCGTATATCAGCCTTGATATAACTGACAAGGCTGCAGCAGAACGTGTCATAGAAGAATTGCAGCCGGATGCTGTTATTCATTGTGCTGCCTGGACAGCTGTGGACCTTGCTGAAGAAGAAGAAAATAAGGCTAAGGTGCAGGCTATTAATGCTGATGGCACTAGAAATATTGCCGAAGCAGCAAGGGCAGCCGATGCTAAAATGCTCTACATCAGTACAGATTATGTATTTGATGGAAATGGTACTGAAGCCTGGGAGCCGGATTGCCAGGATTACGCACCATTAAATGTTTATGGGCAGAGCAAGCTGGCAGGAGAGCTGGCGGTAAAGGAGCTTCTCGAAAAATACTTTATAATCCGCATTGCCTGGGTATTTGGCACCAATGGCAAAAACTTCATAAAGACTATGCTGAGTCTTGGACAGAAATACGATACCCTGCGGGTGGTAAAGGACCAGATCGGTACCCCTACATATACCTATGATTTGGCCAGACTCCTGGTGGATATGGCCGAAACCGAAAAATATGGCATATATCATGCCACCAATGAGGGCGGCTATATCAGCTGGTATGATTTCGCTTGTGAAATATTCCGCCAGGCTGGCATGAGCACAAAGGTGGTTCCGGTGACCACTGAGGAATTTGGTCTCAGCAAGGCAAAGCGTCCATTCAACAGCCGTCTGGATAAAAGCAAGCTGGCGGAAGCTGGCTTTGAGCCATTGCCATCATGGCAGGACGCGTTAAAACGTTATATTGATGCAATTAAGGATAATAATAGATAACTAAAAACGAGGCGTCCATTTGAGTGGAAATATTTCTGGAAGTTAAGCTATAAATTTCACAAAAATCCGGTTGTAAAACCTGACATTTGGTAATAAAATAAAGCTAGGAAGGTATGAAAAAATCAATACGAGCCATACTGAAAAAGGAGGTGTTAATATGGCAACTTCAAGTATCACTAAGAATTTTATCATATCTGGTCAGAAACAGGTGGAGATGTTTGCCGATGCTATTGAAGCATCTGCCAACGACAGAACACCTCGTGTACCGATTAATTTAACCTACTTGCAGGGTACAGATAATATTTTAAAATTCATGGAGAGAAGAAAGAAAGCGAATGCAACCAGCAAATAATTTTATTGTGCTGAACATCCGTGAGTCTTTTATTTGTTGAATTTCATTTTACAATCTACCTATTTTGCTTGTTCATACTTATATTTTATACCAAGAGCGTGGTCTTGCGGGACTGCGTTCTTATTTTTTGTATAAAAACAATATTTTACTGCACATATAGTACACTTGCCAGAATGAAGGGCGATAGGGAAAATAGCTATGTAGCCAGGCAAAATATTTCGTCAGCAAAGGCTACTGTTTGAGCATAGCGAGTTTAGCCTTTGCAGAAATATTTCTGGCGCAGTAGCGTCAGTTTTCCCGTGCCTTCAGACTGGCAGGTGTACTTTATTACTAATCTACAATAACATTATAAAGGGCTTCCCACCGGAAGCCCCTAC
>CAMCDL010000112.1 GCA_945873565.1 uncultured Selenomonadaceae bacterium | reverse complement strand
GGAGGTGATTTGTAATGGCAAAAGTAAATACTGTTACAATGAGAGTAGATCCTGAACTGAAGCATAATGCTGAAAAATTGTGTGAAAGCATGGGGTTGACATTATCAACGGCATATACTATGTTTCTTAAGGCAATTGTTCGGACTCGGTCCATTCCATTCCCAATAGTCGCAGATGAACCATTTTACAGTGAAGAAAATCAGATGCATCTAAATGCCGCTATTTCTAGGCTGGAGGCAGGACAAGGTAAGGAGCATGAATTAATAGATGCTTAAAACATGGGATGAAGAAGAAAAGTCACTATGGTGATAAATAATTTGAGGCAGTCATCTTTTGGTGGCTGCTTTTTATTTTTAGGGGGGATGGTATGCTTGTATTTTTAGGAAGGTAGGTACTTTTATCACCTATTATACCGTAGGGTAAGTGGAAAAAAACAAGAGAAAAAACAAAATACCTATTGACATAGTAGGTATAAAGGAGTATTCTATGACATAAATATAAACCTACTGAAATAGTAGTTAAATGGGGGATGAAGAAATGGCAGATTACAGATTTGAGACATTACAGCTTCACGTTGGACAGGAACAGGCAGACCCGGCAACAGACGCAAGAGCAGTTCCAATTTATGCAACTACTTCTTATGTATTTGCAGATTCTGCCCAGGCAGCCGGAAGATTTGGGTTGACGGAAGGCGGAAATATATATACAAGACTCATGAATCCTACTTCGGATGTGTTTGAAAAACGTATCGCTGCTTTAGAAGGAGGAGCGGCAGCACTTGCTACCGCATCAGGAAGTGCCGCAATCACATATGCAATCCAGAATATTGCAATAGCTGGAGATCATCTGGTATCTTCTGCCAATGTATATGGAGGAACCTATAACCTGTTTGCTAATACGTTAAAAGACCAAGGACTGACCACCACATTCGTAGATCCTTCTGATCCTGAGAATTTTGAGGCAGCCATTCAGGAAAACACGAAACTGCTTTATGTAGAGACCCTTGGTAATCCGAATTCCAATGTGGTCGATATCGAAGGGATTGCAGAGATTGCCCATAAGCATGGTATTCCATTAATCGTTGACAGTACATTTGCCACACCATACCTTCTTCGACCAATCGAACATGGGGCAGATATTGTAGTCCATTCCGCAACAAAGTTTATAGGCGGCCATGGAACAGTGATGGGCGGTGTTGTAATCGATGGCGGTAAATTTGACTGGGCACAGAATGATAAGTTCCCGGGACTATCCAAACCAAATCCATCTTATCACGGTGTTGTATTCACTGAAGCATGTGGAAATCTTGCTTATATAATGAAGATGAGAACAACTCTTATGAGGGATCAGGGAGCTGTGATTTCTCCTTTCAACTCTTTCCTCCTTCTTCAAGGCCTGGAAACACTGTCACTTCGAGTGGAAAGACATGTGGAAAATGCATTGAAGGTTGTGGACTTTTTGAAGGATCATCCACAGGTAGAGAGGTTAAATCATCCATCCCAGGCAAGGGGAAAAGAAAGGGAGCTGTATGATAAGTACTTCCCGAAGGGTGCAGCATCTATCTTCACCTTTGATATAAAAGGAACTGCAGAAGATGCCAAGAAGTTTACAGAAAGTCTTCAGCTTTTCTCACTGCTTGCGAATGTGGCGGATGTAAAATCTCTGGTCATTCATCCTGCCTCAACTACTCACTCCCAGATGACTGAGGAGGAATTGCTGGCAGCTGGTATTAAGCCTACTACAGTAAGACTATCCATCGGAACAGAACATATTGATGACATCCTCGCTGATCTTCAGCATGGATTTGAAGCAGTGAAATAGTATTAATATTACTTTGAATATTCTTTATAACATCTTCCCATGCCAGTAGGTGTGGTGAAGATGTTTTTTTGTTAAATATTTAAGGGTAATAGCCACTATAATTATGCAAAAATGTTATAATGTTAAAGGTAAGTATTATAATCTTCGGCAACATGTTACAGTAGGACCGGGTTGTGCAACAGCCGAAGATTTTAGATAATAAGCAGCAGGGCAGGGTAATAGATGAACTTCGGCAAGAGATAAAAAATCGCAAGATGGAACTCAATACCCGTCTGCAAAAATTGAAACGGGAAATGAAAAAAATAACCGCACAAGGGAGCAGGGAATAATGAAAAATTTGACAGGCGAATCCATGAATCTTACCGAAGAAAACTTGAAGGCCATGCAGCAGCTTTTCCCCGAAGCATTCGAGGAAGGGAAAATTGACTTCGATGTCCTGCGGCAGCTGTTGGGCGATTTTGTGGATGATGAACAGGAACGCTACAGCTTCAAATGGAACGGCAAGGGGAAAGCTCTGCGTTTATCCCAAACACCATCTATGGGTACATTGCGTCCTTGCAAGGAAGAAAGTAAGGATTGGGATAATACGGAAAATCTCTATATCGAAGGAGATAATCTGGAAGTATTGAAGCTTCTGCAAAAATCATATTATGGAAAAGTGAAGATGATTTATATCGATCCACCTTATAATACCGGCGGTGATTTTGTCTATAAAGACAACTTTCATGATAATATCCAGAATTACAAGGAAGTAACAGGCCAGGTTGATGGTGAGGGCCATAGAATTGATACCAATACCGAGGCTAATGGAAGATTTCATACTGATTGGCTGAATATGATGTATCCAAGACTAAGATTGGCGAGAAATTTGCTGAGTGATGATGGGGTTATATTTATCAGTATTGATGATAATGAGCAGGAAAATTTGAAAAGACTTTGTGATGAGGTTTTTAGTGAAAGTAATTTTATTGCACAGATAACTTGGGAACGGGCATATGCACCAGTGAATTTGAAAAAACACTTTTCAGAAAGTCATGATTTTATATTGTGTTATGCTAAAGAAATTGATAACTTGGTTTGTAATGGACTTCCAAGATCTGATGCTCAAAATAGCGATTATAAAAACTTAGATAATGATCCTAGAGGTGTATGGAAAGCAGGAAATCCATCTGTTGGTCCCGCTGTGGAAAAGAATATATATGAAATAGTGTCTCCTAGTGGACGAAGAATGCTTCCTCCCAATGGTAGAAGCTGGTTGTATTCTAAAGAAAAATTTAAGGAAATGCTGAATGATAACAGAATTTATTGGGGCAAAGATGGAAATAGTATTTGGGCACCTAAAATGTTTTTGTCAGAAGTGAAAAATAGTGTAACCCCAATGACGATATGGAAATATAAAGATGTTGGTCACTCGCAGGATGCGACCAAGCAGTTAAAAAAAATCTTCAATGATAAATCTTTTTTTGATTATCCAAAACCGGTAAGTTTGATTAAACAGTGCTTAGAATTATATACTGATGAAAAAAGTATTGTCCTAGATTTTTTCTCTGGTTCAGCTACAACTGCTCATGCAGTTATGCAATTAAATGCAGAAGATGGTGGAAATCGAAAATTTGTGTTGGTACAGTTACCTGAGCCTACAGATAAAAATAGTGAAGCCTACAAAGCAGGTTATAAAAATATCTGCGAAATTGGCAAGGAGCGTATTCGCCGTGCCGGAGATAAAATTAAGGCGGAAGCCGAGGATAAGGCGGCGGACTTGGATATTGGCTTTAAGGTCTTTAAGCTGGACAGCTCCAATCTGCAGAAGTGGAATCCTCAGCCGGATGATTTGGTGATGACTTTGCAACAGGCTACGGACAATTTCCTGCCTGACCGCACCGAGCAGGATGTACTCTATGAAATCATGCTCAAGATGGGCCTTGAACTCACTTGTCAAATTGAGGAAGAACAGGCTGCAGGTGAGACGGTCTATATTATCGGCGGCGGTGCCCTGATGATTTGTCTGGGACGGAATATCACAACTGCTGTAGCAGAAGCGGTGGTGAAACTGCATAAGGAATATGAGTCGGAACTTTGGCAGGTGGTATTCCGTGATACGGGCTTTGCCTCGGATATGGACAAGACCAATGTCAAGGAAACTTTGAAAACGGCAGGCCTTGATGAAGACAGCTTTGTGTGCGTGTGAGGTGAGGGACAATGAAACTGAAATTTGATGCTGCCCTCGATTACCAGCAGGAGGCCATTGCCGCAGTCCGGGATGTGTTTATTGGTCAGACACCAAAACAGGCTTTGTTCACCGTGGCAGCTCGTACCGAACAGCTTACTTTGGAGTTTGATAATAACTATCAGCAGTTGAATTTGGGGCAGGGCATTGGTAATCGCCTGACGATTGACCAAGAAGATATACTAAATAATATTCGTAGTATACAGCTAAGACATGGTCTGCCTCAGTCCACTGCTTTGGGCACTAATATTAATTTGGACATTGAAATGGAGACCGGCACAGGGAAAACCTATGTTTATTTGCGTACCCTACTGGAGCTGAATAAAGCCTATGGCTTTACTAAGTTTATTATTGTAGTACCAAGCATAGCCATTAAAGAAGGTGTTCAAAAAACCATAGATATTACCCGTGACCATTTTCGGGGGCTTTACAGTAATGTAAACTATGATGCCTTTGTTTATGATGGTAAACACATTGAAAAAATCCGTGATTTTGCTACCAGTAATGAAATTCAGATTATGGTTATTACCATAAATGCCTTCCAGAACGACCTGAATCTTATCAATAGGTATAATGATAAGAAATTTGGTGAATCCAAGCCTATTGATTTGGTAAAGGAAACCAACCCGATTGTTATTATTGATGAGCCTCAGTCTACCATCAGTACTGATGCCCAGGTGGAAGCGGTACAGTCACTGAATCCGTTATGTACAATTCGGTATTCTGCTACGCCTATTCGGGTGGAGAATAAGCTCTATCGCCTTAATGCCGTGGATAGTTTTGCCAAGAAGCTGGTTAAGGGCATTGAGGTGGAAAGTTTTGCAGCAGAGAATGATCATAATGAAGCTTATTTGTTGCTTAAATCTGTAAACAATAAGAAATCCCCAATAACTGCCCGTGTGGAAATGGATGTGCAGAATAGGTCTGGTGCGGTCCAACGTAAGGTTGTAACTGTGAAGCAAGGCGATGATCTGTACGAAAAATCCGGTGGCAGGGATGTGTACGAGGGATATATTGTTAAGGACATATATTGCGCTGCAGGAGCAGAATATATGGATTTTACCAGTCGTAGTGATATCCTTCGTCTGGGAAAAGCGATTGGCACAGTTCATGATGATGATATGAAGCGTCAGCAGATTAAGGCTACCATCGAAGAGCATTTGAACAAGGAGCTGGAGTTAAATACTAAAGGTATAAAGGTGCTTTCTTTGTTTTTCATTGATCGGGTGGCCAATTATCGGGAATATGATGCAGATGGTAATGCAGTTAAAGGTAAATATGCCAGATGGTTTGAGGAAATCTATCAGGATGTTATTCGTAGACCAAAGTACCATGATTTGTGGCATAGTATTCATAATGAGGAAGATGAAGCAGAGCTTACCCATGATGGTTATTTCTCTGCTGATAAGGGCAAGAAGAATGAACCAGGGCATTGGAAGGATACCAGTGGGGCTACAGCAGCAGACGATAGTACCTATAACCTCATAATGAAAGATAAAGAGCGCTTATTGTCATTTGACTGCAAGATACGCTTTATCTTTTCTCACTCTGCTTTGAAGCTGTCTCTTATACACATCTGACGCTGCCGACGATATGCAGTGTG
>CAMCDL010000111.1 GCA_945873565.1 uncultured Selenomonadaceae bacterium | reverse complement strand
TACACACTGCATATCGTCGGCAGCGTCAGATGTGTATAAGAGACAGTATGAACATTGATGATATGCTGAAGCTGGAAAATCAGCTTTGCTTTCCATTATATGCCTGCTCAAGAGAAATAACCAAGGCTTATACGCCTCTTCTATCAGAGCTTAATCTTACTTACACCCAGTATCTGGTAATGATGGTACTCTGGGAGGAAAGGCAGCTGACAGTAAAGGAAATCTGCAATAAGCTGTATCTGGATTCTGGTACTCTAACCCCTCTTCTTAAAAAGCTAGAGGCAAAAGAGCTGGTAACTCGTAAGCGTGATCCTGAAGATGAACGGAGTGTAATAATATCTCTGACTGAAAATGGGCAGGCACTGCGGGAAAAAGCCAAAAGCGTTCCTGTAAATATGGCTGCTCAGGTAGAGATGACTGAGGAAGAATTCAAGGTCATGCGCAGGCTTTTGTATAGAATTATCAATAAGCTTCATGACTAATACACTTGTTCAGGAAAGGTTATTATTATGTTTATAACGAATATTTTTCTTCAGCTTATTATTACGGTAAGCATTATACTGATTCTGATGAGCAGAAAATATTATATGGGATTATGTATGCTGGCCGGTGGTATTGTTCTCTGGCTGATGCGTTCAGGAGATCCTTTTCTGCTTGCAACGAGTTTTGTAAGCATGCTTCATCAGACAAGGACATATGATTTGATTATTTCATTATATCTGATAATGTGTATGGAAATACTGCTGAGAAGCAGCGGTACCCTTGCTAATATGGTTAATGCATTAAAAAAAGCCTTCTCCAGTGATAAGGCTATCATTGCTATTATGCCATTTTTCCTGGGAGTGCTGCCTTCTGTAGGTGGTGCCAGATTTTCCTGCCCCATAGTGGAAGAATCAAGCCGGCAATATAATGCCAGCCAGGAGGACAAGGCTGCTATTAACTATTGGTTCAGGCATCCCTGTGAATTATTCAACCCTATTGTTCCAGGTATGATTATGGCCTGCAGCATAAGTGGCGTAGCTTATTTGGAATTTCTGAAAGGAACCTTCTGGATCTGTATAGTTTGGCTGATTCTTGGCTGGATCTTGCTCATTCAGCCATTAAAGAAAAATGACACTGCTGAAAACGTAGACGATAAAGCAGCTGATACTTCAGAGCTTGAAGCTAAGACTTCACTAGTTGATGTTTTTCTGGCTATAATGCCAATTTTCATCACCTTCCTCCTGGTAGTATTCTTGAATTTGAATGCATCCATTGCAATGATTCTTTCCACCTCGCTTCTATATGTAATACTTCTTCTGCGTAAGGCTGAAATATCTTTAAAGGATGCTATTCTGGGAGCCATTGATAAAAAGATGTTTATCAACATAGGTTTTATCCTCTATTTTGTTCAGATCCTTGAAGATACAGGAGCCCTGTCAGATGTTGTTGCCGCCTTTCAGGCAGCACCATTGCCAACCCCGGTTATTATAGCAGGCATTACCTTTGTGGTAGCTATATTGACAGGAATGAGCCAGGCCTACATTGCAATTGTTATGCCGATTTCTGCAGCACTTAGTCAAAGCGGAGATATGCTTCTCCTTATTATTACAATGGTATTTGGTCTGGCAGGCCTGATGCTTACACCTATTCATGTTTGCTTTACAGTAACAACTGACTATTTTAACGCCAGCTTTTTCAAGGTGCTTTACAAGATAATGCTGATGATTGGTATCATACTTGCCATTTTCTCAGGGTACCAGTACTGGATTGCATAAATCGAGTTAAATAGTCAACGAGCAGGTATTAGCCGATTTAACGAATCTGATTCATTTACTACCTTGGCATTCCCTCATTTGTACCTGCCATTATAAGGTCGTTTACTGTATTATTTAGACGCTATGGCCTTCAGGAGACCTTTGCATCCTGCTGTAACATCATTGAAGGTTTCATCAAAATTACCTGTATACCAAGGGTCAGCAATACTGCGGTCCTCACCAGCATAGGACATCAGAAGATGAACCTTATTATCTGGATCTGAGCCTACTATTTTTTTTATAAAAAACATATTCTCATCGTCCATGCCAAGGATATAGTCATACCGCTCATAGTCTTCCCTGGTCATAAGGGTAGCCCGGCGGCGGGTATAAGGAATTCCCTCCTTATCCAGCTTTTCCTTTGTACCCCAGTAAGTATCTGAGCCAAGCTCATCCCTATGTGTGGCTTTAGATTCAATAAGAAAATCATCCTGAAGCCCCTGTTTTTTAACCATATCCTTAAAAACAAATTCAGCCATAGTGGATCTGCAAATATTGCCGTGGCAAACGAATAATATCTTAATCATATGAATTTTCCTTCCTGCAATGCCTCAAAGTGCCCTGTTATATGCTTAATTACGCCATTTTCCAAAATCATCAAAATCTTAGCCAAATTGTACATATGCGAAACCACAACTATAGGTTATCATACCATAGCAGACAAAGAAAAACCACCTACTACATCACAGGTGGTTGAGTATTTTTCCTTATACAATTCTGAACTTTGTTTTGGTAGCTGGAAGTTCTTTAACTTTGTCCTTATCCAATTCCTTCTGAGCATCCTTCAATCGTTCCATCTCATCTTTTGCATCCTGTAATCCCAGGTGGGTATAGGTGTTCAAGGTGACGCCTATATCCGAATGCCCCATGAGATACTGCAGAGTCTTTGGGTTCATTCCCGATTTGGCCATGTTTCTGCAATATGTATGCCTGCATACATGCGGTGTGATGTTTGGCATCTGCTTCTTATATATATTTCATTGTACCGTTTTACCATATGATTCATTCGGTGCTGCCAGTGCATGGCCACAAGTGGAAGTCCAGCCTTGTCCAGATATAGGAAGCCAAAAATGGGGCTCACCTTTTCAGCGAACCCCACTCACATGTAAGCGATATTCTACGCACTAGGCCCCCGTCGCTTGCGGAAGTTAAACATACACGTGCATCATATTCTAACCGTAATGCCCGGTGAGCCAAAAGCTCATTATAAGTATATAAGAAAAAAACATTAAAGTCAATTGATTATATCAATTCGCTTTAATGGTTGGTTGTATAATGAACTTGAACAGTTAATCAAAAAATAAAAATCCATGGTGACTACCTGTGTTAAAATGTTTTTGAGAGAAATCATCAACGAAGGAGTAATCACTATGGAACAACTACATTCTAATACAATTGAGACTTCATGTAAACTAGGAAAGCACTTAACTTTGGATGAAAGGGGGATAATTTAGGCACTTCACCAGCAAGGACATTCCCTTAATCAGCGTCCACGCCGTATTTTGGACTATCATAGTCCATCAGAGTTGTTTGAAGCATTCCTTGATGAAGTCTACGCTATTGATAATGTTTCTTAATTAGAAAAATGTTCATTTTCAACTTGAAAAACCATTATAATTAAACTGCAAAACAGTCGAGGTAACAGAAATACCGCGCTGCTTCTCTATCTCCACCCAGTCTGACACAGCATGATGCTGTGTTTTTCTCGACTTGATAGAACTAGCCAGATGATGGCGCCACCGTAAAGCAGCAGCTAATGCAGCCCCCTGCACACCACACACAAAAAGCGACACGACGGAGCCGGAAACGGAATAATCTCCGTACCGGCACCATCATGCCGCTACTTTGAAAGCACAGGCTCGTAAATGCCTACAGCTGGTTTTTCAATTTCTCCAGATTGCCTATAACATTAGAGGAAACATCAGATAGCTCCTCCATCAGCTCATCCAGCTGCCGCTGCTTGTTAGCATGATAGGCATCAATGGCCTCCGCACAGCAGGAGTGGAATCTGGCGTGATCCTTCTCTAGCTGCTGGAACTCCGGCAGGTTGCCAAACAGCTCCTTGCCCTTGGAGGCGTACCACTTACCAAGGCGGCAGGTAGTATGGTCGCGGACATTGGATGCATCCAGGTCAATATTGCCCCACAGCATCTGGCTGATGCGTGCCCGCCACAGCAGATGATCCGTCTTGGCCAGATCTACATTTTCCTTGTCCGTAATATCCAGATCCAGACCGGCCAGGGCGGTGCGCATCTGGCTGGAGGTCTTCAAGGCCTCATACACAAAGCGGTTGCAGTTTCTGGTAGAATCGTTCTGCCTGTGAACATCATCCATGGTAGTGCGCAGGGAGGCGGTCATCTCCTGGAAAGCTGCCGACTGCTCCTGAGCCAAAGGCGCCAGGATATTCACAGCCTTGTTAATGCCGTCAAAGACACCTGTCAGCTTCTGGGTGTGGGATGTGGCTTCCTTTACTGCCGTCGTATTATTCTTGAAGGCGGAATCCATCTGGGTGAATTCATCAGTAATATCCTTGGAGGTTACCTTGATGCTGGACAAATGCTCATTGATTTCACTTACGGACAGCTTGGACTGCTCCGCCAGCTTCCTTACCTCCTCGGCAACCACCGCAAATCCCCGGCCATGCTCACCGGCGCGGGCTGCCTCTATAGAGGCGTTCAGCGCCAAAAGGTTGGTCTGGTCAGCGATGCCCCGTACCGTTTCCACCAGATTGTTGATATTGCCTGTATCCTTCTGCAGCTGGGTTACACTGCCATGCATGCTCTGCAGGCTTTCCTCTGCCGCCATAGTCTCCCGTGCAACAGTATCAATACTGCTCTCGGTATTGCGCATAGCCT
The DNA here is from genome assembly GCA_945873565.1 of uncultured Selenomonadaceae bacterium. Classification (GTDB taxonomy): domain Bacteria; phylum Bacillota; class Negativicutes; order Selenomonadales; family Selenomonadaceae; genus CAMCDL01. The sequence continues at coordinate 1,023 of CAMCDL010000111.1, read as the reverse complement.
CCATGCCCTTGCTGGTCTGGTCGGATGTCTCCGTAGCAGTTCCCGCCAGCCCCATAATCTCGTTGGCCAGTGACTCCACTACCTTGTGCATCTCATCAATCCTGGCAGAAACATGGGTATTCTCAGTAACAATGGTATTAAGCGCCTCGGACACCTCCGTGGAATCATATACCGATTCGTTCAGCTTCATCAGCATGGAGCGCAAATCATCCCGCTGCTTCTGCAAAAATGCCTCAATCTTTTTGCCCAGCTGCTGCAGCTCGGCAGACTCTACACGAGGCATTGACGCCGTATAGTCACCATCAATCGCCTTCTGCAGAAACCTGTCCAGGTTTTCCACATCCCGTTTCATCTGCGCACAATCCTCACCACGGCCTGCAGCATTTTTATTATCATCACTTGAGCCAAACAAAAACATCTCTCTATACCCCCTAGACTCAATACTTATCTTCTTGTATGCTAATATTCGCCACAAAACAGGAAATGCCTCTTTTTCCAGTCAAAATGTTGCAAAATTGAAAGTATTTAATTTAAACTTCCCACACCGTAAAATGGTGTAGTTCCTTGAAAACTGTATATTTCAGAAGATAAAAATGGCGTAAAGCCTCAAAACTTGGTACACAGGAATTCTCTAAATTCACTCATTACCGTCACCCTCCCTGCTTTCATAATCATTATTGTCATCAATCTCTTTCTGAGCCAGTCTGAAGTTCTCCATGCGTTTAAGTTCTTCCTAGGCATCATCAAAGTTCACATGTGTGTACAAATTTATCGTTACGCTTATATCCGAATGCCCCATAAGATATTGCAATGTCTTTGGATTAATGCCTGCCTTTCTCATCATTTTACCCTTGAAAAAATTATCTTTAATTTTTAAAATAAACATATAAAACAGTGGGATTTTCTATTCACTTAGGTATTCCTGAAATACTAGCTTTATGGACCAAGCTCAAAAAGGGCAATTCTGAAGGCGGAATTTCCGCTTATGCAGGAAAGGTGGAACGATAATATGAAAGTTGTCAT
>CAMCDL010000110.1 GCA_945873565.1 uncultured Selenomonadaceae bacterium | reverse complement strand
GTGGTGAGAATGTTCAAGCTTGAATATTAATATTCAAAGGCAAAAGGAATTATGATATGAATTTAGTGTATTGAGAAAAATGAGATTTGTCAATCGTTGCTAAAGGCAAAAATTCCTATTTAATATAAGATTAAAGTATGGTAAAATATATAGGCCTACAATATGAATTATGGAGCTGTAAATCTGTAATGCGGATAATCACAGGAACAGCTAAGGGCTGTAATTTAAAAACACCTAAAGGTATGAGTACCAGGCCTACCTCTGATAGAGTAAAGGAATCGCTTTTCAGCATATTAGGGGGCGAGGTGGATGGTACCAGAGTGCTGGACATCTTTGCCGGTACCGGGGCATTGGGCCTAGAGGCCTTGAGCCGTGGCGCTCGTGAGGCTGTCTTTATAGATAAGGCTACAGATAAGCTGATAAGGGAAAATGCCCAGCACTGCAGGCTGTCTGATAGAGCAGAAATCCTTAAGGGGGATGTCTTTGCACAGCTTAATCGGCTGTCTGTTCAGGGCAGGCGGTTTGACCTGGTGTTCTGCGACCCGCCATATCATGAAGGACTATGGCAAAAAGCAATTTCCTGGCTGGACGATAATGAGCTGCTGGCACCCAGGGCACTTGTTGTGCTGGAACGAGGCGGCGAAAATGAGCCCTTGCCAGAGCTTAAGCGTCTTAAGCTGCTGAAGAATCAGCGTTATGGCAACACGACGCAGATTGATTTCCTGGAGCTTCCAGAGCTCATGAAGGAAGAGGTGGAGCCATGAAACGAGGAATTTGTCCAGGAAGCTTTGATCCGGTAACCTGGGGACATATCGATATATTTGAGCGGGCATCGGCAATGTTTGCTGAGCTGTATGTTGGTGTCTTCAGCAATGTCCGTAAAAAGCCGTTTCTTAATGTCGAGAAAAGAATTGAGGCTCTGGAGAAGGCCACAGAGCATATTGAAAATATAAAGGTTGTTTCCTTTGATGGCCTGCTGGCAGACTATATGAGGGCCAATGATATCAGCATGATTGTCAGAGGCTTGAGATCGGTTACTGATTTTGAATATGAGCAGTCTAATGCCAATGCAATTAGATCAGTACATTCTGATTTGGATACAGTTTTTCTGCTGTGCCGTCCAGAATATTCTTACATCAGTTCCTCGGTTGTAAGGGAGATTGCATCATTCAATGGAGATATCAGCAAGCTGGTACCGCCATGTGTTGCTGAAATGATAAATGGAAGGTAATACTTCTGTGATATTTTGTGAAATAGATAGGGAAAGCAGGTTGATTATATGTCAGTAGAGTCCATTTTAGAAGAAATTGAAACTCTGGTGCTGGAGTCAAAGCACATGCCTTTTACCAATCAGCTGATTATTGATGAGAATGAAATAATTAATCTCATGGAGGATTTTCGTAAGGCATTTCCTGAAGAAATAGGTAAAGCACAGGAAATTGTGCAGGACCGCAATAACATTATAGAGAAGGCTCAGGAGGAGGCAGCGAAGATTAGAGAGCTGGCTAATCAGGAGGCTGCTAGAAGAATCGAGCAGGCAAATGCATTTGCAGCTAAGGCTACTGATGAGAATGAGATTACGCTGCAGGCTCAGGAGCAGGCTAGGCAGATCCTGCTGGCTGCTCAGCAGCAGGAGAAGGAAATCATGGACCGTACTATTGCGGGGGCTAATCAGCTAAAGCAGGATGCTGATGCCTATGCAAATCAGGTTTTCGACCATGTATTGTCTAATATAGGCAATGCACTTAATGTAGTGCAGCAGGCAAAGAGCCAGCTTAATCAGCCAAATCTTTAATAAAAATCAGAGGCGCAGCTTTGCGCCTCTTTTTTTCTTGCAAAATGTCAAATTGTCAAATATAATATGATTAAAAGTAATTTACGGGGGTGAATGCAATGAGCAGCAATATTGCTGACCTGATTGAGGAATATATATTGCGGCAGCTGGCTGAACAGCAGAATGGCCGGGTTGAGCTGAGACGTACTGATATAGCTAATGAGATATCCTGCGCTCCCTCACAGATAAGCTATGTACTTAATACCCGCTTTACTCAGGACAAGGGCTTTGCGGTAGAATCTAGGCGTGGCCTTGGAGGATTTATACGTATAGTCAGGGTTCCTATGAAGGATATAATCTATCAGGATATGCTTGACCAGATTAATGCTGATACCGAATTTGCAGATATAAAGTCGATGGTGCGTTATCTGATTAAGCACCAGATGATTTCTTCCCGAGAGGGGGCATTGGTTCTTCAAGCTGCCAACAGTGCATATCTTGGAATGGCAGCTCCGGAAAGAGTCAATATGCTGAAGGCTTTATTCGTAACTCTGGCAGAATTCTCGTGAGGTATTAAATATGGCAAAGAAGAAGACCATGTTTGTCTGCCAGCAGTGCGGCTATGATGCTCCTAAATGGCTGGGACGGTGTCCTGGCTGCGGACAGTGGAATACTATGGCGGAGGAGGTTATTCAGCAGGAAAAGGATAGCCGTCAGCAGGGCCTTAATCTGGGGCTTTCGGATAAGAGCCGGCCCGTGCCTATAACCCAGGTGCGGGTGGAGGACCTGCCTAGAATAACCAGCGGTTCTGGTGAGCTTGACCGGGTGCTGGGTGGTGGAATAATACCTGGCTCTATGGTTCTTATAGTCGGCGATCCTGGTATAGGAAAATCAAGCCTTAACCTCAAGGTATGTTCCAATCTTGCTGAGGCAGGCAAAAGTGTCCTGTATGTTACTGGTGAGGAAAGTACCAGGCAGGTCAGGATGCGTGCAGACAGGCTCAATGCAGTATCAGAAAAGCTTATGATTGCCAGTGAAACGAATCTGGAGGTTATAGAGAAGCATATACTTGATATAAAGCCAAGCCTGCTGGTAATAGATTCTATCCAGACCATTTTCAGGCCGGATATTCAGAGTGCACCAGGAAGCGTCAGTCAGGTACGTGAATGTGCAGTGGAGCTCTTGAGGATTGCCAAGACTAATGGTATTTCCGTACTGGTAATCGGTCATGTTACTAAGGATGGAACGCTGGCAGGTCCAAGAGTATTAGAGCATATTGTAGATACTGTGCTGTATTTTGAAGGCGGAAGCAATTCAGAATACAGGCTGCTAAGGGCTGTGAAAAACCGTTTTGGCAGTACTAATGAAATAGGCTTGTTTGAGATGCGGGGAATCGGCCTGGTGGATGTACCAGATGCTTCGAAGCTGTTTCTTTCCGAGCGTACTGAGGATGCTGGCAGTATAATTGTCCCTACAATGGAGGGGACAAGACCGTTGCTGGTTGAGGTACAGGCACTGGTAGCTAAAACACCGTATGTACCACCGCATAGAACATCGGATTCCGTTGATCTTAAGCGCTTGCAGCTGCTGCTGGCAGTGTTGGAAAAGCGAGTTCATCTGTCTATCGGTGCCTGTGACGTTTATGTGAAGGTGGCGGGAAGTATCAGAATAGATGAGCCAGCAGCAGATTTAGGCATATGTGTAGCCATGGCCTCAAGTTTTGCAGGAAGGCTTCTTCGACCTCAGACCATAGTGTTTGGCGAGGTGGGACTTGCTGGGGAAATAAGAGCTGTAAGCCAGGCTGAGGGGCGTATCAGAGAAGCAGCTAGATTAGGCTTTTCGAATGCTATTCTTCCGCAGAAGAATTTAGAGCAGCTTAAAGGATTGGACAAGGAGCTGGGAGTACGGCTTTTCGGTACAGTTAACCTGCAGGATGCCCTGGCGGTTGCCATGCCGAGATAGCGTAAGACACATTTCCTTGACATATATATACATACATGATAAAATAGCACTTTTTATTTTTTTTCCAAGTGATATAATATATATGTGTAGATATGTTTCTGCTGGGGGGTGTGATTATTGCTGAGTATTGGTGACAGAGTGGTTTACCCGATGCATGGTGCTGGTACTGTAAAGGATATAATAGAGCGCGAGGATAATGGCGAAAAAAAGCAGTTTTTTATCCTTAAAATGCTGTTTGGTAATGTAGATGTAACTATTCCTGAAGACAGCATTAATCAGATCGGATTGAGGAATGTTATATCCATTGAAAAGGTTCAGGAGCTGCAGGAGGTCCTCATGGGGAAGCCGGAGAGGCTCACGGGCAGCTGGAACAAACGCTTTAATGCGAATCTGGATAGATTGAAAAGCGGAAGTATCCTAGAGGCTGCGGCTGTAGCAAGAAATCTGATACTTCAGGATAGGCAGAAGAAGATTTCCAGCGGAGAAAGAAGGCTGCTTGACAGAGCTAAGCAGCTTATTGTAAGCGAGCTGGTCTTTGTGAGGAATGAGTCCCCGGAGGCATCTGAGGAATGGCTTTATAAGCAGCTGGAAAATAATAGCTTTTAGCAATAATTTTCTTTGACAACAGGGCTCTGTTAGGGTATCATTCCATTATGTGTTTTCAGAGGTGGAGCACATTGGTGCTCCTGCTCTTTTATATATAGTCCTGAAGGACATAGAATATAATATAGAAAAGAGGTGAGAATTAGTGCTGGATAAGGTGCTGCGATTTTTCGTAGTGGCTTTAATGGCGATAGCTGGCGGTACAATAATGCATTTTGCCAGCCCTGCCCTTACGGATCTCATAAGAACAGAGATTATTGATGTTGATATGGGGCTGTTCCGGCTTACTTTGACAAATCTGATATTTATAATTGCTGGTGTCATAATTGGCGGTTTAATAGGCTATGGCCTGTCTCCTTTTTTTGCAGCGGCTCTCAGAAGCTTTTCTTCCTGGGTGGAACGACAGCTCAGCAAGATGCCTTTGCATGATGTAATATCAGGTGTTATTGGTTTAGCAATCGGTCTTATAATTGCGGATTTATTAGGTGCTGCCTTTTCTAATATACCGGTGGTTGGCAGCTATATTCCGGTAGTTTTCAGTATTGTGTTCGGTTATCTTGGAATTCATATCTTGATTCATAAGCAGAAGGAGCTCAGCGAACTGTTTGCCTTTTTGCCAAAGCTGATTAAGGATTCGATGAACCGCCGTGGTACTGTGTCACCAGAAAATAATCATTCAGGCAGTCGAGAGACTGCTGGTAGTAGTATAAGCAAGCTTTTAGATACAAGCGTCATCATAGACGGACGAATTGCAGATATCTGCAAGACGGGCTTTATAGATGGCAAGCTTCTTATTCCAGTTTTTGTACTGGAAGAACTGCAGCATATTGCAGATTCTTCTGATGCCCTTAAGCGAGTGCGGGGCAGAAGAGGTCTGGATGTGCTTCAGAGAATTCGCACTGAATGTGGAATGCAGGTTGAGATTGTTAATCAGGATTTTGATGATATCTCAGAGGTGGATTCTAAGCTGGTAAGGCTTGGTCAGATTACTGGAAGCAAGATTATTACCAACGATTACAATTTGAATAAGGTATCTGAGCTTAGGGGTGTTCCTGTGCTCAATATTAATGAACTGTCAAATGCAGTCAAGCCGGTGGTTGTACCAGGCGAAATGATGGATGTCACAGTCGTCAAGGAAGGCAAGGAGCATGGACAGGGTGTCGCTTACCTTGATGATGGAACGATGATAGTCATAGAAAATGGCCGTCGTTTTATCAATGAGGCAATAAGGGTTGAGGTAACCTCAGCTCTTCAGACGGCAGCTGGACGCATGATATTTGCCAAGCCACTTTATTAGTTCCTTAAGGGAGCCGTTAACCTACACGGCTCCTTTTTGTATGAAGAAAACCCCTGGTTAGACCAGGGGTTCAGGGAAGCTTTAGCGT
>CAMCDL010000109.1 GCA_945873565.1 uncultured Selenomonadaceae bacterium | reverse complement strand
AAAATATTCAAGTAGCTTAATTCAAAATTTTGTTCAATTTGTTATTGCAATTTACGCCCCCTTTTTTGTCTGTTGCAGGATTATTTCATTAATTCGGTGTATAATAAATTTGATAAAGGAAGGGGGGCGTTGCCATGAGGGTTCTGCTGGCTGAGGATGATAAAAAGCTGGGCCGGCTGGTAAAGCTGATGCTGGAGCAAAATGATATTTCAACAGAATGGATTACTGAGGGTGATCAGATATTTGACTATGCTATGTATGAGGAGTATGATGTGCTGATTCTTGATTGGATGATGCCGGGAGAGACGGGGATAGCTGCGTGCAAGCGATTAAGAAATGCTGGTTATCAGCGGGCGGTGCTTATGCTTACAGCCCGTGATTCAGTAGAGGACAGGGTGGCTGGACTGGATGCAGGAGCAGATGATTATCTGGTAAAGCCGTTTGATTTCTCTGAGCTGATGGCGCGTCTGAGAGCTCTTGGCAGGCGCAGCAGCCAGAAAATACAGCAGGAGATTATGGAGCTTGGCAAACTTACTGTAGACCGTACATCTAAGCTTCTGAAGAAGGGCGGACAGGTTATTCAGCTGTCACCAAGGGAGTTTCAGCTCTTCGATCTGCTGCTGCAGAACAAAGGTAATGTAGTGCCTAGGGATATTATTCTCGATAGGGTATGGGGAATGGAGACAGATGTGAGTACAAATAACATTGATTCATATATGAAGCTTCTTAGAAAAAAGCTTGAGCAGGCCGATGGGGGTATAGCAATCAATACAGTCAGGGGTGTTGGATATAAGCTGGAATCAGAATAAATATAAATTTACCAGCCTTTTTAAGCAGAGCCGCCGTACTTTGACTTTTTTTTATACGGCGCTGATGTTCTGTCTGTTTATTACCATTATGTCCCTGGCGCACCGCAGCATGGAATGGGCGGTAACCTCTGAGCTGGTGCATGAAATGCTGGAGGCTGCAGTTGATGTGGCTAGTACAGAATCCCTTCTGATGAAAAATGGCGTGGAGCTGGAGGAGGATCTAGGAGAAAGAGATAGGATTTTCTTTTATGTATATAACAGCAGCGGTGAAATAAAAAGCTATTCAAGAGCTTCAAGTGATGTGGAAAATGATGTTCTTGAGGTCATACACAGCCAGTATATTCCAGAGGATGATGTGGCCGTTTTTGAAAAAACTGGTAAAAAGGGCCGGGAGGCTGTACTGATGCTGACCCAGAAGCCCATATTAATCAATGATGAGATTGCAGGTACTGCTTTTGTAGGAAGAGATATTACCAGCCTTTACAAGGGTATCAGGAAATCAACCTATGTTTTGGGAGGTCTTTCCCTGATTGCTCTTCTTATAGCTGCCTGGCTTGGACATAAAATGTCTGGCAGGGTAATTCTGCCGATGCAGCAGGCCTGTGAGAGAGAGCGTCAATTTGCGGCAGATGCCTCTCATGAACTCAGAACCCCACTGGCAGTAGTTCTGGCATCTGCGGAGGTACTTGAATCGGATAAGGGGATAACCTCGCCAGTTAGTCGTCAGGTGATTGAAGATCTTAAAAGCGAGGTTCATAAGATGACCAAGCTGGTGGGAGACCTTCTTACAGTTGCTCGTAATGAGGCTGGCGCAGAAAGCCTGCTGATAACTGAATTTGATATCGGAGCCCAGATTTGCCAGGTGGCCCGTAACATGCGTCAGCTGGCCCAGAAAAAGGATATCCTTATAAGCTGTACGGCAGATGAGGGGATTATGTTCAGTGGCGACGAACAGCGTATAGGTCAGCTGGTGCTGATACTTGTGGATAATGCTGTTAAGTATACGCCGTCTATGGGGCAGGTAACAATACAGCTGGAAAAGTATAATAATGGTGATGTTAGCTTCAGCGTGGCAGATACTGGCGTAGGGATAGCCCCAGAGGATAAGGATAAGATATTTGACAGGTTTTATCGTGTGGATAAGGCCAGATCCAGGGAGATGGGCGGTAATGGACTGGGGCTGTCTATTGCTAATTGCATAGTAAAGGCTCATGCCGGCAAGATAACTGTAGAAAGCAGGCCGGGTGAGGGCACGGTATTTAAGGTTTATCTGAGATCACAGAAACAGCGCAAGCAGCTTAGAAAGATATAATTTTTATTAAAAGAGCAAAAAGTCAAAAATAATGTTTGACTTTTTGCTCTTTGTTGCTATAATGAAACTGAAAGGGGGAGTTGGCAATGAACAACAATTATACTCAGAAGGTTTTAAATATACTGCAGAGCGCACAGCAGATGGCGGCTATGCGATATCATCAGGAAATTACATCACTGCATGTTTTGCATAGTATGGCTGATAATCCTGAGGGACTGCTGGCTACGATTTTTGAAGAGTCTGGGGTTGATCTGGCAATGCTTGCTGCCAGAACAGACCAGCAGCTTAGGCGTATTCCGTCTGTCAAGGGAACAGACCGGCTGTCTATGAGTGTGGAGCTCGGCCGTGTAATGGGTAAGGCTGAACAGCTGGCCAAGTCTATGGGAGATGATTTTATAAGCACTGAGCATCTGTTGCTTGCCATGGCACAGGAAGGTAGCCGTGAGGTTCAGCAGATATGTGCAGATTTTGGTCTAACTAGTGATAAAATAATGGCGTCTATAAAGAAGAATCGTACTCAGAATGTTACCAGTGACAATCCAGAGGATGGATATAAGTCCCTGGAGAAGTATGGACGCGACCTTACGGCAGTGGCTAGAAGCGGTAAGCTTGATCCTGTAATAGGTCGTGACGATGAAATTCGCCGCACCATAGAAATACTTTCACGTCGTACTAAAAATAATCCTGTGCTCATTGGTGAGCCAGGTGTAGGAAAAACAGCTATTGTTGAGGGTATTGCCCGCCGTATAGTGGCTGGTGATGTGCCAGAATCCTTGAAAAACAAGACCTTGTTTTCGCTGGATATGGGAGCCCTGGTGGCCGGAGCTAAATATCGTGGCGAGTTTGAGGAGCGGCTTAAGGCGGTACTCAATGAGGTAGTAAAATCAGAAGGACAGATCCTCTTGTTTATCGATGAGGTGCATACTGTTGTTGGCGCTGGCGCTACCGAGGGGGCTATGGACGCTGGAAATCTTCTGAAGCCTATGATGGCTAGAGGAGAGCTTCGCTGTATCGGCGCAACTACACTTAATGAGTATCGAAAATATATAGAAAAGGATACTGCCCTTGAAAGACGTTTTCAGCCGGTAATGGTGGGGGAGCCTTCCGTAGAGGATACAATTTCTATTCTCAGAGGCCTTAAGGAGCGTTATGAAGTGCATCATGGCGTAAGAATAAGGGATGCTGCTCTGGTATCCGCAGCAGTTCTGTCAGACCGTTATATTTCGGATCGTTTCCTGCCTGATAAAGCTATTGATCTGGTTGATGAGGCAGCAGCAAAGCTACGCACAGAGATAGAGTCTATGCCGGCTCCGCTGGATGAGGTAAGAAGAAAGATTCTTCAGCTGGAAATAGAAGAGCAGGCCCTGCAGAAGGAAACTGATGCTGCCGGACAGGAAAAGCTCCAGCAGCTTTCTGAGGAAAAGGCAGTTCTTCAGAAGGAGCAGGCTGTGCTGCAGGAGAAATGGGAAGGAGAGCGGCAGGCAATCCTCAGGGTACGGGACATCAAGAAAGAAATGGACTTAGTCCATAGTCAGATGGAAAGTGCGGAAAGGGATTATGACCTCAATCGTTTATCGGAGCTTAAATATGGCCGTATGCCAGAGCTGGAGCGCAAGCTGGCTGAGGAGGAGGCCAGAATGGCTGATAATAACAGTGACCAGCTGCTTAAGGAGGAGGTAGGTGAGGAGGATATTGCCAGGGTTGTCAGCCGTTGGACAGGTATTCCTGTAACTAAGATGCTTACCGGAGAACGTGAAAAGCTGCTGCATCTGGAGGATGTGCTCCATGAGCGGGTAATTGGTCAGGATGAGGCTGTAACTGTGGTCAGCGAGGCTATTCTCAGGGCCAGAGCTGGCATAAAATCGCCTGACCGCCCTATAGGTTCCTTTATATTCCTTGGTCCAACCGGTGTTGGTAAGACAGAGCTGGCAAAAACCTTGGCAGAGGCTCTCTTTGATGATGAACGGAGCATGATCCGTATCGATATGAGCGAGTATATGGAAAAGCATTCTGTTGCCCGTCTTATTGGAGCCCCTCCAGGTTATGTAGGATATGACGAGGGTGGACAGCTTACTGAGGCGGTGCGTCGCCGCCCATATAGCGTTATTCTTCTTGATGAAATCGAAAAGGCCCATCGTGATGTATTTAATGTACTTCTTCAGATTCTTGATGATGGACGTCTTACCGACGGCAAGGGAAGAGTAGTAAGCTTCAAAAATACGGTCATAATAATGACTTCCAACCTTGGTTCACATGAGATATTAAATCGTAGCTATGAGGAGGCTGAGGCGGCAGTAAGGGAGCTCCTTAAGGAATATTTCCGCCCGGAATTCCTGAATCGGGTTGATGATATTGTGGTATTCAAGGCTCTGGCAAAAGCGCAGATTAAGGATATTGCTGAGCTTCTGCTCAAGGATCTGGCCAAGCGTATTGAAAAGCAGATAAAGCTGCATCTGACTTGGGATGATGAGGCTGCGGAATATCTGGCTCAGAAGGGCTTTGATCCAGATTTCGGTGCAAGGCCATTGAGACGTCTGCTGACTAAGGTGGTAGAAACTGAGCTGTCCCGGAAAATAATTGCTGGAACTGTCTCCGAGGGGGATGCTATCTGTATGAAGCTGAAAAATGATGCAATTGTATTTGAATAAGGCGTCAAAACATGCTTGCAAGCTTATTTAAAGTGTGATATATTAACAATGTAAATTTAAGAATGTAAATGCTTTGACGAGGAATAGTAGCATTTTCAAGGCCCCGCAGAGAGCTGCCGTTGGGTGAAAGGCAGCGGGATAGGGAATGTGAACTGGCCTCTGAGCTGCTCGCTGAAATGGCAAATCAGCCGGATGTAGGTGGAGACGGGAACTGGCCGTTAAAACAGGAGGGTGTGAGTGCATCCGTAAAAGTGCGTGTCCTTAGGATACGAAATTGAGTGGTACCACGAAGCAATAGCTCTTCGTCTCTTTGCTGAGACGGAGAGCTTTTTTTCAGGAGGAGAGACAACATTATGGCACATATGAAGAATTACACTAAGTACACGAAGGGATTTTTTCTTCCACCAGCTATTGATATGAGCTGGATTAATAAGATGTATCCTGAGAAGGCACCTACCTGGTGCTCAGTTGACCTGCGCGATGGCAATCAGGCCCTGATTATTCCAATGAGCCTTGATGAGAAGATTGAGTTTTTCAAGATGCTGGTAAAAGTTGGCTTCAAGGAAATCGAGGTGGGCTTCCCAGCAGCTTCTGAAACTGAGTTTGCCTTCCTGCGCCGCCTGGTAGAAGAAAATCTTATTCCTGATGATGTTACCGTTCAGGTACTGACTCAGGCTCGAGAGCACATCATTAAGAAAACCTTTGAGGCGCTCAAGGGTGTTAAGAAAGCTATTGTTCATGTATATAATTCTACATCTCTGGCACAGCGCGAGCAGGTTTTCAGGAAGTCCAAGGAAGAGGTAAAGCAGATTGCTATAGAGGGAGCAAAGCTTCTTAAGCAGCTGACAGAGGAGGCTGGCGAATCCTATCGGTTCGAATACTCTCCAGAGAGCTTCACTGGTACTGAGCCTGAATATGCTCTGGAGGTTTGCAATGCTGTTCTTGATATCTGGCAGCCAACTCCGGACCGTAAGGCCATCATCAATATTCCTGTAACTGTAGAAATGTCTATGCCACATATTTATGCCTGTCTCTTATACACATCTCCGAGCCCACGAGACGTAGAGGAATC
>CAMCDL010000108.1 GCA_945873565.1 uncultured Selenomonadaceae bacterium | reverse complement strand
TACAGCGGATAAGCTTCGCCTGACACATAGGATTCAGCTGATAATGAAGGCCTCTTAAGGTTCCCTTCACTGCAGAAAAGGAATGATTGTCCTGCACAAAGGAAATATTTATACCAGCATCCTTAAGCATCCGATCTGTCCAGCTTTCCATAAACCAGCCACGTTCGTCACCAAAGATTTTTGGTTCCAGAATAAGTACGTCGTTTAATTTTGTTTTTATTATTTTCATAATGTCATCACATATTATCCTTCGGGTCGACCGCCGTCGCCCCCTACATATTGTCGAACGGGTCGACCACCGTCGACCCCTACATATCGTCGATCAGGCTGATCATCATCGAAATCAATATGCACATCCTTCGGGTCGACCGCCGTCGACCCCTACATATCGTCGACCAGGACTATCATCATCGAAATCAATATGAACATCCTTCAGTTGGACCACCGTCGACCCCTACATATCGTCGATCAGGACTATCATCATCGAAATCAATATGAACATCCTTCAGGTCGACCACCGTCGACCCCTACAGTTTAAATCAATTCCAGCAAATAAAGATTATCCATACAAAGAGTCAGTCCATTTTATAATCGGCTTAATATGAATTCTCCCGTACCACTATAGCGGCATTCACCAAGGCCTGCTGGCAAGAACACACTGTTGCCCTTGCGAAGCTCCAAGGATACTTCATTTGCCGTAAGCTCTACATTTCCTTCAGTAACAGTAATTGTCTGGAAGGAATCCAAGCCAATAGGTAAATTACATAAGCCCTTCAGATCCACATGGTATACGGTAAAATAAGGGCATTTTATCAGCTTACGCACCTTGGCATCTCCAACCTGCTGAACCTTGGACCTACGGCCGGTGCCTCTGGCTTTTTCCAGCTTAGTTACCTGAAGAGCCTTTTCTACATGCAGCTCACGAAGATTGCCATTCTTATCACGGCGTCCATAGTCGTATACGCGGTAGGTGGTATTAGCGTTCTGCTGGACCTCCACCACCACAATGCCAGCACCTATGGCATGAAGAGTACCTGCAGGTACATAAAAGATATCCCCCTTATGCACCTCCACCACATTGCAGACCTCCATGAGAGTATTATCCTCTATGCGCTGGCGGAATTCCTCCTTGCCAATTACACCCTTAAGCCCATACACCATGGTAGCTCCAGGCTTGCATTCAGCAATGTACCAGAACTCATTCTTAGAAGACTCACCAGCGTATTGGCTAGCGAAAAAAGCATCAGGGTGCACCTGGAGAGACAAATCCTTATCTGCATTCAGAATCTTGACCAGCAGCGGGAACTTATCAAAGAACTGTCCCTTCTTACCAAGGACTCGATCCCCCACCCGGCGCAGATACTGAGCCATGGAAAGCCCGGCATATGGTCCGTTCAGCACCTTGCTCATGCCATCATGGCGGCAAGCCAGCTCCCAGCTCTCTGCCACTGACTCCAGATTGGTCTCCTTATTATATTCCAATTTAAGCTTCGGACTGCCCCAGATATAATCCTTGCAGTCAGCCCTTAAAAGCACAGGATATAGCTTCTGCATATATGTACCTCACAAATCGTGCAATGTATAGTTATTATAATTATACAATATAACTCACATAGCAACAAGAAAAAAAGACTCTCCGCCGAAGCGGAGAGTCTCAATTTGTCTTGTATGACTAGTCCAAAAAGGATTAGAACAGGAACTCTACCTTGCCGTAGAAAATGTTCTTGTCTGGCTGGTTAGCGGTATCATAAGCCTCACCAGTACCATAAGCGAGCTCAAGTGCGATATTCTCGATTGGAGCGTAGTCTACCTGAATACCCCAGCCCTTGAAGTCCTCGAACTTAACATCGCCGGAAGCGAAACGGTTCATTTTAGTAGTGTTCATCTTCTGATAAGAAAGGATAACATCGAAGGTACCTGCTACAGCTGGATCCATTGCACCGTACTGCAGCTGGAATCTGTAGGAAGTCTCATTGTCATCCTTTAATGCACCATTGCCACGAGCATAAGCAGCGTTGATCTGCCAATCCTTATTGAACTGGTAACCAGCGCCAATGTTCCAGATGTTCATGGAATCATCATCAGGCAGCCAGTTGCCGTTCTTGAAGGTACGATAGCCAGCACCGATATCGAACTTCTCGCCTACATAACGGAGCTCTACTAAGCCGTAAGTAGCAGAAGCATCATCATTGTCAGCAATGCCAGAACCATTACTCTTTGCACGACCGCCAGCCAGTACAACCTGAACAGTCTTGCCGAAGTCTACCTCAACACCAGTGAAGCAGTCATCCATCAGGAGACCACGGGTAGCATTATCCCACTGATACATACGACCAATCTTAACGGTGAAGTTGGTGTAGTGGCCCTCTGCCCAAGCACGGTCGATGGAAACATTGCCATCACCATTATTCTTCTCATCCTCAGCATCGAGGTTAGCATTCAGACGAGCATGGCCCTCCCAATTCTCGTTGATCTGCATGGTAGTGTTCAGACGGAGATAAGTCTGATTGGCATCAGTCTTATCATCAGCATCGCCACTAATCTGCTTGTACTCATAACGAATCAGGCCGTCCCACTTTACGTTGTCAACCTTGTTCTCCAGAGCAGCAACGCGAACGCCGAGGTTAGCGAGCTCATCAGCGAACTCAGCAGCCAGCTTGTCCAGCATAGCCTTGTTAGCATAAGTGCTGTCAGCCTTAGCCATAGCCTTAGCTACGATCTGAGCCATCTCATAACGGGTCATGGTAGCGTCGCCCTTGAACTGGCCATCTGCAGGATAACCATTAACAACGCCATCAGATGCCAGCTGAGCTACAGCATCATATGCCCAGTGATCAGCAGGAACATCTGCGAAAGGATTAGCAGCTGCAAAAGTAGTGGATGCAGCGCCTACTACCAGAGCGGTAGTCAGTGCGGATACGAGAGTCTTCTTCATTTAGAAACTCCTCCTTAAAAAATATTTTATTTTCAGTATTCCTTAAGGAACGTTCCGCGCGAGTTGCCTTGTTTCCTCTGTTTCCAGTCCCCTAAGTTTACTGACTAGTAGAATAATATCACAAGGTCAAGAGTGTGTCAACAATTATTTGATAAATATTTTTTACACTTTTATGTTATATCCTTTTAGAATAGTGTTGGCGACTAATTAGTACATCTTAAATTATGGAAAATCTTTTACATACAAATAACAGAAGAAATGACAATTTTACTATGCTTGTGATATAATAAATAGCACAGATGTTTATGCTTTTACAGTTGTAGGTTTATAGAATATATGTTTATAGGGCGGTGAGCATGATGGGGATATATTTTAATCCTGGCAATGAAGGATTTAGAGTTTCATCTCAAAGTGAAATATATATGGATAAATCTGGGCTCATTGAACACACAAATCGTGTTATTGGTACAGAGCAGAACTGTATTTCCCTCAGTCATGCCCGGCGTTTTGGCAAGTCTCAGGCTGCGAGGATGCTGGAGGCATTTTATAGCAGAGGCTGCGACTCCAGGGAGCTTTTTGCTTGCCTGAACATCGGGCAGGCCAAAGATTGGGATAAGAGTCTGAATAAGTACAATGTGATTCATCTGGATATGTCTACCTTTGCAGGTAATCATAAGGAAGATCTGGTAGATTATGTTACGTCAACCATTTGTATGGAGCTGCAGGAAGCGCTGCCGGATGTGCATTTTTCTGCAGATATAGCAAATATGCTGAGCCAGGCGTATATATCCTCTGGTATAAAGTTTGTCATCATCATTGATGAGTGGGACTGTGTGGTCAGGAATCATGCGGATAGACAGGATCTGGTACATCGGTATATGCAGTTTTTGCATGATTTGTTTAAGAGCGAGGAGTCAAAGAGTTTTCTGGCCCTGGGATATATAACGGGTATTTTGCCTATTAAGAAGATACAGGACGAATCGGCTCTGAACAATTTCAGTGAGTACACAATGGTGAGTTCAAAGCATTTGACCACATATTATGGCTTTACAGAATCCGAGGTCAGAGGCTTGTGCGATAGATTCCAGATGAATTTCGAATCTATCAAGACCTGGTATAACGGTTACCTGATTGACGGGCAGCATATGTACAATCCGAATTCTGTTTATCGGGCTATGCTGGATCAATCGGTAGAATCATATTGGAAAAACACCTCTGCTTTTAGTACCATTAATAAGCTGATAACATTAAATTTTGACGGTTTGAAAGATGACATTCTTAAAATGCTAGCGGGTGGCAAGGCCGAGGTTAAGACTGATAATTTCCAAAATGATTTAATAGAAATTCACTCCAAGGATGATGCATTGACGGCCCTGGTTCATTTAGGATATCTAGCTTATGATGCTGCGGAAGGGGAAGCCTATTTGCCGAATTTTGAGGTAGCTAGAGCTTATGAGTCTGCTCTTGAAACAGGCAGCTGGCATGAGGTGGCGCAGTCTATTGCCAAGTGTGACAGCCTGTTAAAAGCTACTATTCGCGGCCAAGCAGACAAAGTGGCAGAGCTGATTGATTTGGCTCATGAAACTTACACATCGGTTTTGAAGTATAATGATGAAAATTCCTTGAGCTGTGTTTTGACCATGGCCTATTTTACTGCTCCGGCCTACTATAATGTTGTGCGGGAATTTCCTGCTGGCAAGGGCTTTGCTGATATGGTATTTGTCCCTCGCAGGGAGGCTGGAAATAAGCCGGCTATAATTGTGGAGCTGAAGTATGACAAAAATGTGGATACCGCTATCAGACAGATTAAGGAAAAGCGGTATACGGGATGCTTGGCAGGATATAGCGATAAAATTATGCTGGTTGGGATAAGTTATGATAAGGAGACCAAGCAGCATGAATGCGTGATTGAAGAATGCTGGCTGTAATTATAAAGGTAAGCAAAAATTAATTCAAAATGTAGTGACTTCATAAAATTAAGCCTTATATTCCGGGCAGTTTCAAACTGCCCGGATATTTTTATGCCACATAATTCCTGAGCCTGTACTAAACAGGACTCTGTCACCCAATGATGCTTCTTGATACGCTTTTCATTGTAATTTCTATAGCTTTACTCAGTTCTCCTTAAGCATAACCTTCACGAATTTCATCTCCGTGATTAGGGTATCACATAAGATTATTTTGTACATTTTTATTTTTCTGTTATGGCAAACTTCAACTTAAATACAGGTTGTATAATTCCTTTAATACATTCTATATCACTATATAATCCGGCCATATTAATATCATTTTTATGTCCAAATACACGCCATTCTTTTTCTTTATCAAAACCAGGATGTTTCATAGAAACAATTGAAAACCTAATAAAATATTTCAATGTATTTAAAAAATCCTCATCCGTCATAGTAGAAATATCATTCTCATGAATTAATACCGACTGAATAAACTCGTTCATATACTGCTCAAATCGAGCATATGTAAAATATTTTACAGGAATCGAGCAAAATCCACGCACACTTTTTCCAGACAAAAAAATATCTGATTTTAATACAATAGCTACTCCATTTTTCCCATAGGACTGCCAAAACATTATGTTCCCATCATTATCATCTTTGTTATGTTCTGTAAAACACATAATATGCGTATTCATATACCAGCTGACTAGCTCCTCATCGTTTTTTAATTCGTTCCATGCACGCATCAAATATGACTCATTATCCCTAATAAAAACATCATATTTAAAGATATTCTTATAATTATTGTGAAAATATTTGTCAAAAACATCATAACCATACCGCAATTCACTATAATCATTCATGACAGAAACCCGAATTGCAATAATAAGTTGAACACCCGGCGAACCTTTATGCAGTAAGTACTGCAAGCATTTCTTCCTCAAAGCACTCCTCGGGTGTCTTATATCCGAGTATCTT
>CAMCDL010000107.1 GCA_945873565.1 uncultured Selenomonadaceae bacterium | reverse complement strand
GATTCCTCTACGTCTCGTGGGCTCGGAGATGTGTATAAGAGACAGGTCCGATACTGCTGCAGATGTTCCATCAGGTTCTGGAAAAAGCGCAGATGCTTGCCAGCATATAGAAGCCGTCTGCTCTGACCAGGAGCTATATTCTTATAAATTGCCTGAATCAGGATTTCTGAAGTAGCCAGTATATCATCCAGGGCGTCATGAGAAGATTTATGGCTTACCTGACAATATTCGCCAATATATTCAAGGGTATGCCGTTTAAGCTCAGGATAGAATCTTCTATAAATATCCAAGGTGTCATACACACCCAAAACCTCCAGCTCTCCAAGGCCCAGGCGTCTTAATTGGTTTGATGTAATGCTCACATCAAAACCTACATTATGACCAGCAAGCACCGCTCCGCGGGAAAATTCCAGGAATTCCGCAAGTGCAATCCTAGGGTCCTCTCCCTCAGCTGCCAGCTTTGCGTCCGAAATGTGATGAATCGCCTCTGAGGAACCAACCTTCTTTTGGGTACACAGATATTTATTAAAGGTTTCTACTACCCGACCCTTAGCATCTATACGGATGGCTGCCAGCTGAATTATATCATCATTCTGAACATCCAGACCAGTGGCCTCTACATCAAAAACAACTACATTATTACGCTGTATTTCCTCCAGCAGAAGTGCGTAAGGCTCGCCATACTTATGGGTAAGCTTATCAATAAAATCTGTCAAGCGGAGTCCCATACATGCATAAGACTCCGACATTATTGTTTCCAGGGTAGTTTTTCCGACCCCCCTGACAAATCGACCAATTATCCTTTTCAGGCTATTGATATCGTGTCCATTTACAATGAGCTTCAAAAATGCCAGAACATCCTTTACCTCCTGCCGGCGGAAAAACTTAAACTGATCCACCTGCATAAATCTTATTTCAGAGCCTGGGTCCCTGGCAATTAAATTCTCGAAATCCTGCGATAGCTTCTGGTTATAATAATTATTTCTTGTCAAAATACATATCCGGCTTAAATCTACTGCCCCAAGCTCCTTTATCCGATGATAAATCCAGGCAGCCTCGGCAGTACGGTTTCTGGCGTAACGCAGCTGTATCATTTCTCCATGCTGGCTGGAAGCTGGCTCTGAATCTGCCATGTATATTTTATCAGTCATATCAGGAAACTGCCATTTAAGCCAACTGCAGGAGGCCGAAAGAAGTATTTTCGTTGCTCGGTAGTTTTTCTGAAAACTGACCTCGACAGGATTATAATCCCTGCGGAAGCTATCAGCTATCCATCTAGGATCAGATCCGCGCCATTCATATATAGTCTGAAAAAAATCACCACATAAAAGAATACGCTTTCCCGGAAACAGCTGAGAAATAATTTCATATTCTACTCGGCTGGTATCCTGAACCTCATCAATATTGATATATTTAAACTTGCCCGCCCAGTATTTTCTGACAGCTTCTACCTTAAACAGCCTGTGTGCATAGGAAATAAGGTCACAGAAATCAAGAGCATGCTGACCTTTCAAGGCAGTATCATAGGCCTCTGCCAGCTTGGCGCCCTCTGTCCAAAAAAAATCTGCCAGATAATCATTCAGACGATCCTTATCATTACACATCTCCAAAATCTCATTCAGCTTATTGTCCTGCAGCCACTCAAGAGACTGCTTGTAATCAGACAATGAATCAGCTGAAAAAAGATCCAGCTCAAGACGGGCATTCTTCAAGCGCTCTACAAGATACTGAAGCTGTTTTACCGGCAGCATTTCGTCCTGACCGGTAAGCCTGTCCAATATCTCAAAGCATTCATCCTCATCAAAAATAGTAAAATCCCAGCTCAAATCAGTATGCTTTCTTGCCTCTCGCTTTATAATATCATGACAGAAGCCATGAAAGCTTCTTATAACCACCTTGCAGGAATCCTGTCCGGCAATAGCCGCTACACGTTGAGCCATTTCCTGACAAGCCTTATTCGTAAAGGTCAGGCAAAGGATTTCCTCCGCTTCTGCATGGCCATTATTTATTATTCCAGCAATTCTTGATGCCAGAGTCATAGTCTTGCCTGTACCAGCTGGAGCAAAGAGCAGAATATTATTTTTCAGATTCTCAGCTGCCATCCGCTGCCGCTCATTTAAACTATTAAAATCCATACTATCACCATAAAAAAAGCTCCAGCAGCTATCAAAAGCCGCTGGAGCTCCTTAGCCTATTCTTAGCTGAGCTTCTTACCATTCTCATCAAAGAGGGTAACCTGCTTGGTACGCGAGCCATTCAATTCAATATACTCGGTACGAGTAGCCACCTTGCCATTTTTGTGATAGCTCAGCTCAGTCACCAGCTTACCTTCACGATCGTAGCTGCGGCTTGAAATCATTTCTCCCGCTTCATTGTAGCTGACATCATACTTAACATTGCAGCCATCAGTCATCTCGCTGGAAACCAAGCTGTTATTTACATAGTACTTGTTAAGAGTCAGCCCTGTAGCAGGGTCCTTGTAAGACTCAGTACGATTTGCCTCAACGATATCATCAGGAATGTCGTGAGACTCTTCAGCAATCTCTGCCGGCTGAACGGCAGGAGTCCTTACAGCAGTCATACCGCCGACACTAGCCAGCTGTACCTCCAGGTCAGCACATCTGGACAGGATAGCGCTACTGTTATTCTTAGCATCCTGCCTGAGCTGCTGAATATTATCTAGCATAGCCTCAGTCCTGAAGGACTGGATTCCCATAGTCTGAGAAATCTCCTTTAAGCTCTTTTCTTCAGCCTTCATAAATTTATTAAGTGTTGCCCTGACCTCATCAGCAACCATTGCAGGAACACCAGCCATTCCTTCAACAGCAGCACTCATCTTATCTACAGCATCTTTATCGAAGCCATCCTTCACAGCCTTTTCAACATTCTGGATAGTTCCATTGATTACGCTGAGTGTAGACAGGTGGTTATCCTTAGCGATAGCTTGGGAGGTATTGCTTCTTTCAGCAATGCTGTTAAGTACATCCTCGCTCTTGCTGGCAATAGCAGTAAGAGCAGAGATATGATTATCCTTCATTACAGCATGGACAGCCTTGAAGTTATCATCCATTGCCTTTGCTGCATTCTCCTGGCAAGCATTAATGATAGCCAACCCAGAAATATGATTATCCTTAGCAATATTTGCCAGAGCAGAGGTCTCGCGGGCAATCTGATTATGCAGTGCAGTAAGATCCATCCTGGATGCAATTTCCTTGGAAACTGAAGAGGTAATCCCAGCTATATCAGCAGAAAGCCTTGGGCCGATTACGCCTACAGCTCTCTCCAGAGCATCCATATTCTCCGCAGTCTTTTTCTGATCTGCGTGAATAAGCTCCTTAATTTCCTCAGTCTTTGCCTGAAGACCCGCTACGGTGCTGGAGGTCATATAACGTACCTCGGAAGCCAGTGTCTGCCTGAAGGCATCCTGCTTATCAGCAGAAATCTTGGTATTAGTTTCTACAACACCGCGTATTGCCTTAGCAGTATTAGCAAAATCCTCAGACAGCTTGTTATTTACATAGAAAATAGATGTATTGAGCAGATCCTTTGTAGAATCGATATCCCGCTTCAGCATTGCCACCGTATCAGTAAGCCTTGCCTGCTCTTTCTTCCAGGTCTCCATATCATCGCGTACAGCCTCTCTATAGCTCTTGAAGGCCTGCCCCAGATACATGAACAGCACTGCTGCCAGCAGAGCTGAAATCAAGGCAGGAATCGGCTGCGGCAGCAGCTCCGACAGCAGCTGAACATTCAACACCTCCAGCACAACCAGCAGGCCTGCTACCAGGTACCAGCTTTCATAAAAATAACACTTTTTCATTTAACACACCCCTCATGATTAAATATATTTTGCCTGCATCCCCATGCAGAATTAATTACTCACACTTCAGCATTTTAATTATATATCGCAGCGCCGAAAAAAACAATAAAAAACCCTAGGAAATAAGAATTATTCTGCTATCAGCAATTTCTCTGTATTTTCAACGCTGTACTCAATCTGCTCAGACCATCTTCTTATGGACTCCTCCATATTTCCAGATACTGCAGCCTCAATAATAATAAATGTTACCGCGCCACGAGCAAATGACAGCAGTGAATCGATACCATACTCCTCTATCCGCTGCATATGGCGATACAGAATATACTGATAAAGCCGGTTAAGCTGACGCTTATCACAGCGACTGTAAAAATCTGCTGTTTTCTTATAAAGCTTATCAATATTGACCTTAAGAAATTCTATATGGTTTGTCCATGCATCATCAATAGGCTCTGTATCTGCCAGCGAATTAATAATTCTTTTTAAGTAATCAGGCTCCAGCTCTGCCTCGAAGGTATCAGACAGCATGCTATCGCCAAGCCCCAGCTCATCTATAAGCTCACCAAAAGAAATCCTTTTTCCTGTCTCCTCCAGTTCAAAGGACAGCTCTTCCACGCTTTCCAGCAGAAGCTCACAGCTTTTTTCACAGCTGAGTCCAAAGCCTGCCAGCTCAAAATCACCGATTATACTAAAAAAGCGTGGATGCATAGCACATATATCACAGATATAGTCATCACCATATTCCAGGATAATGCGGCATAAACCATCCTGCCTAAGGAAGGGACATCTTTCATCCTCTGTCAAACGGAAAGAATATACTCCAGACTCTGTTGAAATACTGTTTCTTATTTCGTTTCCAAGCTTTCCGTCCAGCCCCTGGTACAGTGCCACAGAAGCATAATCAATATCAATCTCCCATCCCTTGCAGCAGCTATGCCGACAGTCTTCTGCCTTACAGGCAAAGCTCTCATAAAAAGCAGGCCATATTGTAATCATAGAAGTCTCCTCAAATCACTTTTTTAATAGTATACCACAAAACAAAGAAAGGGATTCAAGGCATCAGCAAGTACCATGCCTTGAATCCCTTTTATGCACTTATATTATCAAATCAAGAATTTGTACCATTTTTGAAGGCCTCTACCTGAGCCAGCGCCTTACCATTCTTAATCATCTCACGAGCAATTTCAAGCCCTTCAGCTATGCTGTCTGCCTTGCCGCCCACATATATCGCAGCAGCAGCATTCATAAGCACAATATCAGTCTTAGGACCAGTTGCACCGCTCAGGATATCTCTGGTAATCTGAGCATTTTCCTGTGGTGATCCACCAACTATATCAGCCTTCTGGCAGCGGTTAAATCCAAAGTCCTCTGGCTTTATGGTATAGCACTTCATCCAGCTATCCTTGAACTCGCACACGCTGGTTGGCGCACTCATAGATATTTCATCCAGGCAATCCTGACCATATACAACCATGCCACGCTTAATACCGAGGTCCATCATAACCTGTGCCAGTGGCTGAAGCAGATATTCATCATACACGCCAAGCAGCATATAATTAGGATGTGCTGGATTGGTCAAAGGACCAAGGATGTTAAATACTGTACGAATACCCAGCTCCTTACGGATAGGTCCGACATATTTCATAGAACCATGGTATTTTTGAGCAAACATAAAGCAGAGACCAATATCCCTCAGCAGCTGCACACATTTTTCTGGAGAAATATCCAGATTTACACCAAGAGCCTCCAAGCAATCCGCTGCACCAGATTTGGAGGATGCTGCCCTATTGCCATGCTTAGCCACCTTTACTCCAGCAGCGGAAACAATAAACGCAGCAGTAGTTGAAATATTGATACTGCCAACATGATCTCCACCAGTACCAACGATTTCAAGAACATCCATATCATGCGCAACAGTAAGCGCATTATCACGCATAGCGGCAGCTGAACCTGAAATCTCTTCTATAGTTTCAGCCTTAGTACTTTTGGTAGACAATGCCGCCAGATATGCTGCATTCTGCACAGGAGTGGTTTCACCGTGCATTATCTCATTCATTACCTGATAAGCCTCATCGTAGGTCAAATCTCCCTTACCGACAATTTTCTTTATGGCCTCTGCAATCATTACAAACACTTCCTTCAAAACTTTAATTTAGTACTCTAA
>CAMCDL010000106.1 GCA_945873565.1 uncultured Selenomonadaceae bacterium | reverse complement strand
AATTGTATCATAGCGAGGTACGATAGGGAATTACAACGATGTGTCTCGTGGCCCGCGCGTTTTGAGATTGTATCATAGCAAGGTACGATTGTTATATCTATAGAATAGTCACCGACTTCTTAGATGAGTCAACATCCAAATCCTCTATCGGATCTCCACATATTATATTCATAGCAGCATATTGGTTTTCTGTAATTTTTAATGACCTTACTGAACCTTTTTGAGGCACTGCCGCCATCACTCTTTTTTCATGAATATTAGCAGCTTCCAGCCCATTACAAATTCTTACATATACTGAGTACTGCATCATATAAAAGCCATCTTTCAGTAAAAATTTGCGAAAATTGGATGCATCCCGCCTTTCATCATGTGTATTTGTCGGCAAATCAAACATTACAAATAATCTCATAAACCTACTCATAGCTATGCACTTTCAAAGGAAGGATGTTAGGCAGCTTCAAATTTTTATCATCACCTTTATAGCAGCGTATCAGGCTCTGCACTACTTGTTCAATAGCATAATTAACAGGCTGCCTTTTACTACCAATCTCAACGTCAATATTTAAAGTCTCTATGAGCTGAGACTTTACTTCTGGGCTCATTTCATTATTACCATCCATAAGCAGTTTGTATACCAACATGTCAATGACGGGCCTAAAAGGCTCTATCAGATCATCTGCTAAATTAAAATTATTCTGTTCACTATGGTGAAAAAGTCCAACACTTGGTTCAAGGCCATATACTGCAATGAATCTTGCTATAGAAGCCCTAATAACGGCGTAACCATAATTAAGCATTGCATTTCCTGCCATATCATCCTCTTGCCTTGAGAACGCCTTGCCAAAAAGTATTGTGAAATATTTATTGGCTGCAACACTTTCCATATTACCACTATCACCAGACTTTACCTTGTCAGCCAAGAAGCTAATACTATCCTCTTGACCAGACAGCTGCAAGCATTTTCCTTGATTAAGTATCTTCTGTTTTATTATCTGCTGCCACAATTTCTTAACTCTAGGCCTCGGCTGATTAAATTGCAGCTTTATCATCGGCAAGCGCCGTGAATAAGCACCAAAAGGAAGCTGCACACCTGTAGGATGATAATTATTTCCACATGTAATTACGCAGGTTCCATTTTTAGCTAGGGCATCCAGGCAATATACAGTAATTGTGGATGCCCTATTACTAACTACTAAAGAATTCAAATCCTCAATAGGAAAATGATGTACATCTTCGGTCTCTACTCGTAACTGATTATGCTGAAAACTGATATGTGCTTTGCTTTCTATCAGCAAATTTTTATACATATTATTTCCTCATTGCTGAAAAATCCGTACGCTTTTCTTTGCCAACTAAGGTAATGTTTCCAAAAATATCTACTTCACATTTTCTTAATAACTTTAATCCCTTTACCCCCAAACTAGGTATGGTATAGACGTTATCAGCATCAATAATCGATATAGATGCTGTATTTATACCTGTTTTTCTGTAATAATAATAGCCATGATGCTTATCTACTATATTTTTTTGCAATGAACTCTTACCTTCATATTGCTTAACCAATGACAATTTTATATCATCATTCTTTTCAATATAAATCAAATCATTTGGATATAAGGAGAACATAAAGTAACAATCATCCATTTCTTTCCATTGATTATATGATTTTTGTGCAACAATAGCTTTTGATGGTAATTTTTCCTTCTTTACATCTGCAATATAAATTGGTACCAGATAATATCCTTTCTCTTTTCCTTCAGGGATATAGAATACATCCACCCTTACCATTCCGCCATTATTAGCTATACCCTTACCGCCATTTACTTCTACATTCAAAGTACTAGCGCTCATGGTCTTTACTTTTTTTACCAATGGCCCCATTGTTCCATCGGCTTTAGGTTTATAAAAATCACCTGCAAAGGCCTTGTCTGCTTTTCCATCATACTTCTGCAAGCGATTCAATAGTGCTTCATACAGCAATTTATCACTTTCAGGTTTATAATAATCTGCAATTGCACTACCGTCTTTGGTCAGCTTCAGCTTAGTAAGATCAGTCTTTACAATGGAAAAACCTTCAGCCCTAAGCTTCGGACTTCTGATAGTTTCATCATGGACACTGCCTGTTACTTTTCTAGTAGGCATTCTAGAAACAAATGCCGGCTTAATATTCTCTATTTCTTCAGGACTATATGTGGATAAATTCAGATGTTCCAATTCATATCGCGGATTCTTACCAGCTCGTGCCTCCAATTCCTTTCGGAACATAGGCCAAGGCTCTGGGAACCTACTATCTACAAACTCTTTGAAGCTGTCACTAGTTAAAATCTCTCCTGTTTCATAATCAATAATCTGCTTGTCAGGTGACGAATTATGTCTGAATACCTCCTGCCACTGACTGTATTTAGTAGCACGTGCAATTACGCCTTGAGTTATAGAGGCAATCACAACAGCATCTACAGCATGATGCAAATCACCATCTTCACGAATCTTATTAATACCAAGGCGTTTACGAATATAGGCAGTAATTACACCGTTCACTGCCAGAATTCTTCTTTTTCTTTTTCCATCAGCAAACAGCAGGTGATCATTTAAGAAGTTATAAATAAAACGGCTTATATACTTTGCGTCAGTGAGATTTCGTTCCTTCCACTCCTTCATCACCTGAGGATTAAAGTTTTCCTTCAATAAATTGGCAAGCTTTCTAGGATTATGTACTACAGATTTGGCATTTTCGACAAACCTGTGCAAGCGGACAGGATCATCCTGCAAATATTCCATAGGAGTACGGTTCCGCTTATGCTGATTCTCTGAAGTCAAAACCAACACCTTATTGGCCATGCTATCGTCAAAGGAACGGCTATAAGGAAGAATATGATCTACTTCTGCATATTTTCCATCTTTGACAACTCTCTCAATATCCATGACCTTCTGAGAGTAGAGACAAATCCCCTTCTGTTCCTCATAAAGCTTAAGCTTCATTATATCCATACCACTTGGCTGATAAATACCAAATTCATTCTGCAGACGTTTCTTTATCGCATCATTTGCTGCAGAATTTGTCTGCATGCTTTTTTCAGCTTTTTTCCTATCCTGGAAAGTCCTTGCCATATCCCTTGCCAGCTCAATATGCACCTCTACTGGGCTGCCATATTTACGCACTATGGCATTGATTACTTTTATTGTCTGAGATAATGCCCTCTTAACTACCGGATTTGGAATTTCTTTGATTTCATCGCAATTGGCGGTTAATAAAGGTGTCTTTTCTCCATTATGTCCCTTAAAGTCATAACCAGCCTTTTCACAAGCTTTATCATACGTTAATCCTTCTTCCAGGAAGGCATTTATTTTTTTGCACGCCTTTATGGAAAGATGTCCAAACTTTGAAAAAGTACCCATGTTATTAAGTAAAGCATCGATATCCTTTTCATCTATATTAGCATCTGCCAGAGCATTTCTCAGCTTGGTATCAGTCCTATATACTGAAAATATATAAGCAATATCATTAATATTATCTTCAGATAATTCTGCTATTCTTCCCTTCTTAACTTTATCTAAAGCCTTACGCATTTCATGATAAGGAGCAACAAAGTTAAACTTACGACCTTTCTCATTTTTATCAATCAGCTCTTCTGCAGAAACTCCAGCTTCGAACTTATAATATATATCATTAAATTTCCAATCATATGGCAAAGAAATGGCTTTACGAATACTTGCATACGTTACGTTAGGACTTTTCCATGCA
Organism: uncultured Selenomonadaceae bacterium; assembly: GCA_945873565.1. GTDB lineage: Bacteria > Bacillota > Negativicutes > Selenomonadales > Selenomonadaceae > CAMCDL01. Next base: position 2,260 of record CAMCDL010000106.1, on the reverse strand, counting down.
AGTTCAATAATTAGTTTTCTCTCTTCATCTGTTAACGACCTAGAATCAGAATTAGTCTTTACACAAATATGATTTACCTTTTGTAATAGGCTGAATTTCATAAAAGAATATGCAGCCTTTGGCGCTCTTTTTTCACCATTTTCTCGTTCAAATGTGCAAAGGCCAATCATCTTGGCAATCTGATCGCCGCCATAAGGACTTTTTCCCCCAGGCCCTTCTTCAAAAGAACGCTGTGAAGCAAATATTTCTATATATTTTTCTTCAAATGCCTCACTAGCAAAGGTATTGCCAAATTCTCTTTGCTTGCAGAAAAGCTGCTTAATCTCATCCTGTAGCATACTCCTGCTTACGCAAAGAATATAGGAATCTGCTGTATTCCTCTTTTTTGCAGCAAACTTTTTGTCCTTACAAAACATTTCGCCAACCGTGCGATATTTTGCCAGTATCTCCCTATTAGAATTTACTGCCGTCAAAACCTTTCCATCTTCACCAGCCACAGTAGCTGATTTACGATTTGACTTAAATCCTCTATGCTTAGCAATATGAATAAGGACCCTTACCCATTCATCAGCAGCTAACAGCTGGTCTAGTCCCCGACATCTCAGCTGATATACATCAGTATCAAGCGGACTTCCATAAATCCTTGCAATATCATCCGTGGATGCAAGACCTATACTATTCATAAGTCTGATAATACGGTCTAAGCGATGACGCCTTCTGCGCAGACGACGTCTTGATCCTCTGGCACTTCTTCTAGGCAAAGCAAGAGACTCACCAGTTTTAGGATTCTCTGCCTGAGAAAAAATACGTGAATTAAGTGCTTCTATCTTATAAGGCTCATCATTACTATCAAGTGCAAGGACTGCCCAGCCCACAGAAGCAATACCAATATCCAGGCCTAATACATATCTCATAACAAATTCCTCCTAAAAATAAGATAACGGCTTGCCATCACTGACAAGCCGTTAGAGCTTTGCGGTACTGGTTACGTAACCAGACCTTATTGTAATAACCTATAGTACCTCGCTATGACACAATAAGTTTTTACATAAACATTGTACTCTTTCCCAGATATCAGTGTCAAGTCTAAATATAAATAGGATACTAAAAAGGTGACAAATTTTCTCTCACCTGCTATATATATTATATTAATTATTATTGAACTATACAACCTGTAGATGGTATATTTTTAAACCATATACATCTCAAAATGATAGTTTTAAAATTAATTTATTTAAAATTTCTCTATCTCTCCGTCCCAATCCATAATTCCGCCAATTTCAATTATATTGCTATACCCCATAGCTGCCAGCTTGCCAGCGGCCTGCTTGCTTCTGTTGCCGCTGCGGCAGTATACATATATGACCTGTTCTTTATCTGGCAAGGCCTTCGGCTGGTCAACACCTATGGTTTCATTAGCTATATGGATAGCTCCTGGAATATGTCCTCTTACAAATTCGTCTGGACGTCTTACATCAAGAATTATATATCCGCCCTTTCCATCTTTTTCAAATATCTGCTTTGCTTCCATCATGGATATACTGGTGTAATTCATTTCTTCTGCTCCTTTCCTGCTTTCTGTCACTGCTGCAGCTCCATCACTGACAACAGTATCACCATCTTCCTTCTGCGCAAATGCCATTGCTGCTGCAAAAATCACAACACCAGCCAGCACCGCTATATAGATTACTTTCATGCTCTTCACTCCAATAATTGAACAATACTTACCTTTATTTACTCCCACTCTTTCCACACATCCGGCTGATAACCCAGAGTAGATTTCTTTCCATTACGTACTATCGGCGTTTTTATTACCTGCTGGTTCTCCAGAATTTTCTCCAACTTATCCTTATCAGTGATATATTTTATCAAGGCCAAAGCGTCCTTGTCCTTCCCCTCCCAGCTGATCATGTTATCAATGCCGCCATTAGACTGGGCTACTGAGGCAAACTCCCCCTTGCTCATGCCCTTATCCTTCATATCTATGAACTGATATTTAATTCCCCGCTCCTTGAAAAAGCGCTCCGCCTTTTTAGTATCATTGCATTTTTTAGTGCCAAATATCTGTATATTCATTTTCATTCCCTCTACGTATTCTCATTTTGGGTGTGTATAACTAACACCAATTATATAGCATCATTAACATAATTTCCATAACATCCTGCAGATTATCCAATTACGAAAAAAAGGAACCCACCGGCATAACCGGTGGTTCTTCTCCTGCGGCCATTAAGGCCTATCATACCAGCGGCGCTTTCCA
>CAMCDL010000105.1 GCA_945873565.1 uncultured Selenomonadaceae bacterium | reverse complement strand
CACACTGCATATCGTCGGCAGCGTCAGATGTGTATAAGAGACAGATATTATAGAGCATGCTGTGCAGCAGCTGCGGAATGCCATCGATTATCACATTAGTGCCTGCAATTTCCAGCACAACATCCTTTTCTTTAGCTAGTGGTGAAAGCTCGTCGCATATTGCTTCAGCCAGAACATACAGGTCAATTTTATTTTTTACTGTATTTTCTTCACCCTCGTCAAGACGGGATAAAGTTATAATATCCTGCACAAGCCTTATCATTCTCTGAGATTCATCATATATTTTACTTGCAAAATAGCTGGTATCACCCTCTAGAACCATATCGCTCTTAAGCAGTTCTGCATAGCCTGAAATAGCATGCAGCGGTGATTTTAATTCATGTGACACATTGGCAGTAAATTCCCGCCGCATCTGCTCAGACTCCTCCTGATTAGCTTTTTTCGTCTGCCTGTAGGAAAAAATCACTAATATTACGCATACCAGCATTACTATAATTGCAATTGGAAATGCCATATCCAGTATAAATAAAAAAATAGTATGCTGTGGCATACTTACTCTGATAACAGACCCATCTGACAATCTCTGGGCTGAATAAATCATTTTCTCCAGCATGGTTGTTGAATAACGCTGGCTTTCTCCATAACCCTCTGCAAGAGCCTGCTGAACCTCCTTACGGTTCAGATGATTCTCCATTTCCTGCTCCTGCGGCTGGCTATCATATAAAATCTGTCCGTTATCCTCAATCCATGTAATACGGTAATTGCCTAGCGGCAATCCCTCTAAATATGATAATTTTCCCAGCTCTACTCCCTGGGCAGCCATAGATGTCTGAAGTTTAAGCTCCTGCCGCTGCGCTTCAGAAAAATAATCAAATATGGCCAGCATAATTAATCCTGTCGCTAATAAAAAGATGACAACGCTCCCCATTGCCATCATAAAACGTCTTCTCATATTTTATTGACCTCTTAACTTCTAAGGAAAAGATAAATTACCTGATATCCATACGATAACCAATACCCCTCACAGTATGAATCATGCTGCCATAATCCTTCAGCTTAGTCCGAAGGGTACTCACGTGCATATCAACAGTTCTGGTTTCCCCAGCATAATCTATTCCCCATATTTCCCCAAGAATTACCTCGCGGGTAAATACCTGTCCAGGCTTAGACATAAACATATGCAGAAGCTCAAACTCTCTTTTGGTGACATCTACAGGCTCTTCGTTTATATATACTGCATAGCTTGCCTTATCCAGCCTTAACCCCTGAAAGGTGATAACCGTTGCCAGATTATCATTCTTTACCTCACTTCGACGAAGCACCGCCCGTATACGCGACAGCATCTCCATCATACCGAAAGGCTTGGCCAGATAGTCATCTGCACCAGAATCAAGACCCTGAACCTTATCATATTCGGTTCCCTTTGCTGTGGTCATAATCACTGGTATATCTGCTGTTGATGAATCCTTGCGCAGCCGCTTGAGAATAGAAAGCCCATCCTCACCAGGCAGCATAATATCCAGGAGAATCAGACGAGGCTTTTTTACTGCCATGGACCGCCAAAAGCTTTCGCTTTCTGAAAAACCCCGACCTTCAAAGCCAGCACTTTTCAAAGCATATATCTCAAGCTCACGAATACTTTCATCATCTTCCACACAGTAAATCATCCCGCTGCTTCTCCCAAACCAAGCTCATAAAAAATTTATCAATCTCAGGCTAACAATATAATATATCATCCTAAATAATAGGGCAAACATTATTTTTATCATATTACCCTGCAATAGTACTTTACCAGCTATCTTTCAACCTTTATTTCACCGGTCTTCGAAAAAATAACCCATTGAGCAACGTTGACAGCATGATCAGCAATGCGCTCCAGATATTTATCAATCATAAGGAGATCAAGTGCTGTCTCATCACTATATTCCGGAGTATCTGCTTTAAGTCCCTCAAGAAGCTCCTTCCGGATTTCAATAAAACAGTTATCAACTATATCATCCATTGTGAGCACAGAGCTGGCAAGCTTCATATCCTGCTTAACAAAGGATTCAACGCTTCTGTTAACCATTTTTATTACCTGCGCGGTCATAGGGCCAAAACCAGCAGTGGAGGTATGACTGCTTACATTCCCTACAGAAATGATGTCAGCTATATCACAGGACTGATCGCCTATTCTCTTCATATCTGTAACCATCTTCAGGGCGGCCGAAATTGTTCTGAGATCCCTGGCAACCGGCTGCTGCTGCATGAGCATTTTTACACAGATATTTTCTATATACCTCTCCTGATTGGTTATCTGATTGGACAATTCCCCCATATTTACAGCCTTTTCAATATCACCAACCAGCAATGCCGCTGTACAATTATTGATAGCTGTTTCACAAAGCTTACCCATAATATGCATTTCATAATGAAGCATTTCCAGCTGTCTATCAAATTGCGACCTCATCAGCCAAACCTCCCTGTAATATAATCCTCAGTCCTTTTATCCTTTGGAATGGAAAACATCTGCTCAGTGTTATTAAATTCAACTAAGTCTCCCATCAGGAAGAATGCACAATAATCAGATATACGGACAGCCTGCTGCATATTATGGGTAACCATAATAACGGTATAGTTCTTTTTAAGCTCTACTGCCAGTTCTTCAATTTTTCCTGTAGAAATAGGATCCAGTGCTGAGGTAGACTCATCCATAAGCAGAATGTCAGGCTCAACTGCCAATGCCCTGGCAATACAGAGGCGCTGCTGCTGACCACCTGACAGGCCAAGAGCGGAGGCTCTTAATCTGTCCTTTACTTCATCCCAGATAGCTGCATCCTTCAAGGACTTTTCAACTATGGCATCCAGCTTCATCTTGGATGTAATACCATGGGTCCGTGGTCCATAGGCTATGTTATCATAAATGCTCATAGGAAACGGATTCGGTTTCTGAAAAACCATGCCAATACGCTTTCTGAGCCATGTGACATCTACCTTAGGCCCATAAATATTAGCATCGTTGTAAATTACATTTCCAGTAATCTTTATGTTTTCCACCATATCATTCATTCTGTTTAAAGTTTTCAGAAAGGTGGACTTTCCGCAGCCAGAAGGTCCTATGAGGGCTGTAATGTTCTGCTTCGGAATGTTAACAGAAATATCATGAAGAGCATGGTGTTCACCATACCACAAATTAAGGTCCTTAACTTCTAGAATTGTATTCATAGCTTCTCCTAATATTTTATTTCTCAGCTTATGAATCTGCTCCCTTATTTATTTTTCAGGGCAGATGCGGCAAAGCTGGCCAGCATATTCAGAAACAGGGTCATAGTAAGCAAAATCAGGGCTATGGCAAACGCCACACCAGTTTCACCTCTTTCACAGGCGTATACGTATAATGACACTGTAAGGGTAGCTGACGATGCTTCCATGGCTGTCAGAAAATCGTTCAGAACCAGACCAAAGCCTGCTGTAAACAGAAGAGCGGCCGACTCACCCGCAATACGTCCAGTTGCTAAGATACTGCCAGTTACAATTCCATCCAGCGCATTAGGAAGAACCACTGTCCTGATTGTATGCCATTTACCAGCGCCAAGAGCCATGGCCCCCTCTCTGTAGGCTTGGGGTACTGTCTTCAGACTCTCCTGGGTAGTGCGCATTATCAGTGGCAATATCATCATTACCAGCGTAAGGCCACCAGCCAGTATTCCTTGCTTGAGACCGAGTACCTCCGTGAACAGAACCATTCCGGCCAAACCGAATATAATGGAAGGAATGCCAGTAAGAGACTCTGCAGCAAATTCAATCAGCTTCATCAGCTTACGGCTGGTAGCATATTCTGTCAGGTAAACCGCGGCTCCGATTCCCAGAGGAAGAACTATACTCATGGCCACAAAAATAATATAAACAGTATTTACCAGATTAGGAAAAATACCTATGCTTTTGTTCAGATAGCTGCTCTGTGTAGATAGAAGTTCCCAGGTAAGATATGGAACCCCTCTATAAAAGATGTAACCAATCATGAATACCAGCAGAAGACTGGTCAAGGCTGCGCTTACATATAATGAAAGCCTTGCACACCAGTTCCACAGCTGCCGTCTGGAAAGGTGACTGCCTAAAGGCCGGATACCCTCCTCTGCCACAGCAGTATTAGTCATTTTACACCCTCCTTCCCTTTACAAACATATTCAAAAATACATTAATCATCATTATGAATAGGAAAAGGACCAGTCCTATAGAAAACAATGCTTGATGCTGTAATGATCCTGCTGGTGCGTAGGACATCTCTGAAGCAATTGCAGTAGTCATAAAGCGAACTGGCTCAAGCAGCCCCGGCATATTAGCTACATTTCCCGAAACCATAATGATAGCCATAGCTTCGCCGATTGCCCTGCCGACACCAAGAACTACAGCAGCAGCAATACCGCTCTTAGCAGCCTGTACACTTACACGAAAATAAGTTTCCAGCTCTGTTGCCCCGAGGGCCATTGACGCCTCTTCATATTCCTTCGGTACAGCCTTAAGGGATGTTTCTGAAACATTGATAATGGATGGCAGAATCATAATAGTCAGCACAGTTATTGCTGCCATTAATGTTGCACCTGAAGAAAGCTCAAACATCTGCTGAATTGCAGGCACCAGGATTATCATTCCTGCAAGTCCATATACTACTGAGGGTATACCCGCCAGAAGCTCCACTGCTACATGCACTACTCTGGCCAGGGATGGAGGAGCAACCTTAGCCAGATATAGTGCTGTAAGCAGTCCAATAGGAACTCCTAGTACTACAGCACCAGCGGTGCCATATATACTAGTCAGGATAAAGGGGAGTATCCCGTATGATGGTTCAGTGGTGCTTGCCGTAGACTGCCAGACTGTACCTAAAAGGAAATCTGCAGCTCCTATTTGCATGATGGCCGGCATACCGGCAATCACCAGATGAATGGTGATTACCAGTACAAAGCCCACTGCTACAATGCCACACAATAGAAACAGTCCGTTTATAATCTGTTCCATCATAATCTGCCATTGAGTTGTGTTTTTCATTATTACCGTCCTTATTTATTAACAGGTACTGCTCCAGCCTTAGTAATCAGTGCAGCTGCTTCCTTGGAGGTCATAAAGTCGAAGAACGCCTGAGCTGCCTTGCTGAGCTTTGTATCAGCCTTAGTAATCAGATTAAATGGACGCTGAATAGCATACCTTCCATTGAAAATATTATCCTCATTACACTCTACACCGTTAACCTTTAATACCTTAATACCCTTCTGGTTTTCCACAGCTGCAAATGATGCGTAGCCAATAGCACTTTCGCTGTTCTTAACAGCCTCAATAACTGCACCAGTTGAGGTCAGCTCCTGAGCCAGCTTGCACTTATCCTTGGTCTTGGTAATAGACTCAAAACCATCACGGGTACCAGAACCTGCTTCACGGCCAATTGCTGCTACCTGACCGCTCTTGCCACCTACCATACTCCAATCGGAAGCAGTTCCGTCAAATAACTTTGCAATATCCTCCAGCTTGATATCATCCAGAGATGATTTCTCATTAACAATAATTGCAATACCATCAAGAGCCACAGTAGTTTCCTTCAGACCCTTAGCTTTTTCACTATCCTTAAGACCGCGTGAAGCCAGTCCTATATCACAGCTTCCCTTGCCAGCTGCTTCAATTCCGGTACCAGAACCTGATGCATCATAAGTAATAGTTACACCTGCGTTGTCGTGCATAAACTGCTCTGACAGGATGCCAACCACACTTTCCATAGAGGTTGAACCGTTAGTGGATACTGTTCCGCTCAGACTGCTTACGTTATCAGAGCTTCCTCCTCCACAGCCTGCAGCCATGCACACCATGGACAAGATTGACATAATCGCTAGAATAATTTTTTTCATTTTGTACACTCCTTCTTTATAGATGGGTTAACTTATCACTGTAATTAGATTAATATTCATGTGTAAAATCTATTACCAGAGCTTTGTAAAGTAATTGTAAATGCTTTTAAAATAAGGCAAAAATATTAAAGGATATTTATAAAACTTGTCGAATGTATAAAGA
>CAMCDL010000104.1 GCA_945873565.1 uncultured Selenomonadaceae bacterium | reverse complement strand
ATGTTATTCATTATTGCTGGAAAATAAGCTAATTTTCATATATAATAACCCTTATGGAGGGATGAAAATGGAAGAACAGCTATCCAGACGGGAACGTAAAAAAATACAAGCAAGAAATACTATTCTGGAAGCAGGAGCCAAGCTGTTTGATAGCTGCGGATTTCAATCAACATCAATAGCAGATATCATGAATGAGGCTGATATGGGTGTTGGCACCTTCTATAATTATTTTTCCTCTAAGGAGGATGTTCTGAAGGCTATACTTAATCAGATGAGCTCGACGCTTCAGCAGGAACAGGCTGAAATGCAGGAGGATGGCGTGCCTATCAGCAAGGCTCTGCCAAGGCTTATAATGCTGACGGCAAGGCTTATTGATGAGCGGCGGTTTGTTATACCTCTGTTTATCAGCGCTGGAAGCTCTAAGGATGAATCAGGCAATCGCGGAAGCAATGCACCGCATTTTATGATGCTGTTTTTAAATCTGGTAAAGGAAGGTCAGAAGGATGGGTGCTTCAGGAATGATATAGCACCTGAGCTGATTACGGAAATGTTCCATTCACTGTTCCAGGCAGCTGCCTTCAGCCGGATACCTATTTCTTTTGAAGAGAATATCAGCAGCAAGCTTCGGATTATAATGGATGGAATAAGGTTAAAATAAAACTGAACTGGGAGATAATTGATGATAAGCATAACAAAACTGCTTTTTGCTAGAGAATATTACGGTGATAGCCTTAGATATCATAACTCTGCTCACAAGGCAAAGAATGGTACCTCTGATAGCATGGGACCGGTAGTGGTGTGGAATTCTACTAAAACCTGTAATCTGAAATGTCGTCACTGCTACATGAGCTCGGATGCTCAGAAATATCAGAATGAGCTGACCACAGAGGAGGCCAAAAGGTTTATTGATGACCTGGCAGAGTTTAAGGTGCCTGTGTTGCTGTTTTCTGGCGGCGAGCCTTTAATAAGACCAGATTTCTTTGAGCTGGCAGAGTATGCAAAGGAAAAGGGACTCAGACCGACCCTTTCTACCAATGGTACGTTGATTACCAGGGAGGTTGCTCAGCGTATAAAGGATATCGGTGTCGGCTATGTAGGAATATCTCTTGACGGTCTTAAGGATGTCAATGACAGCTTCCGTGGAGTTGAGGGGGCCTATGACAGAGCTATGGAGGGTATACAGAACTGCGTGGCAGTGGGCCAGCGAGTAGGTCTCAGATTTACTATCAATCACCACAATATCCAGGAGCTGGATAATATATTTGATTTCATTGAGCGGGAAAATATAAACCGAGTATGCTTTTATCATCTGGTTTATTCTGGCCGAGGCAATAAGATGATGGACCAGGATGTAACTGCGGAGGAGTCCCGCAAGGCAATGGATACAATTATCCGCCGTACAAAGGACTTCGAGGACCGGGGCCTGGAAAAGGAAATACTGACTGTAGATAACCATTGCGATGGTGTATATATGTATCTCAAGGCCCTGAAGGATGGTGATGAGGAGCTGGCAGCTCAGATAAAGGACTTTATTGCCATGAATGGCGGCAACCGTTCTGGTATAGCCTTTGCTGAGGTAGATCCTCTGGGCTATGTTCATCCAGACCAGTTTACTCAGCATCATACCTTCGGAAATGTCCGTGAAAGAAAATTCGGAGATATCTGGCAGGATGTATCCCATCCGATTATGGCAGGTCTTAAAAACAGAAAGCCGCTTCTTAAGGGCCGCTGCAGCAGATGTCAGTTTTTGGACAACTGCAATGGCAACTTCCGTACCAGAGCAGAGGCTCAGACTGGAGATTTCTGGGAATCTGATCCATCATGCTATCTTACTGATGAGGAAATCGGCATAGCTGGGGAGGAAGATGTATGATAGTATCATGGAATACCACCAATGCCTGCAACATGTTCTGCGATCACTGCTACCGTGATGCGGGCTGCAAGGCTGATGAGGAATTGTCTACAGCTGAGGCAAAGGTTTTGCTGGAGCAGATAGCAAGAGCAAATTTCAAAATAATGATATTTTCTGGTGGCGAGCCTCTGATGCGGCCAGATATTGTAGAGCTGGTAGCTTATGCCACTAAGCTGGGACTGAGGCCTGTATTCGGTACTAATGGCACCCTGATAACACTGGAGATGGCACAGAAGCTGAAGGCTGCTGGCGCTATGGGGATGGGTATTTCCCTGGATTCCCTTGACGTGGAGAAGCATAACAGCTTCCGCCGTTTTGAGGGAGCCTGGGAGGGAGCAGTCCAGGGTATGAGAAACTGCCGTCAGGCAGGACTGCCTTTCCAGATTCATACCACAGTAATGGACTGGAATAGCCACGAACTGGAGGCTATTACTGATTTTGCCGTGGCAGAAGGAGCGGTAGCACATCATTTCTTCTTCCTGGTACCTACTGGAAGAGCTAAGACCATTGAGGCAGAATCTCTCAGGGCAGAGGAGTATGAATCAGTGCTTACCCGCATAATGAGAAAGCAGCAGGAGGTATCTATTGAGCTTAAGCCAACCTGTGCTCCGCAATTTATGCGTATAGCTGCCCAGATGGGGGTAAAGACCAGATTCCATAGAGGCTGCCTGGCAGGAACCTCATATTGTATTATCAGTCCTAGAGGCAAGGTGCAGCCATGCGCATACCTGAATATGGAGCTTGGAGATGTAAGAGAGACTCCATTTGATGAAATCTGGAAAAACAGCGAGGTATTAAATACCCTGCGTACCCTTGAATATAAAGGCGGATGCGGACAATGCCAGTTTAAGAGGGCCTGCGGCGGCTGCCGGGCAAGGGCTGCTTACTATAATGATGGTGACTATATGGCAGAGGAGCCTTGGTGCCTATATCACGGACGCAAGGGCTGGAATCGAGGTAATGAATAATGAAGCTGGATTACCATATGCATTTTGAAAAGGGCGACTACGATGTGGAATGGGTTAGGGGCTTCTTTGAAGCGGCTGAAAAGCGAGGCTTATCTGAAATCGGTATTTCTGAGCATACCCACACCTTTCCTGAGTTTGAGTCTCTTTATTATGATGACCTGATTTTGGATGATTCCTTCGTAGGGGAATTCCAGAAGAAGTGGCTCAAGAGCAATAAATTCAAGCATACTCTGGAGGATTACTTCAGCTTTATGGCAAAGCTCCGAGGCTTAGGCTATAATGTCAAGACCGGTATCGAGGTATGTAATTTCCAGAACCAGGCTAAGGTAAAGGAAATCTTGGATAAGTATGACTTTGACTATATAATTGGATCCATTCACTTCCTGAAGGGCTGGGCCTATGACTCCTCGGAGATTATGGCAGAGTGGGAAAACCATAGCCTTGAGGAAATATATGAATGGTATGTCCAGGAGGTTGAGCATCTTTGTGCCAGCGGACTTTACGATTTGCTGGGACATCCTTTTAATATCCGCTTATTCAAGCACATTCCTGATTTTGATGTTACGCCATATCTGATAAGAGCTGCTGAGGCCTTGAAAAAAGCAGGAATGGGTATCGATGTCAATACAGGTACATACTACCGTTATCCTATAGCTGAGATTTCCCCATACCCGGACTTCATGAAAATAGCAGCTCAGTATGGACTGCCAGCAATTACATCTTCTGATGCACATCAGCCAGAAGATTGCGGCAGCTATAATGATGAGGCAAGAGAATATCTCAGAAGCTTTGGTTATAAGGAAATTATCCAGTTTAGCCATCGTAAGCGCACCATGATTTCTTTGGAAGAGGGATAAATATGATTAAGCTGATTTTTTCCGATATGGATGGAACCCTGCTGGATGAAAATGGCAAGGTGCCAGAGGAATTTGATGACCTGATGGCAGAGCTGAAAAAGCGAAATGTGCGCTTTGTGCCAGCCAGCGGACGTCAGTATCATTCTCTGGTAAAGAGCTTTGAGAAGCACCGTGACAGCATGATATTTATGGCTGAAAACGGCTGTATGGTAAGGGATGGCAAGGGTACTGAGCTTTATTCAAATGTAATGGACCGTGAAGTATGCCGCCGCATCTGGAACAAGAGTCTTTCTCTGCCAGGAATTTATCCCGTTGCCTGCGCCAAGAAGGCCAGCTATATCCTGCCCCACTGGGAAAAATATCTGGATGAATGTAGGAAGTATTTCAGCAAGTACGAGTTTATTGAAAGCTTTGATGATATAGATGATGAAATAGTCAAGATTGCTTTGGCAGACAATCACAACTGGCAGGCAGAAAAGAATATCTATCATAGCTTTGATGAATTTAAGCCTGAAATGCAGGTTTCTCTGAGCAGTGATCTCTGGGTGGACCTGACAAATAATGGTGCTAATAAGGGCGAGAGCATAAAGCACCTTATTGCCAAGCTGGGAATAGGCTTTGATGAGTGTGCTGCCTTTGGTGATTTCCTGAATGATTATGAAATGATGAGTGCTGTATATTATAGCTTCGCTATGGAAAACGCACATCCAAGGCTTAAGGAGGTTGCCCGCTTCAGAGCTAAGAGCAATGCCGAGCATGGCGTAATAAAGGCAATTTATGACCTGATTGAGCAGGGCCTTATCTAAAACGGAGGAAAAAGCATGAGCGAGGAAGCTATTATTTATAAGGTATCAGACCGCATTGCCACCATTACTATGAATCGTCCTAAGAGCCTGAATTCTATGAGCCTTGATCTGGTGGAGGGATTTATCCGTAGCCTTCAGGAGGCTGAAACGGATAGCCAGGTAAGGGTAGTAGTAGTAACAGGAAGCGGCAGAGCTTTTTCCGCTGGTGGAGATCTTAAGACACTGGATGACCTGCACACTACTGAGGAGCGCCGTCAGTTTATAGTAAAGGTAGGCACCATAGTAAAGCTTATCCATGATATGAGCAAGCCGGTAATTGCCATGGTAAATGGTGTGGCTGCTGGAGCTGGCTTTAATCTGGCTCTGGCCTGCGATATGGCATATGCTGCAGATAATGCAAAGTTTATCCAGAGCTTTGTAAATGTTGGTCTTTCTCCTGATTGTGGCGGCTTTTATTATCTGGCCAAGGCTGTGGGCATGGCGAAGGCCAAGGAGCTTATGCTTACTGCAAGGCCGGTAGGGGCCCAGGAGGCTGAGCATCTGAATCTGGTAAATGGTGTATTTGCTCAAGAGGAACTGGAGGCGGCTACAATGAAGCTGGCTGCAAGGCTGGCTGAGGCAGCTCCGCTGGCAGTGGCAATGACCAAGAAGGCTGTAAACGATTATAGTGCATCTCTTGAGGAGACGCTGACCTTTGAGTCACTGGCATCCTCCTCCTTACTAGGAACAGTGGACTTCAAGGAGGGTGTTACCGCCTTTGCAGAAAAGCGGGCGCCAAGGTTTTTGGGGAAATAAATTCCATATGTGAGTATTGTATGTTATCTGTCTGTAGGGGCTCCCGCTGTAGGGGCTCCCGGCGGGGAGCCCTTATTTTGTAATTGGATAATCTGCATATATCCTGCAGCAGGCACACTTTCTCTACGGCTAAGGGAGAATATACCTGCTGCAGAAATATTTGTATGTTATCTGTCTGTAGGGGCTCCCGGCGGGGAGCCCTTATTTCGTAATATGATGATCTGCATATTTTCTCAGCAGGCACACTTCTCCTTCGGAACGGGAAAACTTAACGCTTCTTCCGCGGTATTATTTCTGCAAAGGCTAAACTCGCTTTGCTCGGACAGTAGCCTTTGCTTACGAAATAATTAACCGCTACTGAAGCTGTTTTCCCTACGACCTCAGGGAGAGTATACCTGCTGTGGAAATATAGTATGTTATCTGTCTGTAGGGGCTCCCGCTGTAGGGGGCTCCCGCTGTAGGGGCTCCCGGCGGGGAGTCCCTATTTTGTAATTGGATAATCTGCATATATCCTGCAGCAGGCACACTTCTCCTTCGGAACGGGAAAACTTAACGCTTCCTCCGCGGTATTATTTCTGCAAAGGCTAAACTCGCTTTGCTCGGACAGTAGCCTTTGCTGACGAAATAATTAACCGCTGCTGAAGCTGTTTTCCCTACGACCTCAGGGAGAGTATACCTGCTGCAGAAATATTGCATGTTATCTATCTGTAGGGGCTGTCTCTTATACACATCTCCGAGCCCACGAGACGTAGAGGAATCT
>CAMCDL010000103.1 GCA_945873565.1 uncultured Selenomonadaceae bacterium | reverse complement strand
CGAGATTCCTCTACGTCTCGTGGGCTCGGAGATGTGTATAAGAGACAGTTGCACATTTTTCTAAAGAAGGTTGATTTATATGGAGCTTACATTTTTGCATATAGTTATAATGCTGGTCACAGTTATGGTGGTTATTGGTGGCGGTATATATGCAGCTCGCAGCGTAAAGTCGGCAGAGGGCTATAGCTTGGGAGGAAGAAACGCGGGGGTTACTCTGGTAGCAGGTAGTATAGCTGGTACGGTAGTTGGCGGAGGAGCCACTGTGGGAACAGCACAGCTGGCCTTCACTCTGGGATTTTCGGCCTGGTGGTTTACCCTTGGCTCTGGTATTGCTTTCATTATTATGGGCCTGTTTTATGCAAAACCTCTGCGAAGTACAGGACTGGAAACCATACCGCAATATCTGAAGCGCAATTATGGCAATCAGGCGGCCTCTATGGCTGGTATTGTTTCGTCAGCTGGCATTTTATTCAGTGCAGTAGCAAGCTGCCTGCCTGGCATTCAGCTTATAGCAGCAATGCTGGGGGTCGGGGTATATCCATCAGCAGTCCTGCTGGTAGCACTTGTAGCGGCTTATATTTTCTTTGGCGGTATGAAAAGCACTGGTGTTGGTGGCTGGCTTAAGATGGTGGTTATCTGGATAAGCCTTTTTGCTGCCGGTGCAGCAGCCTTTATGGCTCTTATGGAGCTGAAGGATTTTGACGCAGTATTCTTTGAAGGCTACAGACTCAGCATGATGGGCAAGGATGTTGGCGTAAGCATGTCCAGTCTAGCCTCGGTTATTGTGGGTGTGTTATGTACTCAGACCTATATACAATGCATTTTTTCAGCCTCTTCGCCGCGGGTGGCAAGCCTAGGCTGCTTTGCTGCGGCGACTATAGTAATCCCGGTGGGATTGCCGTCTGTAGCCATCGGTATGTATATGTTTGCAGCAGCTCCTGATGTTACTCCAATCCTTGTACTGCCGATATACCTGGTTAATTATCAGCCGGTATGGCTGGCTGGCATGGCTCTTGGCGGAATTATGCTGAGTCTTGTGGGATCTATTGGCGGCCTTTCTCTTGGGATAGGTACTATGCTGACCAGAGACATAATCTCTAAGCTGGTGAAAATTCCAGAGAAATCATATCTGAAGGTTACCCGGCTGGTGGTTGTGGGGGTTATGGCCTTGGCTTCAGCTATTGCTTTGGTAAATCTTGATTCACAGGTGCTTTTCTGGAATTATATGTCTATGGCTCTGAGGGGAGCGGGAGTATTCCTGCCATTTACCATTGCAGTATTCAGTCCCCGCAGCATTTCTAAGAAATGGGCCTTCTGCTCAGTTGCAGCCGCAACATTCATCCCGATTATTATTGAGCTTCTTGGGCTATCGTTAATGCCTCCTCTGTTTCTTGGACTGATTGTCAGCTCGGTGTTTCTGATAATAGGATATTTCAGACGTTGGCGGCCTGCAGGGATAGCAAAAAAACATTGATGTACATTTGTCCGCCTACATTGACATAACAGCATGACTAAAGTATAATAACACCAATGGTGCTAGGGGGATTTTCCTCCCGCTGTGTGCCGGATAAAAGAATAGGAGGAATTAGTATGTTTTTCAAGAAAAAGGCAATGCGTCTTGCAAGTGCTGTTCTCGGTATTGCTATGCTGGGCAGCGTGTTCGCAGGCTGCGGTGATGAGGCTGCATCCAGTGATGATATTAAGGTAGGCGCAAACTTTGAGCTGACTGGTAACCAGGCAAACTATGGTACTGCCTGCATGGAAGGTCTGAAGCTGGCAGTTAAAGAGGCTAATGAGGCTGGCGGTATCAACGGCAAGAAGATTACCATTATCGAGGCTGACACCAAGTCCGAAGCAGCTGAGTCCGTTAATGCAGCTACCAAACTGATTTCTGATGATAAGGTTGTTGCTATCGTTGGACCAGCAGTTACTGCAAATGTTATTGCTGAGTCTGATGTTGCTACCCAGAATAAGGTTCCAATTGTTGCTCCTGCAGCAACTAACCCTAATGTAACTGTTAAGGATGGCGAATTAAAGCCATTCGTATTCCGCAGCTGCTTTATCGATCCTCAGCAGGGTACTGTAATGGCTCAGTTCGCTGCAAGGGATCTGAAGGCTAAGACTGCAGTTATGTACATTGATTCCAGCTCTGATTACTCCAAGAGCCTGGGCAAGGTTTTCAAGGAGACCTTCGAGGCTAATGGCGGTAAGGTTGTAATGGAGGAGGCTTTCCTGGCAAAGGATCAGGATTTCAAGGCTGCTCTGACTAAGATCAAGACTGCAAATGCTGATGTTATCTTTGTTCCTTGCTACTATGAGGAAGCAGGTAAGATTGTAAAGCAGGCTAGAGAGATGGGTATCAGCTGCCCTCTGCTCGGCACCGATGGATGGGATGATCCTAAGGTAGCTGATATTGCAGGTGCAGATGCTCTGAACAATACCTTCTTCTCCACTCATTACTTCGATCAGGATGCTGAGGCTCAGTCCTTTATCGAGACCTTCAAGAAGGAATATGGCCATGCTCCTAACGTATTCGCTGCTCTCGGTTATGACTGCGGCAAGCTCCTCATTGATGCTCTGAAGCGTGCTTCTTCCCTTGATGGTGATGCAATCCGTCAGGCAATCGAGGCAACTAAGGATCTGCAGGTAGCTACTGCAAAGATTACTATGGATCCAAGCAATCACAACCCTATCAAGGAAGCTGTCATCATTGAGAACAAGGATGGCAAGTATGAGCTGAAGGCAAAGATTGCTCCAGAGAAGTAAGTTCTAAGATTATTCAAGATTATCAAGGCTTTGCCTAAACCGGAAAAGGCCGCAGTAATGCGGCCTTTTTCTCAGTTTTTAGATATGGAGGTAAATATATGGATTTTACCCATCAATTTGTGCAGCAGCTCATAAATGGCGTCTCTCTGGGCAGCATCTATGCGCTGATTGCATTGGGCTATACCATGATATATGGTATCATCAAGCTGATTAACTTCGCTCATGGTGATATCTATATGGTAGGTGCATACATTGGATTTTTCGCTGTAACCAGGGCAGAGATGTCAATAGTTCCAGCCCTCCTGGTATCCATGGTTGTTACTGGCCTTCTTGGTATGCTGGTGGAGCGCCTTGCTTATAAGCCTCTTCGTCATGCACCAAGAATTTCTATCCTTATTACCGCAATTGGTGTTTCCTTTTTCTTGGAGTATGCAAGCATGTATTTTGTAACTCCTACCCCGCGCACTTTTCCTAATGTTATTGATAATATAGCATATAACATCGGACCGTTCGTAGTTAATGGACAGCAGATGATGATTATGGGTATTACCCTTATCCTGATGGTAATTCTGACCTATATTGTTCAGAAAACCAAGCTGGGAAAGGCGATGCGTGCAGCCTCCTTTGATGTTGAGACTGCTCAGCTTATGGGTATTAATGCTGACAGAGTAATATCCTATACCTTCTGCATCGGTTCTGCTCTGGCAGCAGCTGCCGGCGTTCTGGTTGGTGTTTACTATAATTCTATTGATCCGCTGATGGGCATTATGCCAGGCCTTAAAGCCTTTGTTGCAGCAGTTCTTGGTGGTATCGGTATACTGCCAGGTGCTGTTACCGGCGGTATCATTCTGGGTGTTATCGAGGCTATGGTATCAGGCTTTTTGTCCTCTACATTCCGCGATGCGGCAGCCTTCGGTATTCTGATTCTGGTTCTCCTGTTTAAGCCTTCAGGTCTCCTGGGCAAGAACAGAAGAGAGAAAGTGTGAGGTGAGAGATATGAACTTGCTTCGCAAGAACGATTTGATAATGCTGGCTTTTGGCATTGTATTGTTCGCAGTGCTTCAGGGCCTTATTTCTACAAAAATTATCGGTTCCTTCTGGGAGCTGAATCTCATTATTATTGGTATTAATGTTATTATGTCTGTCAGCCTTAACCTGATAAATGGTTATACTGGACAGTTCTCTCTTGGACATGCCGGCTTTATGGCGGTAGGTGCTTATGTGGGCGTAGTTCTGACTACCTTCTTTAAGCTGCCATTTATTGTGGCACTGGCAGCTGGTGCGTTGGCAGCTGGATTCCTGGGTTTTCTTATCGGTCTGCCTACTCTGAGGCTCAGAGGTGACTATCTGGCTATTGCTACCCTTGGCCTTGGTGAAATTATCCGAATCGTCATTATGAACATTGATTATGTTGGCGGTGCAGCTGGTTTCCAGGGTATTACTCACTACACAAACTTTGCATGGGTTTTCATCATTATGCTGATAACCCTGTTTGTTATCAAGAACTTTATTAATTCTTCTCATGGCCGTGCCTGCATTGCTATCCGCGAGAATGAGATTGCAGCAGAGGCAATGGGTATCAACACTACAAAGTATAAGGTAATGGCTTTTACAATGGGTGCAGCCTTTGCAGGTATTGCAGGCGGATTATTCGCGCATAATTTTTATATTATCAGCCCATCATCCTTTACCTTCCTGTCCTCCTTCAATTATCTGATTATGGTGGTTATGGGTGGTATGGGATCCATTACTGGCTCCATTGCAGGTGCCTTCGTAGTAACCTTTATTTCTGCTGCTCTGGCCAACTGGCCTGAGTTCCGTATGATTATTTATGCTCTTGTTCTGATTCTGCTTATGTTCTATCGTCCGCAGGGTCTCTTCGGCTACATGGAGATTACCAATATGGGTATCTTCCGCCGTATCTTGAAAAGGGGGCGTGAATAATGAGTGAGGCATTGCTGAGGGCTGACAAGGCTTCCATTGTATTTGGTGGCCTGAAGGCTGTTTCTGATTTTAATCTCTATATAAATCGTGGTGAGCTGGTTGGTCTTATTGGACCTAATGGTGCTGGCAAGACCACTGCCTTCAATCTTATCACAGGTGTATATCAGCCTACCTCAGGCGATATTATGTTTGATGGCAGGAGTATTGCAGGTAAAAAGCCTTATGAGATTACTCAGGCAGGTATAGCACGTACCTTCCAGAATATTCGTCTCTTCTCTGAGCTCAGTGTTCTGGATAATGTAAAGATTGCTTATCATTCCCATGTAAAATACGGCCTTATGGAAACCTTTGCCAGAGTAGGCCGCTATTTCAAGGAGGAAAAGGAGATTGAGGATGAGGCGATGCGCCTCCTGAAAATCTTCAAACTGGAGGATAAGGCTGATGAACAGGCGAAGAATCTTCCTTATGGTGCACAGCGCCGTCTGGAGATTGCCCGTGCACTGGCTGCAAAGCCAAAGCTTCTGCTGCTTGATGAGCCTGCAGCTGGTATGAATCCGCAGGAAACCAAGGAACTGATGGAAATGATCAGCTGGATCCGTAAGGAGTTCGGGCTGACAGTGCTCCTGATTGAGCATGATATGAGCCTGGTAATGGGTATCTGCGAGCGTATATATGTGCTTGAGTATGGCATTATCATTGCCAAGGGTACACCTGCAGAAATTCAGCAGGATCCTGAGGTAATCCGTGCATATCTGGGCGGGGAGGCATAATACAATGAATTCTATGCTGAAAATTGAAGATATTAATGTATTTTACGGTGCTATCCACGCTATTAAGGGAGTATCCCTGGAGGTTAATCAGGGTGAGATTGTTACCCTGATAGGTGCTAACGGTGCTGGAAAGTCTACCATTCTGAGAACTGTTTCTGGTCTCCTGAAGCCAAAGGAGGGCACTATCAGCTTCGAGGATAGTGTTATTTCCGGAATGCCTGCCCATGAAATAGTGGCTAAGGGTATTTCCCAGGTGCCAGAGGGCAGACGCATTTTCGCCGAAATGACTGTTATGGAGAATCTTGAGCTTGGTGCCTTTACCCGCAAGGATAAGGCTGGCATCAAGGAGGATCTGGAGATGGTATTCACCAGATTTCCACGCCTTAAGGAGCGTATGACTCAGGATGCAGGTACTCTCTCTGGTGGTGAGCAGCAGATGCTGGCAATGGGACGTGCTCTCATGAGCCGTCCACGTCTTCTCTTGCTGGACGAGCCTTCTATGGGTCTTGCTCCATTGCTCATTAAGGAAATTTTCAATATTATTGTAGATATTAATAAGGCTGGCACAACCGTGCTTCTGGTAGAGCAGAATGCAAATATGGCGCTCTCTATTGCCCATAGGGCTTACGTGCTTGAAACAGGCCGTATTACTCTGT
>CAMCDL010000102.1 GCA_945873565.1 uncultured Selenomonadaceae bacterium | reverse complement strand
GTGGAGGGAATCACCGAATGGCTTCCCATCAGCAGTACCGGACATATGATTCTTGTGGATGAATTTATCAAACTGAATGTCAGTCCGGAGTTTAAAGAATTTTTCCTTGTGGTTATTCAGCTTGGTGCTATATTTGCCGTAGTTGTACTTAATTTTGAGAAGCTTAATCCTTTTTCCAGCTGGAAAAGCCGGCAGGAAAAACGTGATACCTTTCAGCTCTGGTACAAGGTGATTTTCGCCTGTATACCAGCTGCCGTTATTGGTCTTATGTTTAATAAGTACATGGAGGAGCACTTTATGACAGCTCCTGTGGTAGCAGCAACTCTGATTTTTTACGGTATAATGTTCATCATTGTAGAAAATTACAATAAGAATCGTACACCTTCCGTTAGAAATCTTAATCAGCTCAGCTATAAGACGGCCTTTATTATAGGTCTCTTTCAGGTACTGTCCCTGGTACCAGGGACCTCCCGCTCCGGTTCTACTATCTTAGGCGGTATCCTTTTTGGTACCTCCCGCTTTGTGGCGGCTGAGTTTACCTTCTTCCTGGCCATTCCTGTAATGTTTGGTGCCAGCCTGCTGAAGCTGGTAAAATTCGGTTTCCATTATACTGGAGCAGAAATTCTTATAATGATTGTTGGCATGGCTACCGCCTTTGTGGTATCAGTGCTTTCTATAAAATTCCTTCTGAAGTATATTAAGAACAATGACTTCAAGGCCTTTGGCTATTATCGTATTATCTTAGGTTTTATCGTGATTGCTTACCTGCTGACTGTAGGTGACCCTACCCAGCAGTGATACAGAAATGAGGTTTTAAGATGAGATTTGTTTCCTGGAATGTAAACGGACTTAGAGCTTGTCTGACTAAGGGCTTTATGGAGTCCTTTCATGATATGGGGGCAGATATCCTGTGCCTTCAAGAGACCAAGATGCAGCCTGATCAGGCTATTGTTGAGCTTAAGGGCTATGAGCAGTATTGGAACAGTGCGGAGAAGAAAGGGTATTCCGGTACAGCTATTTTTACTAAAGTCAAGCCTCTGGATGTTATCTATGGTCTTGGTATTGAGGAGCATGACCATGAGGGCAGGGTTATAACGATGGAGTTTGAGGAGTATTATCTGGTAACGGTATATACACCTAATTCTAAACGTGAGCTTGAGAGACTTGATTATCGTATGATATGGGAAGATGCCTTCAGGAAGTATCTGCTGGAGCTGGACAAGAAAAAGCCGGTTATTGTTTGCGGTGATCTGAATGTTGCCCATAAGGAGATTGACCTTAAGAATCCTAAGACAAATCATCACAATGCTGGCTTTACTGACCAGGAGCGTCAGAAGTTTACAGAACTTCTTGCAGCTGGCTTTACTGATACCTTCCGGTATATGTATCCAGATACAACCGGTGCCTATACCTGGTGGTCATATCTCAGAAAGGCCAGGGCTAATAATGCAGGGTGGAGAATTGACTATTTCCTGGTGTCTGATAGGCTGCGGGACAGGATTGAAGCAGCAACAATATATAACGAAATTTTCGGCAGTGACCATTGTCCTGTTGGACTTGATTTGAAATAATAATGGGCCGCTTTATGCGGCCTTGCTTTCTTTAGGAGGTGTCTTGGTGCATATTGCAGAGGTGTTTATTAATATTCCTATAAAAAGCATAGCCAAGGCATATTCCTATCGGATACCACCAGAGCTTGATTTTCTTGATAGCGGCTGGAGGGTAATAGTCCCCTTTGGCGGCAGAAGCATTGAAGGTTTTATTGTAAAGACCTTTTATGCTGAGGAGTCAGAGGTTAAGCTTAAGGATATTATTTCAACCATGGACCAGGAGCCGTGGTTTATGCCTGAGGTAATTGAAGCCGCCCGCTGGATGTCAGAGTATTATCTCTGTTCCCAAGGGGAAATGATGCGGCTTTTTATGCCAGGAAAAAGCGGAATAAGAATTTCTGCCTGCTATAGTGCTGTGGCAGGTATGGAAGACCATATGCTGCTGATGGTAGATAGCTATCGCCGTATTTATGAATTGCTTTTA
The DNA here is from genome assembly GCA_945873565.1 of uncultured Selenomonadaceae bacterium. Classification (GTDB taxonomy): domain Bacteria; phylum Bacillota; class Negativicutes; order Selenomonadales; family Selenomonadaceae; genus CAMCDL01. Next base: position 4,391 of record CAMCDL010000102.1, on the reverse strand, counting down.
GCTAAAGGTCCGCAGCAGCCGGCACAGCTGAAGCGTGAGATGCCTGATGCCAGGGATAATATAGATATGGCTTTAGAAAAGCTTCTTCGCTATGGCCTGGTTTCCAAGGAATATCAGGGAAAGCTGCGGGCCAAGGAACAGATAGAGCGATTTGCTGTACTGATAAAGCCTTTTGCTGAAGAGGATAAGCTTCTTTTTTCCAGGAAAAAGGCACAGCTGAAGCTGCTTGAGCTGCTGTCAGGCTTATCGGAAAAGGATAAGCTTGGAGAAATTTCTTTCCGGGAGCTGGGGCAGGAAAAAATATCTATTGCTACTGTTAAGGCTTTGGCTGAAGCAGGCTGGGTGGAAATACAGCATAGGCGCCGCCTGAGGGACAGCTACAGGGATTTTCGCGGACGTGGTGATAAGGTCTTAGAAAAGACTAGTGACCAGAAACAGGTAATCAGTGAAATAAGCAGGGTGCTTTGTAATCCAGATAGAGAAGGAATGGAGCAGCAGGAACGATCCTTCCTGCTTTATGGTGTAACTGGCAGCGGTAAAACGCTGGTTTATATTGAAGCAGCAAGGATGGCCCGGCAGGAGGGCAGGAATGTAATTGTCCTGGTACCGGAGATTGCTCTTACGGGTCAGCTGGTGCAGGCCTTTAAGGATTATTTTGCGGATGATATTATTGTGATGCATAGCCGCCTTTCCATAAGTGAAAGAAATGATGCTATCGTAAGAGTGCGTCAGGGTGAGGCGGGAATAATAATCGGTGCCAGATCAGCCCTGTTTACTCCAGTGGTGAATATAGGCCTCATAATAATGGATGAAGAACAGGATAATTCCTATAAGCAGGATGAGGCTCCTCGCTACCATGCCAGGGTAGTGGCTGATGCTCTTTGCCGAATTCATAAGGCTGTACTGCTGCTGGGTAGTGCAACCCCGTCTATGGAAACCTATTATGGGGCATTGAATGGCAGCTACAAGCTTTTAAGGATGCCCAAGCGTATTGGAAGCCGTCCTCTTCCTGAGGTCAGCTGTGCTGATATGCGTCTGGAGCTTAAGGCAGGACGGCGTAATATTATGTCGCTGGCCTTAAGGGAGCTTTTGACATCTGTTATAGGCAGGGGCGAGCAGGCCATAATAATGCTTAATCGCCGTGGTTTTTCCACCTTCGTTATGTGCCGCTCCTGTGGCGAGGCAATACGGTGTCCTAAATGCGGCCTGCCTATGGTGTACCATAGGGATGGGCGGCTTATGTGCCACCATTGTGATATTTACAGTGAGGTTCCAGCTGAGTGCCCTAAATGCAAGAGCCGTTATATTAAATATTTCGGATCTGGCACAGAAAAGCTGGAGGAGGAGCTGGCAAGGCTGCTGCCGAATGCCAGGGTAATCCGTATGGACAAGGACACTACAGCGGGCAAGCATGCTCATACGGATATACTTGATGCCTTCCGCCGTCATGAATATGATATTCTTCTTGGTACCCAGATGGTTGCCAAGGGACATGATATACCGGATGTTACAGCAGTGGGGATTATCAGCGCTGATTCTGCTCTGCATATCCCTGATTTCAGGGCTTCTGAGCGAGTGTTTATGCTTATTACCCAGACTGCAGGCCGGGCAGGACGAGGAAAAAGCCTAGGCCGTGTAATAGTTCAGAGCTACCAGCCAGAGCATTATGCTGTTGATAGCGGTATAAAGCAGGATTATGAAGGCTTTTTTAATACCGAGATTGAATACAGGCAGTCTGTATTTTACCCGCCATTTGCCAGGCTGGTTAAGCTGGTTAGCCAGCATAAGAATAAGCTGGAGGCATTTGAGATGGCTTTTAATATTTCGGAACGTTTTCATGAGCGCTTCCAGGGAATATCTGGTCAGGTAATACAGGGGCCTATTCCAGCTATGATTGAAAAGTTCGGTGATTTGTACCGCTTCTGCTTATTGATAAAGACTAATGACCTGACGGCAGTGCAGTCCTTCCTCCGGGAGGAGGGGGTGCACCTGAATGATGCTGTTGTTATAGATATTGACCCTATTTCGACCACATAAGGGGCAGAGTGTATATGATAAATGAAATTCAGCTAAAAAATCGTCTTCTGGCGGCCTATGAGTTTTTTGATAAGGCCGGCCATGACCGTAATAAATCAAGAATATGCCAGCTGGCGCATAAGCTTGGACTGAGGGAATTCGGTGTAGCCTTCGCTGGACATTTCTCAGCAGGCAAATCCAGGATGATTAATACCTTATGCGGTGCTGATCTGCTGCCATCCAGTCCGGTTCCTACAAGCGCTAATCTGGTAAGGGTACACTCTGGCGAAGAGTATGCCAGAGTATTCTTCCGTCATGAAAAGCCAAGACGTTATCTTGCTCCATATGATTATGATATGGTCAGAGGCTTCTGCAAGGATGGAGATCAGGTTACCATTATAGAACTCAGCCACAAAGGAATTGACCTTCCTGAGCAGGTGGTGATAATGGATACACCAGGTATTGATTCGGCAGATGATGCCCATAGGCTGGCCACTGAGGATGCACTTCATATGGCTGATATGATTTTCTATGTAATGGATTATAATCATGTACAGTCTGAGCTTAACTTCTCCTTCACCCGGGAGCTTACCAAGGCCGGCAAGGAGGTTTATCTGGTTATTAATCAGATAGACAAGCATACCAGCAGCGAGCTTACCTTCGATAGCTTTAAAAATGGCATAAAGCAGGCCTTTTCTGCCTGGGGCGTAGAGCCAGCAGGAATATATTATACATCGCTTAAGGAGCTTAATCATCCCGAGAATCAGCTCCAGGAGCTGCAGGATATGCTGTGGGCCAGGATTGAGCTGAGGGACCAGCTGATGATTGACTCAGTATTGGCGTCGCTTCAGAAAATATGTGATGAATATCATAAAGAACAGAGTAGTCTGGCAAGAGAAGAGCTTTCTGAGGCGATGTCTGTTTTTGATGGTATTGGCGAAAGGGAACTCGCTGCCTTAAGGGCTGATTATCATAGCTTGAAAACTGAAAGAGATTCTCTGTTTGAGGACTGGGGACCGGACTATGATGAGGCTGTAGAGAGAATACTGAGCAATGCCTATCTGATGCCTACATCCACCCGCGATTTGGCAGCCAGCTACCTTGAGTCCTGTCAGGATGATTTTAAAGTAGGCTTCTTCAATCGGCAGAAAAAAACGGAGGCAGAGCGCAATCGGCGTCTTGAAATTTTCTTTGGCGATGTGAAGGAGAAGGCCAGAACACAGATAGAATGGCATTTAAAGACATTTTTGCTGGATTTTGCCAGAAAACGGGGAATCGCAGCAGATGATTATATGCAGTCTGTGCAGCAGATGGAGATTCCTGTTCCTGTGGAGCTCTTGTCAGCAGCTATGCGTGATGGAGCAAAGCTGACACAGGATGGCTCTTATGTAATGAATTACACCGGCAATGTTGCAGAGGGAATTAAGAAGCAGGCTCGTATTATTGCTGGTACCTATAAGGATAAGCTTAAGGAGCTTACTAAGGAAAAGGCTCAGGTGCGTTCCCGGACCATTGACAGCCAGCTGGAGCAGATGGGAGCATATCCTGAGGCCATCGATAGGCTTGAGGAAAGCGAAGGCAGGCTGGCAGGTTTGGAAAAAGAGCTGGCAGTGCTTATGGATTACAGCCAGGATGAGCGGTTTATTATCAGCGGAGCAGTAAAGGCTCATGAGGATGTACATGGTATTTTTGAAATCAAAGCCTTTGAGGAAGAAATTGTGTCATCTGATGGATTGACATCTTCTGAAGGGCAGGCTGTGAAGCAGTCTAGGTACGATGCTTCTCTGCCAGTGGCAAATTATGGCTCTGATGCTGATAAGGTGGATACGGAGCCTGCAGTCTATGCAGATGGTTCAGTGCAGATGAAGGCCATGGCAGAGAAGTTCCGGCTTTGTGCCGATCTGATAAGCCCGCTTCCAGGCATGAAGCGCCTGTCAGGTGAACTTAAGGATAGGGCAGAAAGGCTGGATAAGCATGGCTTTATGGTGACATTGTTCGGCGCCTTTAGCGCTGGCAAGTCTTCCTTTGCCAACTCGCTTTTGGGTGAACGGCTTCTGCCTGTTTCACCAAATCCGACCACCGCAGCTATCAATAAAATAATGCCGGTGGATGAGGAGCATCCTCATGGAACAGTGCGTATTAAGCTCAAGGATGAGGCGATGCTGCTGGCTGATGTAAATCATGCTCTGAAGGCCTTTAAATACGAGATTTCATCTCTTGATGAGGCTGGAGAGCTTCTTGGCAGGGTGCTGGCTGATTCCAAGGTCAGCAGGCAGCGTCAGAAATCCTTCCTGAAGGCCTTCCGTGATGGCTATCATAAGCAGGCATCACGGCTTGGACAGATAATGACCTGTCTCTTATACACATCTCCGAGC
>CAMCDL010000101.1 GCA_945873565.1 uncultured Selenomonadaceae bacterium | reverse complement strand
GTGTTTACCATAATGGTTAACTAGGTTGACAATTAGGTTAACATTATTTATAATAAAAAAGTCGTATAAAGCTAGGAGGATTATTATGCTGGAATTAGCAAAAATAACTGCCCGTCTTAAAGGGGGAGCCTATGATAATGCCTTGATTATTAAAGCAGAATGGAAAAAAGAGGAATGTACTCCTAATAAAGTTCCAGATATTGTCAAGGAAACCAGCAAATATCTTATCTGCAAAGCCTGTATTGGAGAAGCCAGCCTGACTACCAGGATGTTCCTGACAGGTAAGGCGACAGAGGCTGAAGCTGATATACCTTCCAGGCTTAATGAAGATAAGCCATGGAGATCCTTTAACCGGGATGAAGTAATATCCTTTGTATCTGAGGTAGGTGATACAAATCCTATTCACCAGACACATAAACCTATTGTTCCAGGTATGATGCTTATGAATTATATAAAAAATGAATTGCCTGCTAAAATATCCCGTATAGAGCTGAGCTTCCGCCAGGCTGTATACGCAGGCGATAAGCTTTTTCTTAAAGCATCTGAAGGAATAATACTGTTATACGGCAGAAATATATTTATAAAAGGAAAGTATGAGTGAGGTATTTTAAATGAATCAATCTACATTTACTCCGCAGATAATGGCTAAAATGGCACTTTGTGTAGCCCTGATAAGTGTATCAGGATATATTGCCTTCCCTTTACCATTTTCACCAGCAATGATTACTGCATCTACTGCAGCAATGTGCCTGGCGGCTTTTGTACTAACCCCAAAGCAGACCTTTATAACAATTGCTGTATATCTTCTGCTTGGAGGCGTAGTTGGCCTGCCAATTCTGCCAGGTGGCACTGCTGGACTGGGCAGGCTTCTTGGACCAACCGGTGGCTTCTATTTTGCATGGACAGTAGCATTCCCAGCAGTAAGCATGCTCAAGGGTAAAGAGAACAGTTTAAAACGATATATACTTACTGGTATAATAGTAAGTATACCTATAGTATACGCAGGCGGACTTCTTTCTATGATGCTTAATATGGATATTACCCTGGAGCAGGCCTTTGTCATGGCAGTATTCCCATTTATTCCAGGTGATATTTTAAAGTGTATTGCTGCCGCACTGATTGGTGTCCGTGTAAACAAAGCTTTAGGAAATAAATAAGTATATGAATAATGTGTATGTACTTGGGGGTCTTCGGACCCCCATTGCTATTAAAAACGGAAAATTTAAAAATGTACGTGCTGAAGAGTTGGGTGCCACTGTTTTATGTGGTCTTAGAAATAAATATAATATTTCGGCTCCTGATGGTGTCATTGCTGGCAATGCTGTGGGAACTGGTGGAAATATTGCACGTCTTACAAGCCTGTTAGCTGGCTTTTCTGAATCAGTACCAGCATTTACGGCAGATATGCAATGTGCCTCAGGTGCTGCTGCCATTGCAATGGGCTATAGCCTTATATCCTCAGGAAACGGTGCCTGTTATATATGTGGCGGCATGGAGAGCTCATCACTTCAGCCATTAAGAATATATCATGAAAATGATCCACGCTATAGTATGACACCAGCTAAGAACGGGGAATATTATACCGCCCAGTTTACACCTGATGAAATGGCTCCTGATGCTATGTTATGGGGAGCTGAACGGACAATTGCTGCCGAGAATATAACAAAGAAAGAGCTGGACAGGTGGACTATCCTAAGCCATCAGAGAGCAGCTGCTGCCAAAGAAAAGGGATATCTTAAAGATCTCATCATACCTGTATTGGGACATACCGAGGATGATGGAATACGCCCTAAAATGAATCAGCGTCTGATAGATCGCCTTCCTAAAATTTTAGGTAAAAATACTTCAATAACTGCTGGTAACTCCTGCCTTATAAATGATGGTGCAGCCTTTGCTGTTCTGGTATCTGATAAATGGCTCTGCCAGCATACAGCATTTAAGCCAGAGGCAAAAATAATTGGAACTGCTATGGCAGGCAGTAATTCCATTGAAAGCCCGCGTGGTGCTATGCATACAGCTGATGTTCTGCTTGATAAGCTCCAGCTAGGTTATGATGACATGAATGCAATTGAATTTAATGAGGCTTTCGCTGTCATTGATGTACTATTTGAAAGAAGATATCCTGATAAGACCAATATATACAATCGTCTGGGTGGAGCTTTAGCTTATGGTCATCCATATGGTGCATCTGGTGGAATACTTCTGCTTCACTTGCTGAAGTCATTAAAACTAAATGGTGGCGGCAAGGGAATTCTATCCATTGCAGGAGCAGGAGGCATGGGCCAGGCTATTGCTATAGAAAGTGTATGATATGAAGAATTTTTATGAGCTTTTAAAAGAAAAAGCCGCTATACATCCAGCCAAACCAGCCTTATTTATTGATGAAAAAAGTATTAGCTATAATGAGCTGCTTGATATTACAGACAGGCTTTCAGAAGAGCTTGACGGCAAGAGAGGGCTCAAGCTGCTTATTTTTAGTGATGAGCACTTACATCAGCTGGCTGGTTTTCTTGCTGCTCAAAAAAATGGCAATATACCTATTTTACTACACAAAGGAATCAGTTCAGAGGAAAAGCGTCAGATAGCAACAGCCAATCGATTGCATGGCTGCTGGCAGCTGTCCAAATCATGCAACAGATTTGAGTCCATCAGCAATGAGCCTAAGCTATGTAGCAATTCTAATGAAGAGGATGCTGATGTAGTGATGGGAGTACTTTCTTCAGGCTCTACTGGAGTACCTAAGGTATTGTATAGATCATATTTCAGCTGGGCAGGCTTTTTTCCGGAGCAGAATAGAATATTTTCTTTTAAGGAAGATAGCAGGATACTTATTCACGGCAGCTTCAGCTTTTCTGGTAATCTTAATATTATGATGGCTGCATTGTTCGCTGGAGCAGCTATTGTAGAAACTACTGCACTGTCAGCCAGAAAATGGCATAAGCTGATAAATGAATTAAAAATAACCAATATATATATGGTGCCAACAAAGCTGCAGATTCTAGGAAAAGCAGGCTATACCCATAATACGCCTATTAATATCATGTCAGGATCTCAGCTTATTACCGAAAAGTGCCGTGATATGCTTTTTCGCAGCTTTCCCAGAATGCGCTTCATTACATATTATGGCTCCAGTGAGTTGAGCTATATCAGCTATAAGGAGATAAGGCCTAAGGAAAAGCTGCAGCCTTCAAATGTCGGACTGCCATTTGGTGGTATAAAAATCTATATAGTGGACGGCCTTATTTATGTAGATACACCATACCATATCAATGGTGCAGATATACCTTTTACATCAGGTGATGCTGGTTTTATTAATGAGCATGGCCAACTGATATTTGAAGGTCGAAAGGATTATTGGATTAATAAGGGTGGCTATAAAGTCAGCTGCCAAAAAATAGAAAATCAGCTTCTTTCTATAGAGGCTATAGAGGAAGCCCTAGTGCTTCCCGTAAACGATGAGCTAAGAGGACAGGAAATAGCTGCCTATATTGTTATAAACTATGGCACACCTGAAAAGTCTGTGCGGCATGATATCAGAAAAATGCTACCTCCAACGGAAGTACCTGAAAATATATATTTTCTAAATGAAATACCTCTAAATGACAGAGGTAAGCCAGATAAGGAAATGCTTTCGGCTTTAACAGCAAAATATTGATGGAAAATACCGATGAGAGCGAAATAACTCTTAAGGATGATAATCGAGAAGACAAAGAAGGATAAATGTATAATTTTATAGAATAAATATATTGATGGTAGAATGTCCCCCACTTTAAAAGGTGGGGGCACCTTATTCTATAAAAAATATTGGAGTGTATATGAGTGAAAGAAAAATTATCTCTGTCCTACTATGAGCAGTATTGTGCTTTCATAAATCGCCGGTATCCTTTCCCATTTCCTGATTATGTATTCGAGTTTGCAGATGATATAAACGGTGAATATCTTCAGGAGGCTGCTGAAAAGGCTCTGGATGTTAATCCAGCCTTCAGACTCACCTTGAGAGATGGGGAAGATGGCTTTTACATGGAGCCTGTGGATGCCAAGCCTGTTGTACGTGAGGTGCCTTGGAAGGAAGGCTATGAGTTTGCTCAGGATGGTCTTATGTGGACCATGAGCTATAGCGGCAAGCGTATGGTTTTTACAGCATTTCATCTTCTCTGTGATGGAATGGGAGCAATAATCTTCCTGCAGGATGTATTAAAGTTTTATTTTGCAAGGTGTGGCCATTATCACGGTGAGCTTAAGACCCTAGATGCCGATTATGCTGAAAGCTATGCTAATCCATATCGCACTGCAGTACCTGCTACCACTGACCTTTGGCATGACCTTGATTATGACGAGCTCAGTTCCTTGGACTTTGAGCAGTTCAAAGCACTGGATGCTGAGCCTGTTATTTATCGCTTTGATTTTAATCGTGCTGTCATTAAAGAGCAGTCAGTTGCCAGCGGCACATCAACCTCAGCTGTTATTTCCTATTATCTTGCCAAGGCTATGGCAGATACCCTGGGAAAGCCAGCTGGCAAGGTGAGCGTTGCTGTAGTCGCCGATCTCCGCACTCGTTTTGCAACCAGCAGCAACCGTAATTTCACTGCTGAATCAAATCTTATATATGATATAGCAAAGGAAAAAGACTGGACTAGAGAACAGGTGCAGAAGGATATGCGCCGTCAGCTTCAGGAATTTCTGGCTTTAGAAAGACAACAGGCCCGCATTGCCCAGGAGCATATCTGGCAGAAGGAAATTCTTGAGCTTTCCGAGGAGGACCAGATTGCCAATCGCAATTTCCTTTTCCAGACATTCTGCACCCTTAGAGCCAATATCTGCTATTCTCATCTTACCAAATTAGGAATTCCAGAAGAGATAGAGACTCAGCTTACTGATTTCCACGTAGCTGGAGCAAAGGGATTCTGCCCTAGAGTCTGTGTTTTCGGCAGCAATTTCAAGGATAAGATTACCATCACAATCAGTCAGTATGTGAAGGATGACAGCTTTGTCAGCTTCTTTGCAGAAAGGCTGCGCCATGATAATGTACCATTTGAGCAGTCACAGCTTGATCTGCATGGCAATATGAATTATAAGCTGAATCTGTAACACTATTTTCGGTATGATTACTAAAAAAAACATGATGGAAATGTCTGTTAAAGATAAGAGGAGGGATGCTTTATGCAGAATTATTCTGGTGAAGTAGGCTTGCAGTATCACATTCAGACTAGACCAGGAGATGTAGGACGCTACGTCATATTGCCTGGAGATCCTAAGCGCAGTGCAAAAATTGCTTCACACTTTCAAGACGCAAGGCTTGTGGCAGATAACAGGGAATTTGTTACCTATACCGGGTATCTGGATGGCGAAAAGGTCAGTGTAACATCTACTGGTATAGGCGGTCCTTCAGCCTCTATCGCTATGGAGGAACTGGTAAAATGCGGAGCAGATACCTTCCTCAGGGTTGGAACCTGTGGCGGTATCGACCTTGATGTAAAGGGCGGAGATATTGTGGTGGCTACAGGAGCAATCCGTATGGAGGGCACCAGCAGGGAATATGCTCCTATTGAATTTCCTGCAGTTGCTGATTTTGATATTGTAAATGCCATGATTCAGTCCTGTAAACATCTGGGTCTTAGATATCATAAGGGGATAGTTCAGTGCAAGGACGCCTTCTATGGACAGCATGATCCTGAGCTCATGCCTGTAAGCTATGAGCTACTCAACAAATGGGAAGCCTGGAAACGGCTTGGCTGCAAGGCCTCTGAAATGGAATCAGCTGCTCTGTTTGTAGTGGCAAGCCACCTTGGAGTTCGTTGCGGCTCTGATTTTCATGTAGTTGGAAATCAGGAAAGAAATGCCCTAGGTATGGATAATCCAATTGTTCATGACACAGAAGCAGCCATCAAAGTGGCAATCGAGGCAATCCGTATTCTTATTAAAGAAGATAAAGCAAACGCTAAATAAACGGGGTTAAGCTTATGACTAATTTAGAGCTATTAAAGGAAGCTGAAAAAGCCAGATTAAAGGCTTATACACCTTATTCTCACTTTCAGGTCGGTGCAGTCCTGGAAACCAGGGATGGCAAGCTTTATTATGGTGCTAATATTGAAAATGCATCCTATGGAGCAACCAATTGCGCCGAACGCACAGCATTTTTTAAAGCAATAAATGAAGGGGAGAGGGAATTTTCCCGGATAGCTATTGCCGGCGGACCTGAAGGAAGCAGGCCAGATTCCACCTGTGCCCCATGTGGAATCTGCCGTCAGGTTATGCGTGAATTCTGCCAGCCAGAAGAATTTATGATTATATTATCAGATGGAAAAAATGGAGTAATAGAAAAAAGCCTAGAGGAACTATTGCCGCTAAGCTTTGGACCAGAAAATTTAAAATGAATGAAGAAAACCTCGAGCAAATGCTCGAGGTTTTCTTCTTGAGAAATCAGAATTCATTAGAAATCGTCTTCATCATAGAAGTATTCATCGTGGAAGTCATCATCGTCGAAGTCGTCATCGTCGAAGTCGTCATCGTCGAAGTCGTCATCGTCGA
>CAMCDL010000100.1 GCA_945873565.1 uncultured Selenomonadaceae bacterium | reverse complement strand
ATTTATCTTATTATTATAATCAGTAATGATTCTGCAAGTCTTTAATCTGGCGGTAAATGCTATAAACAGCTATAGGAAATCCAAGCAGTATTCCGGCCATTTTGCCTGCCCCGCCTGCTCCAAGATAATCATCAGCCAAACCACCCAGATAAATGCATATAAAAATAACAGCCGCCAGGTATATCCCCATGCCGCCTAGTATGCCAAGTGTCTTGGCCATTATCAGCAGCTCATTCTGATTAGTGTTCTTGCTCATAAGTTTCTCCAGCTACAACAAAAGGCCGGAAAGCATTCCGGCCTGATACATAGACTATTTAGCTACAAACTCATCCAGCTTATGGTCAGCAATACCATAGTGATACAGAATTGCCTGGATAATGCGCGCAGAAGCCTTGCCATCACCATAAGGATTGGATGCCTCAGCCATCTTCTTATACTCTGCCTCATCAGTAAGCAGCAGCTTAGCCTCGTTATAAACAACATCCTTATCGGTACCAATAAGCTTAACAGTCCCGGCTGCAACGGCCTCTGGCCGTTCAGTGGTATCCCTCAATACAAGAACAGGCTTGCCAAGGGCAGGGGCCTCCTCCTGTACACCGCCTGAATCAGTCAGAATCAGGTGCGAGCGGTGCATAAGATTAGCAAAAGGCTCATAATCAAGGGGATCTATCAGGTGTACCTTATCAAGGCCACCCAGCTCCTGGCTCACCACCTCGCGGACCTTAGGATTCTTATGGACAGGGAACACAACCTCAACATCAGCAAACTCATCAACCAGCTTGCGCAGTGCCTTATACACCTGTCGCATTGGCTCTCCAAGGTTTTCACGTCTATGGGTAGTTACCAGGATTACACGCTTTCCACCATAATCGATATTCTGCAAAAGCTCGCTGTCAAAAACAAAGTCATCCCTGACAGTCTTATGAAGGGCATCTATTACTGTATTTCCAGTAACAAAAATTCCTTCCTCATTAACAGACTCTTCCAGAAGATTAACCTTAGAGGTATCCGTTGGTGCAAAATGCAAATCCGCAATAGAACCGGTAAGCTTTCTATTCATTTCCTCAGGGAAAGGAGAATATTTATTGTGAGTACGGAGACCTGCCTCAACATGGCCTACGCTGATCTGATGATAATAAGCAGCCAGAGCGCCAGCAAAGGTAGTTGTAGTATCACCATGTACCAGAACTATATCAGGCTTTTCCTTCTGCAGAACCTTATCCAGGCCAAGCATGGACCTGCTGGTAATATCAAACAGAGTCTGCTCTGCAGCCATTATATCAAGATCATAGTCTGGCTTGATTTTAAACAGATTAAGCACCTGGTCAAGCATATCACGATGCTGAGCAGTAACAGCTACTACAGGAATAATAGTATCTGGATGCTTCTGGAGCTCCAGGACCACAGGTGCCATTTTAATTGCTTCAGGACGAGTACCAAAAACGGTCATGACCTTAATTTTCTTGCCCATAACAATTATCTTCCTTTCATCAATTCAAGCGGAAAATTCCAAGCTTCTTGGCTCCAAAAAGGACCACTGCCATTACACAAACCACTATAGCAACTGCCATACCGCCTGATACAGTATTCAGTACCAGCGCACTCAAGCCAAGAATCGCACTTATAACATACATCAGAAGAACAGCCTGCCGCTGGGAAAAGCCCAGGTCCAGCAGTCTATGGTGAAGATGCCCCTTGTCTGGCTTAAAGATTGGCACACCGCCGCGATAGCGCCTTATTATAGCGAATGAGGTATCGAGAATAGGAACCCCGAGGGCCAATACCGGAACAATAAGAGCTATAGTAGCTGCACTCTTTACTGCACCTATAATGGATATACCTGCCAGCATGAAGCCAAGGAACATACTTCCGGTATCACCCATAAATATTCTTGCTGGGTTAAAATTGAAAAACAGGAAGCCTGTAGCAGCTCCTGCTAAGGCAGAAGTAAATACAGCCACCAGCGCAAGCTCATCCTGCAGGGCTACCAGCATTATAGTTACCGAAGCCAAGGTTGCCACACCAGCTGCCAATCCATCAAGGCCATCTATCAGATTAACAGTGTTAGTCAGACCCACAAGCCAGAAAATTGTAACTGGGATTGCAAAATATTCGAGATAAAGATAATCACCGAATGGATCAGTAACAAAGTCTATCCGCACATCAAAGGCAACTACAGCACAGGCCGCAGCAATCTGCCCCAGAAGCTTCACCTTAGCTGGAAGATTTGTATAATCATCAATTATACCCACCAGTACCACGATGGTGCCGCCTACCAGCAGACCGATAATACCATCGGCGGTTTCCATAGGAAGCTGATTAAAATCTACCAGTGTCAGGAAGGATACCATAAACGCAATATATATGCCTATTCCACCGATACGTGGTATAGGCTTCTTATGCACCTTTCTAGGATCAGGTGCATCAATGGCACCAGTCTTTTTCGCCAGCAGCATTACCAACGGAGTTATGGCCAGGGCAACCGCCACGGCAATCAAAAAGGATAATATATAATCAGGCATATCATTCCACCTCTATTTCCTCTAAACCAAATCAATTCTACATCAGAGGCTGGTATGTGTCAATATTTTCAACACCTTATGCCTACTCAATATCTCTTGGAGCTATCTCTGTGATTGTACCGTCAGGATTCGGGTACACCACTTTGGCAATACGAGCATTTCTCAACATACGCCGGCAGAGAAGACATGGCTTGCCAGAGGCCAGTGTCCCATCAGCATTAACACCATATACAAAGGCAGTAGCGCCCTCCATCTTCTCCGGATCTCCATTAATAAGAGCATTCTGCTCGGCATGAACTGCAACGCAGAGCTCGTACTTTTCCCCTGGCGGTACATTGAGACGCTGGCGCTCGCAGACACCTGTGTCAATACAGTTTTCTTCACCTCTTGGTGCACCATTATAGCCCGTGCTGACAATTATCTTATCCTTTACTATAATGGCACCATACTTGCGGCGAAGGCAGGTAGAGCGGCGGCCTACTGCCCTGGCAATATCTAAAAAATACTCATTCCATTCTGGACGTTCCTGAACCTCAGCCATTTTTATCTCCTATTCTTTGCAATATACCTTCTAGCTAGAATTACTGCTACATAGTCATCAACCGGTACAGGCGGAACCTGCATGGTGATAGGTATCAGCTTCTTTAATCCGCGGGGTGGATTCGCCTTCCAATACTCTCCTTTTGCCAGCTGGGTAGTATTATACTCATCCACCATTTCAACCTCAAGCTCTGGAAATACTTTCTCTATACGTTCTCTTGCTGCTGAGCTGGTCGTTCCGTTTCCCATCACCAGCCTGCAGCAGCCATGACCCTCAGTTGCCTCTTTAATAGCCTCCGTCATGGTTATGGTGTCAATTATTTTCTGAGTCACGACACTGCCATCCATGGCCACCACAGCAAAACCGCATTTATCACGCCCTGGATCAAGGGCTGCTATTTTATCCACAGTATCCTCCAAAAGAAAAGGAATCATCCTCCATGACAAGCTTTATTTTATAAGACATCGCAGGCCCTGCTATTATAAAGACTTAATTACAAGAAGACAATTCCTCACTCAATTCATATTCAGTTACCAGCTCCGCTGATTTTTATCTTCAGTCTCAGCGGACCAAGAACATCTGCATCACCATTGGCAAAGGCAGAAATAAGCGCTGTCCCCTTGAGCTGCTCAAGTGACTGAATTGCAGCAAAAAGCTGCTCTCCAGCAATTACGCCTACTGATCCATTTAACGGATCAGCAATCATTCCCTTGCTGACTGCAGTCTGATTTAACTCCTTGAGAAAAGCTATCAAAGCATTTTCAGATTCACGGCCATTAGACCCGGAAAGGAAAACACTCTTAGACAGAATCTCATCATTATCATGATAAACAATATGATTATCATAAATCACGATGGTCATGCGTATCCCCTCGCCACGCAGCATATTGCCTGCAGCTACCATGCGCACTATAACATCGCTATTTCTTTCAGAAATAGTTTTTGCCGCTTCATCAAACTCTGGCCTGAAAATCCAGAGCTGATAATCCTCTGGCTTAATCTCGCTATTAACCCGCTGCAGAAGATGCTGATAAGCATATTCCTGTGCCTCCTTGGTCATTTGTGCCAATGTTTCATTGACACTGGACACAGAGCTTCCAGCCTTGATACGTGCCGATGCCAGGACCTCACCAGCTCTGAAGCATATATCTCCCTCACGCATTATCTGTATGCTGTCCTTCAGCTCCTGATTTCTCACCTCAAGCTCAGAATTTTCTGCCAGCAGTTTTTCGTTGCCACGTTTCAGCTCATCCTGACTGGCCAGCAGCTCCTCATAACGGAGAGTAAGCTCCTCATTAGCCTTTTCCAGATGGAGATTGCCATCCTGGAGCTCCTTAGCCCTCCGGCTAAGCTGCCTGTTATTATTCTCCAGCTTAACAAGATCATTTTTTGCCTTATCAAGTGCCGCATCTGCGGCCTGCTGTTCGGCCTTTGATTTAGCCAGCTCAGCGGAGGCATCAGCCAGCTGCAATCTAGCTGCATCCATCTCCCTATTCAGCTTTTCCATACCAAATAAAGCTGTGCGTACATTCTCAGAAGCAGCCGCCATAACCCCCAGAGTCAGCGTAGTTATACAAATTCCTGTAATGATAGTAACAAGAATTGAAGTGTGCTTTGGTCGCAGTCCGAAAATACTCAAGCGCTTTTTGCCAACCTTAGTGCCAAGATGGTCACCTATGTAGGCGATAGCACCGCCAGTTATTATCAGGACAATTATCAACATAACGCCATACATAGAGCCTCACCCCCTATCTAATCAGCTGGCCGCCCTGCGAATAAGATATACGCCTATTGCAAGGCCTATAAGATTCGGAATCCATACTGCAAAGGCTGGTGGCAGAAGACCACCCTGTCCCAAGGCCGCAGCAAAGGTCATTGCTGCATAATACACAAAGATAATAACAATACTGATTGCAAAGCCTACCGAAGAGCTATTTCTGGTTGACTGCATTCCCAGAGGCACAGCTATAAGTGTAAATACCAGGCTGGCCATAGGAATTGTATATCTCTGATAAAGCTCGGTCTCCAGCTTTTTAGTATTCACATACTGAGCCTGCATTATCTCAATCTGCTCCTCCAGTTCCTGCATGGTCAGCTCCTCCGGAGTCTTCTGCTCTCGCAGAATCTGCTGTGGAGTAGCATTTACCGGTAGCAGCTGGCTATCAAAGTGCATAGTATGCTTTACTTTTTTCGCATCCTGATTTTCTACATCATAGATAACACCATTGTACATCTTCCAGTGATCGCCAAGCCACTCAGCATATTCAGCATTTTCTACCTGCTTTATACGTCCCTTTTCAAAGGACTGCATTGTCACGTCCTGCATGGTATTGCTGACTGAATCATAGTTTCTAGCATAAACCAGACGCTGTATAACGCCCTGGTCTATCTGCTTAATTATAATATGCTCCTGAGACTGAGGTGTTGTATTTCCTTTTATCTCATAATTCAATACATTATTATAGGACTCATTTGCCCAAGGCACCACATGCTCATTAAAAAGAATAGAAAACACGCTTATAAGAGCACCAAGGAGAAGGGCCGGTGCCGCTATGCGGTAAAAGCTTATGCCGCAGGATTTCATAGCGGTTATCTCACTGCCGCTTGATAGCCGGCCAATGGTAAGCAGTGCGGCCAGCAGCATAGACATAGGAAAAGTATACACTATGATTGCCGGCAGGCTAAGCACAAAAATCTTGATTACTGAAGTTATGGAAGCACCATACTCAGTAATATACTGAGCGATACGGAACAATGTTCCCGTACCAATAAATACTGCAGAAAAGGCACAGACACCAAACAGGAAACTCATCAATACCTCTCTGAATATATATTTGTCTAATATTCTGATATGCATCGCAAAATCCCCTATTACAGCTCGAAATTATCACCAAGATAATATTTCTTAGCAATTTCGCTATTAGCAATAAAATCGCTGGTGCCTTCAACCAGAATCTTACCGTCATTAAGAATGTACGCCCTGTCTACAATACGCAATGTCTCACGTACATTATGGTCAGTTATCAATACACCCATGCCACGTTCTCTCAGATATCTGATAATATTCTGAATATCAGCTACAGCCAGCGGATCAACGCCTGCAAAAGGCTCATCCAGCAGTATAAACTGCGGCTCCAGAGCCAGACAGCGGGCAATCTCTACACGGCGGCGCTCTCCACCGGAAAGCTCAGAGCCCTTGCGATGCATAACATGAGAAACATGGAACTCCTCCAGCAGGTCCTTTACCTTCTTAATTCTCGCTTCCTGAGTCATTGGAATATTTTCCAGTATAGACATTATATTCTCAACAACAGTCAGCTTACGGAAAATGGAAGCCTCCTGCGCCAGATAGCTGATACCAAGCTGAGCTCGCTTATACATAGGCAGCTGACTAATATTTACCTTTGAAAGGTACACCCCTGTCTCTTATACACATCTCCGAGCCCACGAGACGTAGAGGAATCT
>CAMCDL010000099.1 GCA_945873565.1 uncultured Selenomonadaceae bacterium | reverse complement strand
ACACACTGCATATCGTCGGCAGCGTCAGATGTGTATAAGAGACAGCTTCGACACCGTATGCAGAAACTCCTTCTCCTACTGCTTTTAACAAAAAAGGACTGCCGACTAATTTATTAGTGCGACAGCCCCTTTTATATTTTCAACACTATTTTTCTAATAAGTTAAACTGCGGGAAATTTGCCTGGAGATAATCATTAATCATCTCGCCCATTATTTTCTTTCCCTCATAGTCAGGATGAAGTCCATCGATACTGATATCCTCCCGGAGCAGGCCATCACTGTCAGTAAGCGGCGGTGTCACATCTATACAGAAGCGCTGCTGCTTTATCCACATATTCATTATCTGCTGACTGTTTTTCCAGTTTTCTGCAGGTGCTTCTATACCCTGAACCCTTCGCATATGCTGAGGATTTATCGGAGTTGCTGTTACGAAAACCGGTATAATACCAAGCTCATTGCATCTGTCACGTAGAATAGCCAGCTGATCTGCTATATCCCAGCCGTCATCGCCTCTGCGGAAATTATTAACTCCACCCATTATAATCAGCACCTTCGGCTGAAGAGGAATTACCTCTGCCTCAAAACGTTCATTCATTCCCTCTACGGTATCGCCACTAAGACCGAGATTTTTCACTGGCACCTGACAATAGGTTTCCCAGTTATAGGTGGTATCCCCTGGAGGTGTGCTGGCGGCTCCGCCGCCATGGGTAATACTATCACCCAGTGCCACCACTTTAGCCTTTGGCTCTATTGTGAAATATGAAGGCTCTGACCAGTCCTCAGCTACTCCGCCGTACCCGTCCATAGCCCTTACCTGCCAATAATAATTTCCTGGCCAGGTAAAACCGCCATCCTCGTACAATATATAGTGAGTGGATTCCAATGAGCGTATCAGCTGATACACACCATCCTGATCCTGTCTGTAGACCTGAACCTCATAATATGCTGCCTTTTTGGCTGGAACCCATGAATATACTGGATATGCTGGCATATAATCCATCTGCTCATATTGTGTAAGCAGCTTTACCCGTTCTGGATTCTTTTCACTGCTGGCAATAGGCTGAGGCTCCGTATATGGACCGCATGGCTGGCCATTTATGCCAACAGGGCATACCGCCCAATATTTATTCTCTGGCGACCGCATCACTGCCGTGTCCAGCTCATAGCCATTTATAAAAATGCCTTTCTTAATACTTATTGCTTCAGCCTCTGTGTCGGAAGGATTTTCCAATATCATAATCCTATAGCTGACTGCACCCGGTATTACAGGCCAGGTAAGTCTTACTGAATCAAGGCAATTACCCCATCTTATATTTATGGCTGCCTCAGCAGGCTGACCATACATATTAACCACGGAACAGCCAATTATTATAACAGCTGCTGCCATAAGCCGGCTTAATTTTTTAAAAAAAGCTAACATAATATCTCCATGTTGATATAAAACGAACTAAACTCTAACTTAGTCATTATACCACAATAAGGCAGCTCATATAAATTAATTTGCAATAATAGTTTCTAATCTAATCTTAATCTTTTCTTAGCAATTTCTAATTTTTCCAAGAGCTGACCTGTCCCTGGAGGAAGAGTTAGTTTTTCATTTCGTCTTCAATTTCATCGCGGTATTTCAGGAAGGCTTCATTGGAAGGCTCCAGCTCCAAAGCCTTTTCCACGCATTCCATAGCCTTTTTAAGCTTTCCTTCCTCCCTGTATGCCATAGCCATATTCATATGGGATAGAGCAAATTCGGGGTCAATCTTCAGAGCTTTTTTAAACATATCCATAGCTTTGCCGTATTTCTGCTGATTAAGATATACCAGGCCCATGTTATGGACTGGTGTAGCCTGATCAGGCTTCATTCTGGCAGCCTGCTCAAAATCCTTAAGGGCAGCACCATAATCATTGAGTCTCATATTTATGGCTCCACGGATTACATAGCCATCATAATCGGCAAGAATTCCCATGGCAGCACTGATATCAGCCAGTGCCGCTGCATTTTCGTTCAGTATATAGTGGGCAAAGCCCCTGTCCTTTAATATCAGCCATTTTGCAGTATTGGTGCCTTCGCCTGCCACCTCAAGGGCTTTAGTGTACTGCTCAATAGCCCCCTGGTAATTATAATCCCGGGTTTCCAGAAGCTGTCCTCTCAGAAAATAGGCATCGCCATTTTTATCATTTATCTCCAGTGCCTTATCCAGAAGTCTATTGGCCTCATCCCAATTACCAGCCTCCATGTAGAGCTGTGCCCAATCACTGAAAAATCCGCTGGATTTGACAAAATGCTCATCATCCATACGGTTAAGCTGTTCAAACTGGTCTATAGCATCCTCCAACGCTCCGACAGAACGGAACAGGCTGGCCAGATTAAGATGAGCTGAAGTGTAATAATAATCAATATATACTGCAGTTTCTGCATCCTCTAGGGCCTGACGGAGATTTTTTGTCATAGCATGGCATATGGCCCTATAGTTGTATGCTATAGCAGAGTCAGGATTCTGCTCTATAGCCTTATCGAAGTGAGGCAGTGCCTCCTCAGGCTTACCTGCTCTCAAAAGGCTCTCACCCTTTGCCATATAGGCATCGGCCACCTGCATTACTGCTTCCGGCTGAGATGACTGATTATCTGCCTCCTCTGCTGATGCAGTAGCAGGATATGTATTTCCAGCAACGAGCCACACTCCGATGGCCAGCACGGCTGTAAGCTTTAATAGGGATTTCATACTACGAGCCTCCTTAATCATCAGACGTTTGCTTTGTTCAATGCCTCAGCCTTAGCCTTGGCCTCGGCAGCCTTCTTCTCCCGAGCCACCTTCTCCGGCTCGTTCTGAAGCCTGCGGGCATCATCACTGAGATCAATATTGGTAATCAGACGGCCAAGCCTGATACCGGAAATAAAGTTCCAACTCCATTTCAGGCATACCGTAATATTGGTATAGGCACCATCCAGGCGTAATATATGCAGGAACATCCAGATAAGCCAGGCCATGAAGCCAGTCCTGAAGGGACCTATATTTACTACTGCCTGACAGCGGCCGATTGTGGCCATGGCTCCCTTGTCTACATAATGGAATTCCTTAAGGTCTTCCTTGCCATTAATCATGCGAAGAATGTTTGCGCAGGCCACCTTGGCCTCCTGAGTAGCAACTGGTGCTATTGTGGCCAGCGGGCGCTGCCCCTCCCCAGGAATGAAGCAGGCATTATCTCCAATGGCATAAATATTAGGATAGCCAGGAACCTGAAGGGTTTTCTCTACCAGCACGCGACCGCTTCTATCGCATTCGGTGCCTAAGAGGGAGCCCACGATATGGGCACGGACACCGGCTGCCCATATTACTGTCTTGGAAGGAATAACGGAGCCATCCTTCAGCACCAGGCCATCTGGTGTACAATCTGCGACCTGGGTATTGAGCATTACCTCAACGCCTTTTGACTCAAGTACCTTTAAAGTATATTTCTGCAGTTCCTCTGGCATCATAGGCAGCAGCCTGTCTGTTGCCTCGACCAGCTTTATGCTTACCTCATCAAAATTAAGATTGTGGTATTCATGCTTCTGTACCTCAATGAGCTCTGCCAGAGCACCGGCTTCTTCTACGCCAGTAGGACCGCCGCCTACGCATACAAAGGTCAGCATTTTGCGGCGCTCTGCCTCATTGTCAACCATCTTATTGGCGCGCTCAAACATGTGCAGGGTATGATTCCTGATATGCAATGCCTCCTGCAGGGTCTTCATGCCATAGCTGTATTTCTCCACGTTCTTCATGCCAAAGAAATTCGTAGTGGCACCAGCAGCTAAAATCAGATAGTCATAATGAATATCTCCGTGATTTGTCTTAAGAATGTTATTTTCTGCATCAAATCCATTTGCCTTAGCCATAAACAGCTCGACATTTTTATACTTTCTGAAATAGGCTCTTATAGGATAAGCGATTTCATCTGTGGCCAGTACTGAGGTAGATACCTGATACAGCAGCGGCTGGAACAGATGGAAATTCTGCCTGTCTACAATAGTTATTCTTACATTTTCCTTAGCCAGACGCTTTGCCGCCGCAATACCGCCGAAGCCAGCGCCAACTATAACTACATGGGGTCTGTTATCGGTCATACTAGATCCCTCCTAAATCCTTATTCAGCAATTGCTGCTGCAATAGCTGCACCAAGGCCGCAGCCGCCAGAAACCAATACCGGCATTATATTAGCAGCGTCCTCGCCTAAAATTTCATACAATGCCTTGAGAAGATTTTCCTTTACTCCTGGCATATAAGCATATACAGACCCATCTATAGCTACATGCTGCGGCCTGATTTTGCCCGTGCCTGCTACCTGCCAGATTGCACCAGCCAAAGCAGCAGCCGCCAGTCTTGCCGAGCGGACAGAAACTGCTTCTGCCAGGCGTCTGAGGCTTGATGCACCAAAATCACAGGCATCAAAGCCAGCCTTTTCCTTAATGATAGACTTTGTCTTTGTATAGGCATCATCATCAGATAACATAGCGGATATATCTATGGAGGTCATCACCTTATCAAAGTGCTTGCCCTCAGGCAATACATCATTAAAGATAAGAGTAATCAGCTCACCCATATAGCGGCCAGAAATCATTTTTTCCAGCTGCTGTGAGCCAGGCGTCTGAGACATTGCATCCAGCCTTGCATCATATTCTGTCCGCATCAGCTTGGCAAAGCCGCCACTTTCCATATTAATAATTTCTGGAGTCTTAAGACCGCCATAGGACTCAATATAGCAGGCATTATAACCGGTAGCATATATCATGCCTATTGTTGTATCTGGTCTCTCATAAGCGGCTGCCAGCAGAATAGCAACTGTATCATTGATTACAGAATTCGGCTCAACATTGGTAATTCCTTTTTCTGCCAGGGCTTTCTTCAGAAGGTCATTTACTACCTGACCCTCAACGCCAGGAACGGCAAATTCCTTGGACCATTTTATAAGACGGGCATTATATATATTTTCCTGCTTTGAACCAAAGGAAAAAGCATGCCCAAGATATATCTTTTCAGTATCCAGGCCTTCTACAGCCTCAGCAATCATATCCGCTATAAAGCCAAAAAGCTTTTCTGGTGATGATTCTTTATTTATCAGGTTATATTCCTCAGTCACCAGCGGCCGGACAAGCTTCTTAACCTCCTCATAACGGCTGCCGCCATCAAGACGTATAAGCAATACCCGCACATTGGTGCCGCCCAGATCAAGGGCCAGATAGTAGCCCTGTTCATCTCCTGATGGCAGTCCAATGTAGGAGTTCAGCATCTGCAGGGTAGAATCCTCTTCTCCCTTAAGACCTCGTACCATATCCTGCCTGTAGGCCTGAGCTATCTCCTTAAGCTGGTCTGAATCAAGCTCCATTGCTGCTATTACTTCATTCAGCTTATTTATATCAATCATTTTCTAACCCCTCCGAAACTCTATTTTCTGGCTGCGGGATGATCTGCAGGCAATATTTCTATCAGATGCTTATCAGGATCACTTATAAAATATATTCCAGCCTCTGGTATTTCCATCTGAATACAGCCCATAGACCTATGCTTCTCCTTTGCCGCTGCAAAATCATCAGCTGCAAAAGCTATATGCGCGGTTCCAGTACCAGCTGTGCAGCTATTGCCTGGCTTATAATTCAGCTCCAGCTCATGCTCTGATTCCAAGGAGTCTCCAAGATATACCAGAGTCAGCTCAGGACTATCTATACGGCGCTTAACAGAAAGCCCCAGGGCCTCCTCATAAAAGCCTATGGATTTTTCCACATCACTTACAACAACGCAGCTATGTAAAAATTTATAACTCATATCAGACCTGCTCCATTGCCTTTTCTTCAAGGTAAACCCAGCGTTCCATCAGCTGCTCCAGCTCCTGGCTGCAGCGCTGCTCCTCATTGGTCAATTCCCTGAGCTTGTCATAATCCGTTGCGTTCTGAGCCATCTGAAGCTGTATTACCTTCAGCTCTCCCTCCTTGCTGGCGATTATAGCACCTATCTCAGCATATTCCTTTTTTTCTGAAAAGGTCAGTCCAGCACTCTTTTTCCGCTGCGGCTTGGATGTCTCTGGCTGCTGTGCCTGCAGATGCTTTTTCTGCTGCACCTGTGAACGTGCCAGCTGAGCCTCTTCAGCCTCCTTGCGGACAGCATAGTCGGTGTAGCCGCCTGGATATATGCCAATTCTGCCATTTCCTTCATACACAAAGACCTTGCGAGCCATTCTGTCCACAAAGAAACGGTCGTGGGATACAAAAATTATTGCTCCATTGAAATCCTCAATGAAGCTCTCCAGTATACCCATGGTTTCCAGGTCCAGATCATTAGTAGGTTCATCCAGCAGCAATACATTAGGCTCACTCATCAATACCCTCAACAGATATAGCCGTCTTTTCTCTCCACCAGAAAGGCGACTGATATGAGTCCACTGCAGATCTGGCGGAAAGAGGAATCTTTCCATCAGCTGAGTGGATGAGAGCTTTGTCCCATCTGCCAGGGTTATGTAGTGTGCCTCTTCACGGATATATTCTATAGCCCTTAAGCGGCTATCCA
>CAMCDL010000098.1 GCA_945873565.1 uncultured Selenomonadaceae bacterium | reverse complement strand
GCGAAGGACAGGATGACCGCCATGGGCGATTCTTTTCTCCAAGGTCAGCTTCATCTAATGGTATTTATTATTTAGGTAAATTTATTGAGTCATCTCAATGGCTATACAATGCTGATCAACCATTCCTAGACCAAGATGCCTCTAATCAAGTTAATAATGTTGAGTGGCATCGCGCTGGAGATGAAAATGATGTACCAGGTGCTATTGCTACAGCCCTTATAAGAGGTTGTACTTTTTGCCGTATCAACAAAGAGGGGGTTCTAGAATTTTCACAACTGAAATATAATGAACTGACACATTCAAATACATACGATGTGAAAATGAATAAATCCCCAGGTGGTAACTGACATTTCAATCTTCAAGAGGTCATCATCCCAGCCTGCGTCCAGAGACAATCTGTGGTCTGCAAGGATGTAGTTTTTTTCTGTGCCTCAGTAAGATAAGCAGCAAAAATACATGGCACCTACTTAATGCCCAGCTGCTTTGCTGCCATAATGCGTCCATGACCTGCAAGGATGCCATTCTCCCCATCAGTAATAACAGGATTGATAAATCCGAATTCCTTTATAGCGCTCGCCAGCTTCGATACCTGGTCAGCAGAATGTGTTCTTGCATTATTGATATATGG
The DNA here is from genome assembly GCA_945873565.1 of uncultured Selenomonadaceae bacterium. Lineage (GTDB taxonomy): Bacteria > Bacillota > Negativicutes > Selenomonadales > Selenomonadaceae > CAMCDL01. The sequence continues at coordinate 5,905 of CAMCDL010000098.1, read as the reverse complement.
TATCAGCCTATCGACATCAACCAGCTCATATTTAAGTTCGTTCATAAATTACCTCCATATTACTTGACACCATATATGATACCATGATATTATATTCTAAAAGAAGGTGGCAGAGTGTCAAAATTTGAAAAACTATTACAACGAATAAAAAACTTGGACAATGGATTACGTTTTGAAGAATTGAAAAAAATTCTTGAATCATTGGGATATGAAATGAATTCACCTCGTGGTGGTAGCAGCCATTTCACGTTTAGAAAAAAAGGACATATCCCCATCACAATTCCAAAACACGAACCGATAAAGACTGTATATATTCGATTAGTGAAAGAAGCTATTGAGGAGGCTGAAAGCAAATGAAAACTTTAGAATACTATCTCTCATTGCCATATAAATTAGAAATCATACCAGATACTGAAGAAGGCGGATATGCTGCAAGATATCCTGAGCTTCCAGGATGCATCACATGCGCTGATACACTAGAAGCTGTAACCCTCAATGCCGCAGATGCTAAAAAAGCTTGGTTAGAGGCAGCCATAGAAGATGGAATTACTATAAACGAGCCATCAACTGAAGCTGATTATTCAGGTCAATTCAAACTACGACTTCCTAAGTCTTTACACAAATCTTTAGCGGATCAGGCTAAATGTGAAGGTATCAGCATGAATCAATACTGCTTATATCTTCTTTCACAAAACCACATGTCACATAGGCTTCATGTATAATCCATAGCTGCTGAGTATTCCGCTCAGCAGTTTTTTATTTTCTCTCCCTAGCTCTAAGGAGCCGCTCCATCGTAAGCGTCAAAATATCCTATGCCCAAACCAGCACAAATAAAAAGCAGCCCATAGGCTGCGTCATAGTATAGTTTCATTATTCTTCATGACCCTGTTCTTTTTCAAGGTACTCAAATAAAGCCAGAAGAATAGGCTTGGCCTCTTTTTCCCGCTGTTTTTGCCGTTCCTCAGCTGAAATCTCCTGACAATCCTGTTCAATTTTAAATAAGCGGCCCATTTCCTTAATGACACGTCCTGGTATGGTCTCATCTGGATGCTCAATATTTTCTGGCAGGGCCTCAACAAATTTACGCCTTGCATGGGCCATACAGCAGCAATGGATTACATCATCCACTTGGCTGTATCCTGCATAGGCATCCGTTTGAAGATAACCATGGAATATCATGCTCTCAGACCTGAAAGCAAAAAAGCACCACCCAAAGAAACCTCTTACCAAGATTCCCTTAGATGATGCATCATTGCCATCAATATATCCTATTACGATTCATCATAGTAGGTATACAAAATAAATGCAATAAGAAAATAGACCTGCTTAATTTTTTGTTTAGCCCTTGCTAGATTCTTGATTGTAAACATCCTTTAGCAATGTTTCCTTGCGCAGAGACAGACACGGACACCTTCTATCCTCTGCAGCTACATTACGGATTGTTTCCAAAATTATTTCACCAATCATAGGCGCATCATCATAAAAGATATTTGCCATATCCTGGTGGGACCATTTTTGGATACCCTCACCATAATTCACTGTAAAATAAAGCCCTGCATAACAGGCACCAATCTCTCTGGCCAGATATACCTCCGGACACATACTCTGACCCACAATATCCGCATGCCCCGAAAGCATAGCTATCTCAGCCGGACTTTCAAAATGCCGCCCATCCGTAACAGCATAGGTACCACGGGTAAATATACGGCCCTTAAACCTCTTTTTAGTTGCTGCAATCAGAGCTTCACGCAGCTCCTGACACAGGGCATCCCGCATAACCAGCAAATATCTGCCATCCAGCATAACATCCTTGCGCATGGACATATCCAAATAATCGTCAGGAATCATAAAGTCACGAATATCCAGCAGCTTATTTACAGTGCCTACACCGCCCTCAGAAATGATCCGCTTTACTCCAGCCTCACGAAATACCCAGAAAACCTGCCGAGAAGCATCCGCCCTAGATACCCCACTGCGCCAGCCATGCATACGCACAGTCAGCACCTGCTTATCCCCTACCGAGAACAATCTAAAGGCAGGACTCTGACCATAAGGTGTCATAAAATGCAAATCATCCTCTATAACCTTCACATCCTGGGCCTGCACATTAGTCGGAAAATCACTGGACAATGTGCCCGAGCCGCCTACCACTGCATAATCAGCTTGGGGAATCTTTTTTTCATTCATATCTATATCCTCGCCTACCTGCCATCAAAAATGTTTAATAATATTGTACTCTGTATCTCGCTGAGCTGGTCTCTTGCCTGCCCCACGAATCAGCTGAGCCATCTTGTTGATAGACATATCATAGGCTGTACCAGCTGCCCGCACCACATTCTCCTCCAGCATAATACTGCCCAAGTCGTCTGCCCCAAAGCCCAAGGTCAGCTGACCAATCCGCTCTCCCTGAGTCACCCAGGAGCCCTGAATATGAGCCACATTATCCATATAGAGCCGCGTCATAGCTAGGGTACGCATATAATCCCAGCCAGAGGTTTTCTCCCCACCTAGCTCAGTATTGCCTGGCTGGAAGGTCCAGGTAATAAAGGCTCTAAAGCCACCAGTCCTGTCCTGCAGCTGACGAATACGCTCCATGTGCTCTACCCGCTGGGCCATAGTCTCCCCAAAGCCAATCACCATGGTTGCGGTACTTTCCATTCCTATAGAATGGGCACATTCCATAACATGGAGCCAATCATCTGTCATAATCTTCTTTGGGCTGACCTTTTTCCTTATCTCATCCACCAGGATTTCTGCGCCACCTCCTGGCAGACTATCCAAGCCAGCAGCCTGCAGACGCTTCAGGCATTCCAAGACAGATATACCCTCTTGCTGAGCAAAATATTGAATCTCTGTGGCGGTAAAGGAATGAATAGTTATATCATACCTGCTCTTAATCAATGAAAGCATCTTTTCATAATAAGCCAAGCCCAAATCAGGATAAAGCCCACCCTGAATCATCAGCTGGGTACCACCAGCATCCACCGTTTCCTGCACCTTATCCAAAATCTGGTCATAGGTCAAAAGATAAGCATCCTTATGCTCCTTTCTACGGAAAAAGGCACAGAACTTACACTCATTTTTACACACATTAGTATAGTTAATATTTCTGTCTACAATGAAGGTTACGGTATCATCAAAGCGTTTGGCTCGTTCAGCATCAGCCAGGCGACCCAATTCTATAGGATCTCCCTGAGACAGCAGCTCAGCAGCCTCCTTGTCATTCATCCTCATAGCATTCCCTCCTCTATGGGCCGATAAAAGGTATCACGCTCCACTGGCTCTAGACCAGCCTCCACAATCAACTTACGCAGTTTGCTGCGGGTAATCCCAGTATTGGTTTTAGCGCCAGCAGCATGAATAATCTTTTCCTCCCCAATAGTGCCATCCAAATCATCTGCACCAAAGCCCAAGGCCAGCTGTGCAATTGGCATGGTCAGCATAATCCAAAAGGCCTTAATATGATCCACATTATCCAAAATCAAGCGCGATAAAGCCATCATCTTCATATCCTCCCAAGAGCCCACCCGCTTCAAATGGCTAAGCTCCGTATTGGCAGGGTGAAAGGGAAAGCTGACAAAGGCCTGAAAGCCACCTGTCTCATCCTGAATATCCCGCAGGGTAATCAGATGCTGCAAACGCTCCTCAATAGTTTCAATATGACCATACATCATAGTGCAGTTAGTACGGATACCAAGTCCATGAGCTGTTTTGATTGTCTCAATCCACTGGGCAGCCGTTGCCTTTTGGGGACAGATAATCTGACGCACTCTGTCACTTAAAATTTCTGCTCCACCCCCTGGCAGGGATGATAGGCCAACCTCCTGCAGAATTGTGAGCACCTCTCTAATGGATTTTCCTGTCAGCTGGCTAAAATGAACGATTTCCACAGGGGTAAAAGCCTTGATATCCACATCTGGCAAAGCCTGCTTTACCTGCCTGATTACATTCAGATAGTAATTAAAATCCTTAGTAGGATGCAGGGCACTAACAATGTGCACCTCTCCCAGCCTAGGTACCGACTGTGCTTCCTGCAAAATTTTTGCAATATCTTCAGTCTCCAGAACAAAGCCTCTCCCATCCCCCTCCTCACATTGAAAAGCACACAGGGGGCACCCTGAGGTACAGATATTTGTCAGATTGATGTGCCTATTGACATTGTAGAATACATTTTTCCCGCTTTTACGCTCCTTCATTTTGCGTGCACAGGAGGCTAAAAACAGCAGGTCATTATCTTCATAGAGGGCCAAAGCATCCGTCAGGCTCAGGCGTTTTCCTGCTTCTGCCTTTTCTCTGGCTCTGGTAATAGCTCCTTTATCCATGTTTTCCTCCCGTTACTGGTCAAACCGGCGAATAATATTAAAATTACAGTCACAGCTGGCAGGAATCCGCCCAGCTTCCCGCACAATGCGTATAATATAATCCTCACTAAGAGCTGTAGGGCTGGTAGCACCTGCATCATGCAGAATCGTTTCCTTATGTACAGTACCATCAATATCATTGGCACCAAAGCTCAGAGCCAATTGAGCCACAGGCACAGTCAGCATCACCCAATAGGCTTTGATATTAGTAAAATTATCCAACATCAACCGGGAAATCGCCATGGTTTTCAAATCATCCCACATTGAGGTCTGCTGCACCTGCTTGCCTAATTCTGTATTTTTCGGCAAAAAAGGGAAACAGATAAAGGTCTGAAAGCCCCCTGTCTCGTCCTGCAGCTCCCGCAGCTTCAGCAAATGATCTACCCGTTCCTCCATAGTCTCAATATGTCCATACAGCATGCTGGCATTGGATTTTATGCCCATTCCATGAGCGACTCTGGCAACCTCCAGCCACTCCTTGGCTGTGGCCTTTTCTGGGCATAGCTCCTGGCGTACCCTATCACAGAGGATTTCCGCACCGCCCCCGGCAATAGCCTGCAAGCCTGCATTCTTTAGCTTTGACAGCACCTCTGCCACAGACAAGCCAGATATTTTCGCAAAATGTGTAATTTCTACGCCTGTAAAACCCTTCAGATACAAGGAGGGAAATCTGTCATGCAGCGCTTGCAGCCGGTAGAGATAATCATCAAAGTGCCATTCTGGATGTAAGCCGCTCACTACATGCAGTCCAGCCAGGTCAGGATCCTGCATAGCATCCTCCACGACTGCTATAGCCTCCTCTGGTGACATTGCATACGCTCCCTTTGCGTCCTTATCCCTACCGAAAGCACAAAATTTACACTTCGAAGTACACATATTAGTTAAATTTACATGACAATTCACATTGTAATAGACAATATCGCCACATTTGCATTTTCTGACAATATCGGCCATATTACCCAGCCAGGACAAATCATTGCAGTCAAACAGCCGTAAGCCATCCTCCTTGGATAGTCGTTTGCCAGATAAAATCTTTTCCTCTATGTCTTGATATTCAGCGTTACAATACAAGACATACACCTTCTTTCCTAGTCTGATTCTTGCGAATATTTGTTTTAAACAAAAAAATAGTATACCCAGGAACTGTATGGATGTACAAAATACACCTTGGTTCCCAGACTTTCAAGGTTGGAGAATGTTGTAAATTCTGGACCATTATCTGCAGTCATTGTCTTGAATACTGTGCTGAAATGATTGATGCCATACTGCTCCTTTAATTGCGATATTGCCACTTCCATACCTTCTTTTGTACGTTCTGGAATGCGGATGGCAATATAGTTGCGTGTTACCTTCCCAACCGCAGTGAAAACGACAGCTTCATGGCCTTTACGGTGCTCTACGATTTCATTATACAATCAACCGTTTTTAATTCTGTCAATACTATCTGATATGTTTCACCAAATCTTTCTTATCCTTGCTGATATGTATTTCAGTATTGAATATCATGCTCTTGTCATCTCTAACATATACATCCAGAGTAATGT
>CAMCDL010000097.1 GCA_945873565.1 uncultured Selenomonadaceae bacterium | reverse complement strand
CCGTAGTTTCTGCCGGTGTATCGGCAGGCTTAATCATCATTTCGTTTTCCATGTTTACCTCCTGTTTTATGCAACCCCGTCCAGGGAGATTGCTATAGTGCGCAAGGGCTCAAGCACCTCATGCTCGAACTTTTTCACAAATGCATCAGCATCCTCCGGCAGGTCTTTGTTGTATTTGCCTCTTGCCTGTATTATGGTTTCCTTAATTGAAATCTCCATTGTGCCAAAGGATTTATCCATATCGTCTAATTTCCTGATATAGACCACCTGAGTGCTGCCGCTGGCAACACGCTCCTTGTAACCGCCTACGCAGTTATGCATGTCGATGCCCTCCCGATGCAGGTCGACAAGGTTTGGCGGAATGACTATGGCGTACCCATCGGCCTGATAACTGTATTTCTTTTTGAGTTTTGGCAGGAGCTTTTTGTACTTCTTTTCAATGTCTGAAAGCTCTTTCGCCATTTTGTCCTTACGTTTTTCAAAGTCCAGCATGGCCCGCCTGTCACGTTCCATGTTAATAAGCTCTATGGTCGCCTGATGAGCCTGCACAAGATTCTGTGGGAACAATATAGCTTTATTGCTCAGATTGTAGATGTGCCCCATGTTATAGTTTTCAGCCAGGTTTTCGCAGTCACGTATGTAATCTGCATATGTCATAAATGGCCGTTGTTCCTTGCACAGCTTCTGCTGCTTGGCTATATATGACATAATTTTTTTGATTTTGATACTGTATCTGGCAGCAATGTCAATGACTGTCATAAGATATGGCTCATTGCAAATCTTAGAAAGAGCCTCTGCCGGAATAGGCTGCCCCATTCGCCTGAGTTTCTGCCACATATCCAGCAGGCAGTATGTAGCTCCCTTTTCAAAGAAGAATCTTTTATCTTCCTTAGTAAGCTGGCCCTTAAAGATTTGGGCTACGTTATTGCCGCGCAGGTTTATCAGATGATTGGATGCGTATTTGTTGTAAAAGATTTCCGTTATAGCATCAGAAAAGCCCATCTTGGCCACAATTTCAAACTGCCTAGGGTATCTTGCCAGCCGTTCCATCATTTCTACCAATGGGCGCCTGTATGGCGATATTGACCATGCATCCTCCAATGCTTTCCTGAAAGCGTTCACTGTATAGCCTAAAGGGGTGTTCTGGACTGCGTCATAAAGGCTTTCGTAATCATCATATGGATATACTGCGTGACTTTCCTTCCAAACGTTATCATACACACAATCCCTAGCGCTAAAGCTACGCCTCACTGCAAAACACATTGCATGCTTATACATTAGTGTCGAGTTTATAGTTCTATAGAAATAGCAACCGTCTTCTACCCTTATGTCGTATGGGTACAGTTTCCAAGGGGAAGCGTATGCCACCCCTTTGCCGGGAACAAATACATAGAGGGCATCAATCAGCCGAAGAGGTTTTGTGCGCCAGGGAGCCTCGCAGGTTTCATAGCCATAACAGCTGAATATGGCTGTGCAGGTTATGATGTCGGGATTAACTTTGGATTTGGCAAAGTGGTATGACAGTGCATTTCTTTTGGCGGAGTTCTGGCCAACCCATGCTTTTCTGACGATAAAGTTTTTGATACAGCAAGGGCAGGTATCTCTTTTGTTATGCACCTTTTCCTTAAGACAGTTGGCGGAAAACTTGCTGCCGCAGTAATCGCAATAGGCCTCACCACCACGCAGGAGCCAGATGTAATGTGGCCTGCACGCTTCATCTACCCGCTCGAGCCATTCTTGTGGAATGTCTTTTGAGAAATGGGACTGTATCTCCGACAGCTCCATATTTAAGGTCTTTACCCTCACAGCAATCCCTCCAGCTCAGAGTCAAAGTCATCAAAGCTGAACGGTGTCGGCACAGCTTCAATCTTCGGCTTTTCATATTCAGCCTGCTTGGCTGGCGGTTCTGCTTCTGGCAAATCCGTCACTGGTGTCGCTTTTGCCGCTTCTGGTGCAGATGCCGATGCAGGTGCAGTATTCGCTGCCTGCTCATCCGCGCCGTATGGCTTATACTTACGGCACTCAGCCATCATCAAGTGATACATAAGGCCGGCTTCAAGCTGGTTATGTGCCTCGCCCGGAGCGATGCCGTAGTATTCCATGACACATGCCATGGCTTCCAGAGGTTCCAGCTTTACACAGTTGCCTTTGCCTTTTTTGTTACGGGCAAAATTTTCCATTGCTTTATATGCGCCTTCAGTGTCCTTGGCAGCATCCGCAAGAAGCTCAACTGCCTTGGTATCGTGGGCAACCGCCCACTCAAGCCACTCCAGGCACATACTGCGGATGGCATCCTCGGGAGTGCCATGCTGGAAAGACTCAGCCTCCAGCTTTACTTTTGCTTTTTCGTACAGTTCATCAATGTCTGCCATTGAAATCCCTTCTTTCTATTGTCCTATGTCATGTGGTAAAAATCATAAGAATAACAGGATAAACGTCATTGCCACTGTGCTTGCTGACATTGTCAATATATCCTCTATGCTGAACATGCAATCACTCCTTTACCCAGTAATTCACCTTTATCTGCTGGCCGGGATAGATATTGCCCCTGTTGCCGTGAAGTTCGGGGTTAAGCTCCACTATACCTTCCTCGAATTCGAGGATGTACCTCCTGCCCCCGGTATTCAGGGGCAGGAACATTTCGCTTATATCACGGAGGGTATCGCCATCCTTGACTGTGTAGACCGTCTGCACCAGCTTTTGGTCTCCGTCATAGAAACCAGTCAGCAGGGTTACAGCCAACGCGCCACCTATAACAGCGGCACACACTCTGTCCCAACGTACACGCCTTTTCATTTCTCATTCCTCCCTCACGAATTCCAAAGCCTGTTTTATATGTGGCTGGATAAGCACCCTGTAGCCGATACCGGCATAGGATGAATCATTGCTATCCATCATGGACAGCAGAACAGTCAGCAAATCCTCCGCCAGCTGCCTGCCGTCTATTTTTCGGCCCAGCTTGCCGGGATAACCGTCCAGCCTGCTGGCAGCCAATGTGCCATCATCATGGAAAGTCAGTAATACCTGTCTCATACCGCCCCGCGCTCTTTTCTCAACACAGCTGGCGAGACAACATATACCTTGCCTTTTTGGTGCATTATGCTTTCTTTTGCATCTACCGTGTTGTGCAAGTCCTCGCCCTGATGCTCACGGATAAACTCCGTGAGGGCGTATATGCTTATACGGGCATACCTGCCGAAGCGGATGCAGGGCAGGAGGTTTGTGTCCAGCAGCCTTTTGATAAAGGCCTGATTGGTGCCCAGCCTGGCAGCAGCCTCTTTCTGTGTTATCAAGCGGTCGCCCTCTGTCACATCCACTATTTCAAATTCCGACATTATCATCCCTTCTTTCTTTTTCTTCTAATTTACCAATCTCCTACTCAGCACACCGACCAAAGTGTGTGCGCCTGGGGCGCAGCAGGTATCCATAGCAGCACCAACATGACACGCGAATTAACGAGGGGATAAGTGCTTATCCTGTTTTTGTATGGGCTACAAAAACAGTGCAGTCTAAACTATGGGTACCTGCTCTGCCACAGGCAGGCCCTGCCGCCCGGCAGGGCTTTTTCTTTTACATGAACCTGACATTGCCAGAGGCTATCAACTCATCCGCACTGGTGAAGCCGTGGCTCACCGCATGGAGATTTGTCATCATGTCAAAGTCGAGGTTGCAGATAAGGCATCTGCATGGATTCCAGCGGCTGGCATTCTTTGACGGCCAGTGATAGAGGCGCGGTGCGCTAGTATTTGCCTCGTTTACTGCCTGGGATGCCCGCTTGGCAAGAATCCATTTAATCTTTCTTGCAGATGAGCTGTTGATGCGCTTCATGGTTTCCTCCTGCGCCTGTGCATGTTGGCGCCCATGAACAGGCATATCATGAACACGCCTACCAAGCAGCCAAACATGGCACCGCCCAGAAAAATTGCTATTCTAATAAAGGTTTCTGTCTCCATTTATTCCCTTTCCGCCCGGAGGCTCAATGGTATATGTTATGAAATGTTATGTCACCACGGAGGATGCAGAAGGGCAGCATGTGGTTTTTGCCGTCCTTGCTCTCAGATGCAGTGAGGGTAAGGCATCTGCTGCCCTCTTTCTTTTTCTGCTTCGCCAGCTTCACCCAATAATAAAGGTCAGCTTGATTCTTGATTTGATGGGTATCGGCGTTTTTGTTCACCCAATCCACGAGGTTTTCCGTACCATGAATATAGCCTAAATCTGTTTTTACGCTTGCCATTTTGCTCCTTTCTTTTTATGAAAATATTTGTAACGTAAATTGCTTTACTTTTCCTTTATATTTATATAAAATACACATAAAGGAGTGATGAAAATGCCAGCTACTAAAACCTTAAACCTGAGAGTAGATAGCACTCTGAAATCTCAAGCAGAGGCTATTTTCTCCGAATTGGGACTGCCTACATCTACGGCTATTACCATTTTTTTAAGGGCTGTTGTGCGGTGCGGAGGTATGCCATTTGATGTTTGCTTGCCACCGGCCAATCCCGGAGCTGAGGAAAATCAGCGTCACAGCGATAAGAAAGGATGATTTATCAATGCCAGCTTTAAGTATGTTTTTTGGGATTATTATTTACATGTACCGCGAAAAAGGCGGTAAACACAACATCCCTCATATACATGCAGAATACCAGGATGATGAAGCCGTATTCTCTCTCGATGGTGAATTGATAGAGGGAACGTTGCCGAAGAAAAAACTACGCCTAGTTCAAGCATGGATAGACATCCACCATGATGAATTAGAAGCTAACTGGAAGCTCCTGTCACGTGGCCAGGCTGTATTTAAGATTGCTCCATTGCAGTAAGCGAGGTGATTGCTATGTTGCGACCAAAGGTTATCACTGTAAAACCTATGAGTAATTACAGGCTTTTTCTTTCCTTTGATACTGGTGAACAGCGTATTTTTGATGTTTTGCCTTATATTGACGGCGAATGGTACGGCAGACTGCGTGACCAGTCTGTATTCTCTACTGTCCATGTAGCTGGCCACACTGTTGAGTGGGCCGACGGACAGGATATTGCACCGCACGAACTGTACGATTTATCAGTTCCTATTCATCAGGCTCAAGGTTAAATATTGATTTATCTCCCCTGCTCTCTCCAGCAGGGCTTTTTTTATTTGCATACCATAAAATAGAGATCGGAGCGCATCCGCTCTCGGAGCAGATTGCGTTCATTTTTCAATATTCTAGCGTTATAGCGGAGCTCCGCTATCTGAAATCGCAGTGCGGAGTACATATCTGCCAGCTCGTTTATTTCCTTCTGGGTGCGATTGAACCTAGTGGCTGCCGCTTCCCAATTTTTCTGCCAAATAAAGTTGGCAGCCTTGCCTAGTCCCTTGGCACGATGCAGGTCGCGAGCAACTTTTCTATCTTCAGCTTTGCTTTCGCTACGGTAATCTTCCATGGTAATCTTATAGACTTCATAAGCATGTTCGTATTTCTCAGTCATGTTTTTTCTCCCCCTGTCATCAGTCGAAAAATATTTGAGTTGGAATACCTACGGAATTGAGAAGTCCTACTCCCACTTCCGCGGTTGCTTTTTCTATTGAACCTACGTTGTAGTACTGCTTGTAATACCACACCACCGCAGCAATCATTAAATCGATACATTCCTTAGCCTCCATGCTGTCGGGTTTTAGAACCTCAGCATTTTTATTTTCATCCACTTTCAACGCTATTATCTTCTTCATGTTGTTATCCTTTCCGCCCGGCTCGGCTCAGGCACTAACCTTTTCGGCGCTGGTGGACTTTGCCACCGTTGCTGCACTGACACCCTGCGCATAAGCAAGGACTTTTTCCTGCTCATTGTCCGGCAGGGTTGCCAGCACCTTGAGGAACTCTGTTACTTTTTTAATGTCCATTTATGCCACCTCCTGTAAAATACAAATAATTTGTTTTCTGCTTTTATATTACACTAATGATTAGTGTTTGTCAATATTCTTCTTGACTTTTTTACAAATGATTTGTATTATTAAATAAAGGAGTTGATACGTATGAACATTAACCAGAGATTAAAGATGCTCCGCAAAGAAATGGGGCTCAATCAGAAGGATTTTGGAGCGAAAATCGGATTAGGGCAAGGTGCAGTTAGTTGGATAGAAAAAGACGGAAACACCGTTATCGACCAAAATATCCGCCTTATCTGTGATACTTTCAATATAAATGAAAGCTGGCTCCGGGATGGCGAAGGCCCCAAGGAAGCCATTGATATTAAGAAGGACCTTTTGGACGAAGTACGCGACACCTACAAACTGAATAGCACCGAAGAACAAATTATGCGGATATACCTCCAGCTGGATGAGCACTCCCGGGACATTATCAGCGGATATGTAAAGAAGCTGGCAACCGCCATCACCAACGCCCAGGAAATTTCCAATAAAAAAACTCCTGCGGAGCTGGATGCAGAAACTGCAGCCTTCCGGCAGGAGCTGGAAAAGATGGAGCAATATAAAACCAAGACGGACGATACCCACTCTGCGGTATGAGATACTTCCGGGTGAATGTCCTAAAGCTTCCATGGAAAATAAAAT
>CAMCDL010000096.1 GCA_945873565.1 uncultured Selenomonadaceae bacterium | reverse complement strand
GCCCATTAATACTCTATTTCTCCATCTGGTAACAGCTCTATAAATTTCCTATTGCATTATCCTCTTGCATCCTTATATAGTTTGATAATCTCGTCCTTTTTTAACACCTTGCCATAAGCAACAACCTTATTATCGATTACAAGAGCCGGAGTTGACATTACTCCATAAGCAGCAATAACAGCAAAATCTGTAATAAGTTCAACAGCTTCCTTTATACCCATATCTTCAAGAGCAGCCTTTGTGTTTGCTTCCAATTCATGACACTTGTCACATCCGCCACCAAGTACCTTAATACCTCCGCAGCACTTTGTTTCTTCAGCAGCCGTCATCTTTTCTGATGTAAGATTTCCGGCACAACAGCATCCGATTTTTGTTACTTCTTCCTTTTTCCTGCCGAATAAACTCATTTGTTCAGCCTCCTAAATTATTATTCCCTGTAAAATATTAAATAAATAACCGACAACTATAATTCCAATTGTACATATGGCAATAAATACACCAAGCAATTTCGGTCTAATTGCCTTTTTCAGCATAATCATTGACGGCAGCGATAAAGTTGTCACTCCCATCATAAAGGCTAGTACTGTTCCAAGCATTGCCCCTTTGGCAAATAAAGCTTCAGCAATAGGAATTGAACCAAATATATCTGCATACATCGGTAGTCCAATAACAGTAGCCAGTATAACACCGAATGGATTATTATTACCTAGAATGGATTCAATCACATGCTCCGGAATCCAGTTATGAATTACAGCTCCTATTGCAACGCCAAGCAGAATATAAGGAACTACTTTCTTAAATGTTTCTGCCACCTGTTCCTTGGCATATATAAGCCGTTCCTTCCGTGTAAGAGAAGGCGAATCAATTCCTACTGCACGAGCATTTCTGATAAATTCCTCCACCTGCTCCTCCATACGAAGTTTTTCAATTATCATACCACCGGCAACCGCGATTACAAGACCAAGAACTACATAGATAATGGCAACCTTAGGCCCAAATATACTCATCAGAAGTACCAGGCTCCCCAAATCCACCATCGGTGATGAAATAAGAAATGAGAATGTTACTCCAAGAGGAAGGCCTGCGCTGGTAAAACCTATAAACAATGGTATCGATGAGCATGAACAAAATGGTGTTACAGTTCCAAGTAATGCCGCCATACAGTTAGCCCATATGCCATGAAACTTTCCCATAATCTTTTTACTTTTCTCAGGCGGAAAATAGCTTTGAATGTAGGAAATAATATAAATCAAAACACAAAGAAGAATTATTATCTTAATCGTATCATATAGAAAAAATAATAGACTTCCACCTATCTTGCTTTCAATATCAATACCTAGTGCACTTAACAATGCTGCTATCAGCTGGTTTAGCCATTTCATACCCAAAACCTGATTCATGATAAATGAACCTATCATAAGCAACACCCCTTTTCCCCATCACCGCAATTCACACAGGTCAAACTGTCTATAAATGCCTTAAAATCAGTCAGTTTTTCGCAGTTAAGGGAGTAATAATGCCATTTCCCCTCTCTTCTATCATTTACCAGACCACATTCAACTAAAATTTTCATATGATGAGACAGGGTCGGTTGTGTAATCTCAAACCTCTCCAAAAGCTCGCATCCGCATTTTTCTCCATCTGACAGCATTTGCACAATCCCTAATCTATTTGCATCTCCAAGTGCTTTACAAATAAGAGCTACATTCATCGGCTTCATTACAAATCACCTCGCATAGATAACTATCAATATATAAATAATAGCACTCATATAGATATCTGTCAATGTATTTTATACTGCAGCAGGTACACTATCCCTGAGGTCGTAGGGAAAATAGCTTCGGTAGCGGTAAATTATTTCGTCAGCAAAGGCTACTGTCTGAGCGAAGCGAGTTTAGCCTTTGTAGAAATAATCCCGCGGGAGAAGCGTTAAGTTTTCCCGTTCCGAAGGGAAAGTGCGCCTGCTGCAAAATATTCAAAGAAAGTGCCCCCATTGCAGAAAAAAGGCCCCGAGCACACATTGCTCGAGGCCTGATTTTTTAAGATTTGTAATTATTAATCAATAGGAGTAATACCTGGATGAGTCATTGCTGCTGGTGCCATAGCCTTATCCAGCTGAGCCTTAGTCAGAATACCCTTCTCCAGGATAATCTCTCGTACTGGACGTCCTGTATTATAAGCCTCCTTAGCCAGCATTGCAGAATTTTCATAGCCTATATGAGGCAGAAGAGCTGTAATAACGCCAACGCTTCTGTCCAGCCACTCCTGGCACTGCTGACGATTTGGCTGCAGATCCAGCATAAGCTTATCAACAAAGGTATTTACTGCATTGGTCATATAGTTCATTGAGTTAAAGATGTTAAAGGCCAATACAGGCTCCATAACATTAAGCTCAAACTGTCCATTCTCCACAGCCATGGTAACAGCCATATCATTAGCCACCACCTGATAACAGGTCTGATTCAGCACCTCAGCAATTACAGGGTTAACCTTGCCTGGCATAATAGAGGAGCCTGGCTGACGGGCAGGCAGCTTAAGCTCATTCAGTCCACAGCGTGGACCAGAGGCCATCATGCGGAAATCATTTGCCATCTTGATGAGTACCAGAGCGGTAGTTTTCAGTGCACAAGAAACATCTGCAAACAGATCAGTATTATTAGTAGCATCAATCAGATTTGGTGCTGTACGATAGTGATCACCAGTAACATTGCAAAGATGACGGGCAACAGCCACAATATAGGTTGGTTCTGCATTAAGACCAGTACCTATAGCTGTAGCACCCATGTTGATGCTTCTGGTACCATCTACAGCACGTCCGATACGATTCATACCGCGGCGGATAGCGGAAGCATACGCAGTCATTTCCTGCCCCAGGGTAACAGGAATTGCATCCTGCAGATGAGTACGGCCCATCTTAAGAATATCTGCATACTCTTCACCCTTATCCTCAAGATGGGTAGCCAGACGATTCAGAGCTGCCAGCAGAGGATGACTTAATGTATTTATACATACCTTTACACCTGTAGGGAATGCATCATTGGTAGACTGAGCCATATTGGCATGATTATTTGGGGATACTATGTCATAACGTCCCTTTGGATGACCGAGAATCTCCAGTGCTCGGTTAGAAATAACCTCATTAATGTTCATATTTACTGATGTACCAGCACCGCCCTGAATAGGATCAACTGGGAACTGGTCAAGCATCTTGCCAGCCAGTATTTCATCACAGGCCTGAACCAGCGCATTGCCAATTTTAGGATCAAGACGTCCGGTCTCCATATTAGCCAGCGCTGCCGCCTTTTTTACCATTGCCAGAGCCTGTACAAACTCTGGAATTATTGTCTGCCCGGTAATATGAAAATTATCCATTGCTCTCATGGTCTGTACACCATAATACACATCATCTGGAATTTCCATCTCGCCGAGAAAATCATGTTCCATTCTCATAATAGCCTCTCCGCCTTTCCATTTATCATTCATCCACGGGCCCTTTAAGATATCCAGTACATCTTAATCATTTTGTATTTTGTATACATTGTACAATCGCATAATAAAAAATTCAAGTATTTTATTGATGTATGAAAAAGAAAAAGCATTGCCGGTTATGGTCAGCAATGCTTTCATTATTAATAGTTATTATCTCCATAGAGCTGAAAACGATTTTTACCACGGGACTTAGACCGGTACAATGCCTCATCCGCCCTAGCAACCATTTTGTTATAGCTCATATTCGTATCGCTTGTTACAGCTATGCCTATACTGCAGGTAACCTTCCAGTCATCCTTGCAGGGAACGCGCATAAGAAGGTCAATCATTCTCTGCCCCTGCTTTTCTATAACATCAATAGTAATATAGCCGCTTATAAAGACAACAAATTCATCTCCGCCAATACGGCCGATAATATCGCCATCACGAAAGGCCTTTCTCAATGCCTTAGATACCGCTTTAATGTAGTTGTCACCAGCCAGATGACCCAGATTATCGTTTACTGCCTTGAAATCATCTACATCCAGCAGGAAAATAACTGCCTTCTCCCGATCCTGCAGATTGGCAATCCGTCTGTTAATCAGCTCCTCTGTAGCTTCGCGATTATAGAGCTTGGTCATAGAATCACGCATGACCTTGTCCTCAAGATTTTTGCGATTCATTACTTCATTTTCAATATCCTGAACGTAGCCTATCATGGCAGAAATGTGATTATCAATATCATCTCTTATTACCTGATAATCCACACGATACCATCTGTATTCCTCAGTCAGAAATTTAGCCTGGCTCTCAAAGGTACCGTACATTTCTCCGGGAGCTGAGGCACCATCCGATACAAGAAAGTCACGCATTCGCACCAGAAGCTCATCACCATCGGCTATCATTGAGTGCATCCATCGACGGAAATTAGGTATGATATCCTCCTTAATCTTGCCATCATCATCCAGACTAGTCAGATAGGTAGTATCCATATCAATATCATACTCAAAGGTGGTACCGCCCATACGGCTTAAGAAAATACTGAAAAGTGCCGTTCTCTGGCGCAGCTGTCTTTTAAGGCTATTCAGTGTTTTTCCACTGTCAGTGATATACTGATTGATATCTAAAATTGTTGATTTAGCATTTTCCAGCCCCATAATTACCTCACTTGCCTTTCAAGCTCGAAGTATATTTAAGTTAATTATACCAAAATTTTGTGTTATAAAAAAGAATTTGTTTTTCCCAGCTTAATTATTAATACCTTATCTGATTATACAGAATAATATACCAGGCCCCCTCCTTTCAAAGCATTGCTTTTGAGAAAATCGGGGGGTATAATAATATGATAATATTAGAATTAGGAGTTTTTATCATGGCAAAAAATAAAGATGAAGCACTTGAAAATGAAGTATTGGAAAAACTACTGGCAGAAACAACTATTGCTGATGTTTACAAGGCTGCCAAGCACCTTGATGGAATAGCCTGGAAGACACCATTATACAGCAGTCCTTTCTTTTCTCAGCAGAGTGGAAATGATGTTTATATCAAGCCTGAGAATCTGCAGTATACCGGCTCATTTAAGCTTAGAGGCGCCTACAATAAAATAAGCCAGCTTTCTGAGGAGGAACGCTCTCGTGGCGTCATCACAGCTTCTGCTGGCAATCATGCTCAGGGCGTAGGCTTTGCAGCTCAGGCTGTAGGCTGCAAGGCTACAATCTGCATGCCTGCCACTACACCTATCCTGAAGGTTGAAGCTACCCGTGCCTATGGTGCAGAGGTAGTACTCTATGGAGATACCTTTGACGACGCTGCTGCTAAGGCTGTTGAGCTTCAGAAGGAAAAGGGTTACATTTATATACCGCCATTTGATGACCCTCAGGTTCTTCTGGGCCAGGGCACCACTGCTCTGGAAATCATCGAAGAGCTTAAGGACGTAGATGCTATCCTTGTACCTATCGGAGGCGGCGGTTTTGCAGCTGGTGTAGCACTGGCTACAAAAGCTGTAAAACCTGATGTACAGGTAATCGGCGTAGAGCCAGAGGGAGCTGCCTGCATGAAGAATGCCTTTGAAAAGGGCCATGTAGATACTCTTGCTGCGGTTGATACCGTAGCCGACGGCTGTGCGGTAAAGACCCCTGGAAAAATAACCTACGCATTCTGCAGAAAATATCTTGATGATATTATTACTGTTTCCGAGATGGAAATAATGTCCGCACTGCTCTCTCTTATTGAAAAGCATAAGCTTATTGCCGAGGGTGCAGGCGTATTGAGCCTTGCTGCACTAAGCAAGCTGAATTTCCACGGCAAGAAGGTTGTCTGCATTGTCAGTGGCGGTAATATCGACATTTCAACAATATCCGCACTCATCGACAGAGCCATGATAGACCGTGGCCGTATCTTCTGCTTCTCCGTTCAGCTTCCAGATAAGCCTGGCCAGCTGCTTAATGTATCTCAGATACTGACTGATGAAAACGCAAATGTTATCAAGCTTGACCATAATCAGAGCCAGGTAACTGACAGCTTCAAGAAGGTAAACCTAGCCGTAACTGTAGAGGCTCATGGGCATGAACATATTGCCCGCATAATCGCTGCTCTGGAAAAGGCTGGCTACAGTGTAAATAAAATCTATTGATAATATCTGATGCACCAGCTGGAGAATAACATGAAAGCATTACGCATACTTTTTACTATCATACTTACTCTTGTCATAACCACCAGCCTGGCATTGGCGGCGCCTATCCTAAAGCTCAATTCTCATGGTCACGATGTAATTGTCCTTCAGGAAAAGCTCCAATCACTAGGCTATAATATCAAAAAGATAGATGGAAATTTTGATAATGAGGTATACCGGGCCGTTCTTGCCTTTCAGCGTGATAACAAGCTCACCATCACTGGTACAGTAGATGCCAAGACCTGGAAGACCTTAAAAAGCGCGGCTCCAGCAGGAACCGACAAAAAGGAAAACAGCACTCCAGCTATGAGCAAGCGGGAAGAACAGGCTGCCCCCATTACAGCAGCCAGCAAAGTGCCTGAGAGCAAGCCATTTTTAGAGGAAGCAAAGGTAAAGAACATCACCTCAACTGCTCGAAAATATATTGGTACACCATATAAATTTGGTGGCACTACCCCTAAGGGCTTTG
>CAMCDL010000095.1 GCA_945873565.1 uncultured Selenomonadaceae bacterium | reverse complement strand
CAGCAAAGGCTACTGCCTGAGCGCAGCGAGTTTAGCCTTTGCAGGAATAATTCCGTGGGAGAAGCGCTAAGTTTTCCCGTTCCGAAGGGGTGGTGTACCGGTTGCAGTATATGAAGTATACGGAAGCAAAAGGGGCGACCGCCGTCGCCCCCTAGGGATATACTGATTTTTGCTTAGAGTTTAGCAGGTATGGCACTCATCATAGAGGCCAGCCTTCTTAAGAACGCGAACCATGGTCTCGCCGATCTGAGCAACATTCTCAGCTACCTCAATGCCTACAGCATTTAGAGCCTTAATCTTGTCAGCAGCAGTGCCCTTACCGCCAGCAATAATTGCGCCAGCATGGCCCATACGCTTGCCTGGAGGCGCCTGAACGCCAGCAATAAAGCCTACAACTGGCTTATTTGGCATGTTCTCAGCAATCCACTTTGCTGCATCCTCCTCAGCGGTACCACCAATCTCACCAATCATGATAAGAGCCTTGGTATCATCGTCATCCTTGAAGAGCTTCAGAGCATCGATAAAGTCAGTGCCCTTGATTGGGTCGCCACCGATACCGATAGCAGTAGTCTGGCCAATACCAGCCTGACTCAGCTGGAAGCTTGCCTCATAGGTAAGGGTACCAGAACGGGAGATAACACCTACATGACCCTTCCTATAGATGTAGCCAGGGATAATACCCAGCTTTGCCTCATCAACAGTGAGGATACCAGGGCAGTTTGGTCCGATAAGGCGGGTCTTCTTGCCCTCCATGTAACGGCGAACCTTAATCATATCCTGTACAGGAACATGCTCAGTTACACACACTACCAGATCCAGACCTGCTTCTACGCCCTCCATGATGGAGTCAGCTGCAAAACGAGGTGGAACGAAAACAACAGAAGCAGTAGCACCAGTAGCAGCAACAGCATCAGCTACACTGTTGTATACAGGAACACCCTCTACCTCCATGCCAGCCTTGCCTGGAGTAACGCCAGCAACAATATTGGTACCATAATCCAGCATCTGTCTGGTATGGAAAGCTGCAGTCTTGCCAGTAATGCCCTGTACCAGGACCTTAGTGTCTTTATTTACCATAATACTCATTTCAGTGGCCCTCCTCAGTTCTTCTTTGCATCTTCAACGCGCTTAACAATATCCTGAGCGCCGCCCTCCATGGTTGGAGCCATGAATACATTCTTTACAGGCTTTTCAGTCAGAATCTGACGTCCACGCTCAACATTGGTGCCCTCAAGGCGAACTACTACAGGAACTGGAATTCCATCAGCACCAGTCTTGTCTGCAATAATCTGAGCAGCCTTCTGGATCCCCTCTGCAATAACATCGCACTTGTTGATGCCACCGAAAATATTTACGAAAATACCCTTTGCCTGACCGCCATCCAGCATAATCTCGAATGCAGTAGCAATCTTCTCAGGAGTGGAGCTGCCGCCTACATCCAGGAAGTTAGCAGGGTTGCCGCCATAATACTTCAGGATATCTACAGTAGCCATTGCCAGGCCAGCACCATTTACCATGCAGGCAACGTCACCGCCCAGATTTACATAATTGAGGCCCTCAGCAGCAGCCCGGCGTTCCTTTGGATCCTCCTCAGTCTCGTCTCTCAGCTCAACAATATCTGGATGACGGAACAGTGCACTATCATCAAAATTCAGCTTTGCATCAAGGCAGATAACATCGTCCTCAGCGGTAACTACCAGAGGATTGATCTCTACCTGGCTGCAATCCTTGCCCATAAATGCAGCATACAGCTTCATCATAACATCGGAAGCCTTACGGATAACCTCAGGCTTAAAATTCATCTTATAAGCCATGCGGGTTGCCTGGAATGGAGCAAGTCCCACAGCTGGATCAATATATTCCTTAATAATCTTTTCAGGAGACTCAGCAGCTACCTTCTCAATCTCCATGCCGCCCTCCTCAGAGCCAATCATAACAACCTTGGCAGTGGAGCGGTCATTTACGAAGCTGAGATAATACTCCTTAGCAATATTGGAGCCCTCCTCAATGAGGAGACGGCCAACCTTCTTGCCCTCAGGACCAGTCTGATGAGTAACCAGGATTTTGCCCAGGAGCTCCTGTGCGTAGGTCTTTACCTCATCAAGAGATTTGGCAATCTTTACACCGCCAGCCTTACCGCGGCCACCAGCATGAATCTGTGCCTTTACAACAACTACCTTGGAGCCAAGTTCCTTTGCAGCCTCTACAGCTTCCTCAACAGAGAATGCTGGCTTGCCATTTGGCACAGCTACACCATAGGATCTCAGGACCTGCTTGCTCTGATACTCATGGATATTCATATTCTAGCCTCCCAAAATATATTTAGTGGTTCCCAATCATTCTTAATAATATTGATATTATTAATATTTATATTATTAATTTAATTTTATCTTATTTTTATTGTAATGTCTATAACGAAGCGAGCACTATGAAATATTCTTTCAACTTGCCTGAGAATATGTTCAGCATGCAAAGCATTTGCATTGCACCCATGCGAAGGGTATAATAAAAATATAAAGAAAACGGGTCCGACCGCCGTCGGCTCCTGCATGTAAAAGATAGTCAATACGAGGTAAGAGAGCTTATACACAGAAAATGGTTTTGGAGGATAAAGATAATGAAACAATCTGAAAGACAGCGAGGAAGCATCCTGCTTCTGACAGCGGTTCTTCTTCCTATTTTAATAGCTATGGTGGGTCTTGCTATCGATACGGCCCATCTATATGCCCAGCAGATAAGGCTTCAGAACGCAGCTGATGCAGCAGTGCTGGCGGCCGCCAAAGAATATAGCCAGGGAAATACTAATTATGGTAATTTCGGTAATCAGTTCCTGGCAGAGGATTATGGAAAGATGCCTGCCATAGATAGCCATTTCAACTACCTTATAGAAACAGACCAGTCGGGGGATAGCTATATGACCCTGGCCTGCTCAGATGATGTAGAGCTTTTCTTCCTGAAGATAATGCCCGGCATTGGAGATACCACCACCGTTGCAGTAGCCTCAAAGGCAATTATTGACACGACAGTCTCTGACGGAAACCCCTTTCCTAACCTGATAACCTTCAGCGGCACCATGTTAGACATCGAGCGCCATCCTCCCCAGTCATTCTACACAGGCGATATAGTGGCCACCTCCAACAGCGCCAACAAGCCTAACCATAAGCTCTACACAGATAAAACAGAAACAACTGAAACCAAGGTAATTACCGATACCAGCTACAGTATCGAAGCCTTCCAGGATGATACCATAAAACCGCTGCTTAAGGATTCTTCCCGGGTTTATACCATCCCCAGCGATAACGAGCATATTTATGCCAGCAACCAGATCAGCTATATGGTAGACAGCCTGCACAAGGATGTTATGTATTACAATGCGTGGAATCCTGGCGACATACATATTGATAAGGCCATACCAGGATCAGAGGAGCCTATATATATAGTCATTGAAAACACTGGTGCGCCTGAGCTCATAATCGAAGACACCTATAGCAGCAAGGATTACCAGAGCGGTTATCGTCCATATGTGGTTTCCTATCTCGGTACTGGGCAGCTGAAAGTACGTGGCAACGGCAAATTCCAAGGTATTATCTACGCCCCTAATGCTCAGGTCCTCATCAACCAGAATCCTACCTCCTTCTATGGCTCTATTGTTGCCAAGAATGTGTATGTACAAGGCCAGGGCACCTACGCTTATCATCAGTATGATAAGGTTCAGGGCTCCATGAGCTCTGGAAACAGCGGTTCAGGCTCAGGCTTTGGCAGCGGTGGCACGGTAAGACTTGTGCCTCTTGATTACCCTAAAACAGAAAACTAACTAAAAGAAAAAGCGTGCTTGCTTCATGATATTACTCATGAATTTCAAGCACGCTATCTTTTTTTATTACATAAAAATCAGCAGCTCCTGCCTTAAGCTCCAGAACCGCCCAGGCTCCGGGGCACACAGCAAGGCCAATCCATGGCCTGAGTCCCTTTACAACCTTCAGCACCCGATAATTACGGTCGATAAACACTGCATCTATAGAAAACAGCATCCACATCATATGAATGCTGCTACATGGTGCAATGAGCAGAGCTTCATCTGCCGGCATATCCGCCTTCAGCATCAGTCCCCGGAAACGCTTAAGAAAGCTATCCGCCTGCCGTACATTTATAATTCCTGCCTCA
Organism: uncultured Selenomonadaceae bacterium; assembly: GCA_945873565.1. Taxonomy (GTDB): domain Bacteria; phylum Bacillota; class Negativicutes; order Selenomonadales; family Selenomonadaceae; genus CAMCDL01. Next base: position 2,450 of record CAMCDL010000095.1, on the reverse strand, counting down.
GCTGATATATACATCTATATCATCCCTTCAGACCCTTCAGCAGGGAAATAATAGTAGGCCCCAAGGCCACTACAAAGATAGATGGAAAGATAAATAACACCAGCGGAAAAACTATTTTTACCGGTGCCTTCATAGCCATAGCCTTGATATACTGGCGACGTCGCTCACGCATATTCTCCGCCTGCACTATCAGGGTCTGAGACATACTTGTGCCCAGACGTTCAGCCTGAATAATAGCTGTTGTAAAAAGATAAACCTCCTGCAGGTCACAACGCTCCGCCAAAGCCTTAAGTGCCTGCTTGCGGCTCACGCCCATGCGGACCTCGTCCAGCATTATCTGGCATTCTGCCACCAGAGCTCCCTGCATACGCTCAGTAATCTTACGCATAGAAGCATCAAAGGTAAGGCCGGCCTGTACACTGACGCACAAAAGGTCAAGTAGTTCTGGAAGCTGCCTAAGCATTTCCTGCTGACGGTTCTTGATAAGGCGATTCAGCATAGCCACCGGGAAAGCAATACCTATACCTGCCCCCATCAGAAGCCACATAACCTTCTGTACCATCGGCCAGCTCTCCTGCTGAAGAGCCAGATTTCCAAAAATCAGAGTCCATACTAAAACAGCCGTAGCCCAGCCGCCTAAAAAAGCCTTAGGAGTCCAGGAACGGGACTTTCCTGCCAATACCAGCCTGCGCTGCACATAGGACAGCAGCTTCTTTGGTGTAAGATTCTCCAGACGGTTTTCTATAGCACTCTTAATAGGAAAAATAACTCTATCGACAAAAGGAATATCACGTAAATCACGGCCCTTGTGCCCGCCTGCCAGCTTTGGCAGCTCACGCTTATGCTGTAGCTGATCCGTAGTGCGGTTAAGGCTCTTTATACGCTGAGTAATAGCCTGCTTCGGCATTACCTTTTTCTTTATCATGCCAAAAAAAAGAAGAAAGGCCAGCAATCCTATGCTTAGCGAAAATAACGCAATAATCATAGGAGCACCACCTTTCTAAAAATTTCTCTGCAGTTACCAGTCAGAGCCCTGGGTATTCATATAAAAGCCTTCTGGCATATCAATGCCATTAATTGCAAACTTATCCAGGAAGCTTGGCTGCATACCTGTTGCAACAAATTTACCTACCGCCTTGCCATTCTCATCTATACCGGTCTGCTCATAACGGAAGATATCCTGCATGGTAATGGTATTACCCTCCATATGCTGAACCTCAGTAATGTGAGTAATCTTGCGGCTACCATCCTTAATACGGGACTGCTGGATAACCAGATCAATAGCTGAGCAAATCTGCTCACGTATCGCCCTTACAGGAAGCTCAAGACCAGACATCATAACCATGGTCTCGATTCTGCTGAGAACGTCTCTCGGACTATTAGCATGAGCAGTCGTAAGAGAACCATCATGACCAGTATTCATTGCCTGAAGCATATCCAGAGCCTCACCAGAACGGACCTCACCAACGATAATACGGTCTGGTCTCATACGGAGAGCATTGCGTACCAGATCACGAATAGTAATCTGCCCCTCACCCTCAATATTCGCCGGTCTTGATTCAAGTGTAATAACATGAGACTGCTGCAGACGAAGCTCCGCGGCATCCTCAATGGTTACGATACGTTCATTCTCCGGAATAAAGGAAGATAGTACATTAAGGGTAGTGGTCTTACCAGAACCAGTACCACCAGACACCAGAATATTAATCCTGGCCTTTACGCAGGCCCTTAAGAAATCCGCCATACGTTCGTTCAGCGTGCCAAAGCCGATGAGATTATCTACAGAAAACGGCTTCTTGGCAAACTTTCGGATAGTCACCACCGGCCCTACAAGAGAAAGCGGCGGTATAATGATATTTACACGGGAGCCATCATCCAGTCTGGCATCAACCAGAGGAGAGGACTCATCTATTCGACGTCCCAGAGGGGACAGAATTCTCTCAATAATATTGTAAAGATGCGCATCATCATGGAACTGTACCCCAGACAGCTGCAGGTGTCCCATGCGCTCCACAAAAATCTGCTTTGGTCCATTGACCATAATTTCTGTGATGGTGTCATCCTTCCTTAGGGCTTCCAGCGGGCCAAGGCCCAGCATTTCATCCCTTATATCAGAAACCAGCCTTGGACGGTCGCGCATAGCAACCGAATAGTCATCCTCATCAACAATACGCTGGAGATAATTATTGATGATAGCCTCCACCTGAACCGGATTCTGCTGCACAGCTGAGAGAATCCGATGCTCATCAGGGCTCATTTCCTCCACAATCTTCTGATGAATGTGGAGCTTGAGCTGACGATAGGAATCGTCTGGAGCCTCTTCACTCTTGGAGGCAAAAATCATGACCTGATTATTCTTTTCATCTGGCCTGCCTAAACGAGCCAATAAGGACATATTTTCCCCTCCCAACACACGGGTCGACCACCGTCGACCCCTACGGGTTTATTCG
>CAMCDL010000094.1 GCA_945873565.1 uncultured Selenomonadaceae bacterium | reverse complement strand
TCAGGATCTACTCTCATTGTAACAGTATTTACTTTTGCCATTACAAATCACCTCCACACTAAAATGATATCACAATGTAACAACAAAGTAAACACATTGTTATACGATACCCGTGTTTTTTCTTATCTGCACTTCTTCTTTATTTCCACATTTTCTCCAGATTTTCTTTTGAAGTAAAACCAATACTCTGCTTAACAGGTTTTCCATCTTTAAAAAGAATTACGGTAGGGATACTCTGAATCTTAAATGCCTGTGCAAGTTCCATTTCCTCATCAACATTTACTTTTCCGACAATGATATCATCATTCTCTTCTGCAATCTGCGACAATACAGGAGCCAGCATCTTACATGGTCCACACCAGCTTGCCCAAAAGTCTACAAGTACATATCCTTTCTGATCTAATACGTTTTCCTTAAAGTTATCCTTCTGTAATCTAATTTCTTTCATTTGCAATTCTCCTTTTCAATTGATTAGTTTTTTGATTTGTAATAAAGCATGCAGTGACAATACCCTTCAAAATCTGGATCTTTAATCTGGTCTCTAAACTCCTTACACATGCACTTTGTTTCTTCGGTTTTCTGCAAACGACACGGACAATATCCGCCGGTTCTTTTTAACCCATCCTTTACAGTTGCAACAACTTCTTTATCTTCATTCAAACGAACTGCCATTTTTGATTCCTCCATAAATGTAATAGTCTCTATATCTGATGACTTAATAATACCATATATAGAGAATTTGGTATATAGCTTAGTCACATTACAGAAATGTTTTTAATAATACAATAAATATCCACCCGCGTATGTACCGACCCCCAAAAGTTAGACCTAAAAAATCTAACTTTTGGGGGTCGGTACATGATTGGACTTACGCTTTTTTCGCTACTCATTATGATGACAATAGAGCTAATTATGGCATAATTTCATTTTCAGTCATGCCGACCTTTACCCGGCCATCCAAAATAGCTATATATGCAGGAATAGCTCCAGCTTTTCTCACATTATCCATAACGTTCAAAGCTGTCTCATCCAAAGATTTCTATTCATATTCATACCACAAGCATGGTTTCTTGTTGCGGAATTCCTTATCGCTGAGCAGTAATTATAAACTCTGATAAAAGGCCCGTCTGGCATAGGATCTACCAGTACAGATTCTCTAACATAGTTGCTCATTTCGCTCGCCTCCCATCAATCAGCTTATATATATTATACCGCATTATTTAGGAAAAATAAGTATTGCCACCTCAGACTTCTACTTTTCAGGTTTTCCGAATAATCTCGAATTTTTAGATGGCGGGCTCCCCGCCGGGAGCCCCTACGTGTCAGGGGTTTCCTTATCGATAGCTGCCGCCTTCTTATGCTCCTCGCCGGGAGCCCCTACGAGTCAGGTTTTCCTTATCAATGGCTGCCGCCTTCTTATGATCCCCGCCGGGAGCCCCTACGGTCAGATGACGAAGCGCATTTCTGCAGCAGGTGCACTATCCCTGAGGTCGTAGGGAAAATAGCTTCGGTAGCGGTAAATTATTTCGTCAGCAAAGGCTACTGTCTGAGCGAAGCGAGTTTAGCCTTTGCAGAAATAATTCCGCGGGAGAAGCGTTAAGTTTTCCCGTTCCGAAGGGAGGGTGTGCATGATGCAGGATATCGGTATCGACCGCCGTCGCCCCCTAAGGACTGGGGAAGATTTGACGGGCTCACCACCGTGAGCCCCTACGTATACAACCAGAGTATATTTTTCAACATAAAAAAGCCCCTGAGAATGCACTCAGGGGCAAATTTTATAATTAGAGAGTACCAAAGATGCGGTCGCCAGCGTCGCCTAATCCAGGAACAATGTAGCCGTGGTCATTCAGGCACTCATCGATAGCTGCTACATAGATAGGAACCTCTGGATGAGCCTCATTAACTACCTTAATACCCTCAGGAGCTGCTACCAGGCACATGAGAAGCAGATTATTAGCTCCCTTTTCCTTCAGGAGACTAAGTGCTGCTGCTGCAGAACCGCCAGTTGCCAGCATTGGATCAACTACAAGCAGGGTGCGCTCTGCAACGTCATTTGGCAGCTTGCAGTAGTATTCAACAGGCTTAAGGGTTTCAGGATCACGATACATGCCTACATGACCAACCTTAGCATTTGGAATCATATTCTGAACACCGCTGAGGAAACCCAGGCCAGCACGAAGAATAGGAACAATACCGAGCTTCTTGCCCTTCAGAATATTTGCCTTGCATTTAGCAACAGGAGTCTCGATTTCAATCTCTTCAAGAGGGAAGTCGCGAGCTACCTCATAAGTCATCAGCATTGCAATTTCTTCCAGCAGCTGACGGAAATCCTTAGTACCGGTTTCCTTCATACGCATAATGGTCAGCTTATGCTGAATAAGTGGATGATCAATAACTGTAACCTTCATTTCGTCTGCCATTGATTTAGCCTCCTAGAATTAATTTTCGTATATATTAGCTATAGAAATTTTGCTTATTTGTTTTCTGATTTGGAATTTTCACCTCTCAGTTTGCTTACTACAGCAAAACTGAGGCTCAGTATGATAGCCACTACAGTGGCAAGAGACATACCGCTGAGTGCTACAGTACCAAGAGAAATCTTAGCAGTGCTTACACCGATGCCCATGACGATAGCGGTCAACATCAGGTTCTTTGGATTGCTGTAGTCTACCTTGCTTTCAACCAGGACGCGGATACCTGAAGCAGCAATAACACCAAACAGCAGCAGTGATACACCGCCCATAACAGGAGCTGGGATGCTCTGTATTACAGCTGCCAGCTTACCTACGCATGACAGGATTATAGCAAAAATTGCAGCGCCGCCGATAACCCAGGTACTGAATACTTTGCTGATAGCCAGTACGCCGATGTTTTCACCATAGGTTGTATTTGGAGTGGAACCGACAAAGCCGGAAATGATAGTTGAAATACCATTACCCATGATAGAACGGTCCAGGCCAGGATCCTTGGTCAGGTCACTTCCAACGATATTACCAGTTACAATCAGATGACCAACATGCTCTACAACAACTACCAGAGCAGCTGGCAATATTATAAGGATAGCATCAAGATTAAATTCTGGGGTATAAATTGTAGGCAGAGCAAACCATGGAGCTGCAGCTACACCAGTAAGATCAACAATTCCGCAGGCCAGGGCAATGAAATAGCCGCTAACTACACCTATGAGAATCGGAAGGATACTGAGAAAGCCTTTGAAGGCTACGGAAGATAATACTGTTATTGCCAGAGTCAACAGAGAAACCATAATAGCAGTAGAATCAACTTCTTCAGAAGTCAAGCCTGCCATTCCAGCTGCAACAGGCATCAGCTCAAGACCGATAACAGCTACGATAGCACCCATAGCTGCTGGTGGGAAAAGAGCATCTAGCCAGGAGGTGCCAATAGCCTTGATAATAAGTCCTACCAGGCAGAACACTATACCTACAGCTATAAAGCCGCCAAGAGCTGCTTCATAGCTGTACTGAGAAAGTACCATGAAGACAGGTGAAATAAATGCAAAGCTTGAGCCGAGATATGCCGGAATTTTGCCACGGCATATAATCAGGTACAGCAAAGTTCCAATACCATTAAACAGCAAGATTGTTGCTGGATTTACCTGAAAGAGGATAGGTACCAGTACTGTGGATCCGAACATCGCAAACAGATGCTGCAGGCTAAGAGGTATGGTCTGCAGCAGAGGCAGTTTTTTATCTACGGGTATACATTGCTTTTCCAAAACATCTTCTCCTTTTTAATTGTATATTTTTATAAAAAGCTATAAATTACCACTGAAGATAATAGCACAATCTGTAGTGTTTTTCCAGCATCATTTTATAAAATCAGCTGGTGAATATTGTATAAAAAATTCATTCAGTATATTTTCGGTAAAGTCTTTTAGTGCAATAAAGTATACCTTTGATAAAAATTGTTATATAATGAAATAGAAATATCTGATTTATGGAGGTTAGTATATGCCATATGAAGTAATACAAGGATTATTGATACCATTTGCTGGTACTTCCCTAGGTGCAGCGTCTGTATTTCTGTTGAAGGGAGAATTAAATCATCTTGTACAGCGTGGCCTGACAGGATTTGCGGCTGGAGTTATGGTTGCAGCCTCTGTATGGAGTCTGCTTATACCAGCGATGGACCAATCTGAAAGCATGGGACAGCTGGCTTTTCTGCCAGCAGTAATCGGTTTCTGGTTTGGTATTCTATTTCTTCTGCTGCTTGATCATTTGGTTCCTCATCTGCACCTTAATAGCGAAGAGCAGGAGGGTCCCGTTTGTAATTTATCTAAGCGTTTTATGCTGGTATTGGCAGTTGTCCTGCATAATATTCCAGAAGGAATGGCTGTCGGTGTAGTATATGCTAGCTGGATTATGGGAACCTCGGATATAACACTGGCAGCTGCCCTGGCCTTATCAATAGGTATAGCAATTCAGAATTTTCCTGAAGGGGCAATAATATCTCTTCCACTAAGAGCTGAAGGTACTGGAAGCTGGAAAGCCTTTATCCTTGGTGTATTATCAGGTGCTGTAGAGCCTATTGGTGCAGCCTTGACTATTCTTTTTGCTTCCATGGTCATTCCTGTACTGCCTTATCTTTTAAGCTTTGCTGCTGGTGCCATGATTTACGTGGTAGTTGAAGAGCTTATACCGGAAATGTCGTCTGGACAGCATTCTAATGTTGGGACATTAATGTTTGCTGTTGGCTTTACAGTTATGATGGCCCTAGATGTTGCATTAGGCTGATTGTTCCCTATGTGTATATTAATTCATGAACCTGGCTAGATGTCAATAGTTTTATAAAAAGTAGCTTAATTTTGCTATTGACTGCTATTGCCTGTAATATATAATATTGTAATGTAGTGTTTGTGAGAAGGTAATCTGATTCTTGCATATGCCTTTGTATTTTATAGAAGCAAATATAATTGAAATTGAGGAATTAATATGAGAATAGGCTTTGATAATCAAAAGTATTTAACTATGCAGTCCCAGCATATCAAGGAGCGCATTTCTAAATTTGGTGATAAGCTATATCTTGAATTTGGCGGCAAGCTTTTTGATGACTATCATGCGTCTCGCGTTTTGCCGGGCTTTGCACCTGATTCTAAGCTTCAGATGCTGCTTCAGCTGGCAGACCAGGCTGAAATGATTATATCCATCAATGCAGATGATATTGAGAGAAACAAGGTTCGCCACGATTTAGGCATTACTTATGACCAGGATGTTCTTCGTCTTATTGGTGTATATCGAGACAAGGGTCTGAATGTTTCCAGTGTTGTTATTACCCAGTTCAAGGGACAAAAATCAATTTCCGGCTTCAGAACCAGGCTTGAGGCAGCTGGTGTTAAGGTTTATTTACACTACCCTATTGCAGGCTATCCTGCTAATGTTGATTTCATTGTCAGCGATGAAGGCTATGGACGCAATGAATATGTTGAAACTACTCAGCCTCTGGTTATTGTAACAGCTCCAGGTCCTGGCAGCGGAAAAATGGCAACCTGCCTTTCCCAGCTGTATCATGAAAACAAGCGAGGTGTCAAGGCCGGTTATGCCAAGTTTGAGACTTTCCCTATCTGGAATCTGCCCTTGAAGCATCCTGTAAATATGGCCTATGAAGCAGCTACAGCAGATCTGCATGATGTTAATATGATTGATCCGTTCCATTTAGAGGCTTATGGCGAGACAACAGTTAATTATAATCGTGATGTAGAGATTTTTCCTGTATTAGCAGCGATTTTTGAAGGTATCTATGGTCATTGCCCTTATAAGTCTCCTACTGACATGGGCGTTAATATGGCTGGTAATTGTATTTGTGATGATGAGGCCTGTCAGGAAGCATCTCGTCAGGAAATTATTCGCCGCTACTTCCAGAGTGCAAACCGTGTTGCGCTTGATGATGCCAGCAGCGAAGAGGTTTATATCCAGGAGCTGCTTATGAAGCAGGCCAAGGTTGACCCTTCTGATCGTCAGGTAGTTGGCAAAGCTCGAGCTATTCGTGAGCAGACTGGCAATGAGGCTGCGGCAATGGAGCTGGATGATGGTCAGGTTGTAACTGGTAAGACCACCAGCTTATTAGGTCCATGTTCATCAGTATTGTTAAATTCAGTTAAGGTATTAGGCGGAATCAACGATGCTATCGACCTTATCTCCCCAACCTATATTGAGCCGGTTCAGAAGCTGAAGACTCAGTACCTGGGCAGCAGGAATCCTAGGCTGCATACAGATGAGGTACTGATTGCTCTTTCTATGTGTGCAGTGACTGATCCAAATGCTGCTAAGGCATTGAAGCAGCTTCCTAAGCTTAGAGGTTGCCAGCTTCATGTAACTGCTATGCTTTCCAATGCAGACCTCCAGATTTGCAAGAAGCTTGGCATTGAGCTGACAAATGATACGGCTATAACTATTAAAGAGTAGGCCTTTTATCTCAAAATGTTGTATACTTTTTTGAAATAGTTAAAATATTGATTACTTTCTATTATAATAATGATATAATCTATTAAATATGAAAGGAGGTAAAGGGATGAAGATTAAGGCTTTTTTATTAGCTCTCGCAGCTTTATTTGTAGTATCTGCGGCAGTAATTGCTCCGATTCAGACTGCATTTGCTGAAGATGAGTTCGATGATGATGAATTCTATGCTGAAGATTTCGACGACGATTTCGATGATGAAGACTTCGATGATGACGACTTCGACGATGACGACTTCGACGAGGATGAGTTGGACGATGAAGAGTTGTAGGATGATTAATTCTAGGATGAGGACTTGAACGAGCATAAATTCTCAGAGGTTTAGT
>CAMCDL010000093.1 GCA_945873565.1 uncultured Selenomonadaceae bacterium | reverse complement strand
AAATTTTTCGTTAGGCTCCTCAGGAACCCAGCTAGGCTTGGATGTGGTATACTTAGCCATTTCCTTCACCGCCAATACTTAATCCATTTCTTCCTTAGCTCTCTCAATGAGGAGAGTCAAGAGCTTGATACCTGCCTCTGGAATGTTGGTACCAGGGGCAAAGATAGCAACGGCACCGCTCTCATAGAGGAAATCATAATCCTGAACAGGAATTACGCCGCCGATGCAAACCATAATATCGTCACGGCCCAGCTTCTCCAGCTCCTGAACAAGCTGAGGAAGCAGGGTGTTATGACCTGCTGCCAGTGAGCTGAAGCCCACCATATGAACGTCGTTGTCCACAGCATCCTGAGCAGTCTCCTCAGGAGTCTGGAACAGAGGGCCTACATCAACATCCCAGCCCATATCCGCGAAGGAGGAAGCGATAACCTTCTGGCCTCTGTCGTGACCATCCTGGCCCATCTTAGCCACAAAGATACGAGGACGGCGGCCGGTGAGATTCTCAAACTCATCTGCCATCTCTCTAGCCTTCTCCAGCTCGGACTTATCAGTAAACTCGGAGGAATATACGCCGGAAATAGTATGAATAACAGCCTGGAAGCGGCCGGAAACCTTCTCAACGGCATCAGAGATCTCACCCAGTGATGCATGAGTACGGGCAGCATCTACTGCAGCCTCAAGCAGGTTGCCGTTGTCTCTGGACTCTGCCGCCTTGGTAATACCCTCCAGGCAGCGGCGTACATCATCATCATTACGCTCTGCTCTGAGCTTTTCAAGACGCTCGATCTGCGCCTGGCGAACAGCGGTATTATCAATTGCCAGAATCTCCAGCGGATCTTCCTTCTCCAGACGGAACTTATTCAGGCCGATAATGGACTCATTACCAGAGTCAATCTGAGCCTGACGGCGGGCAGCAGCCTCCTCGATACGCATCTTAGGCAGGCCGCTGTTGATAGCCTTAGCCATACCGCCAAGAGCCTCAACCTCCTGAATATGTGCCCAGGCTCTGCGGATAATCTCATTGGTGAGGGCCTCGACATAGTAGGAGCCGCCCCAAGGATCGATAATCTTGCAGACGCTGGTCTCATCCTGGATATACAGCTGAGTATTTCTTGCAATACGTGCGGAGAAGTCTGTAGGCAGGGCAATTGCCTCGTCAAGCGCGTTGGTATGCAGGGACTGGGTATGGCCCAGAGCAGCACCCATTGCCTCCATAAGAGTACGGGAAACATTGTTGAATGGATCCTGCGCGGTCAGGGACCAGCCAGAGGTCTGGCTATGGGTTCTCAGAGCCATAGACTTGTCATTGGTTGCACCAAAGGACTTAACAATCTTTGCCCAGAGAACACGAGCCGCTCTCATCTTTGCTACTTCCATGAAGTAGTTCTTGCCGATAGCCCAGAAGAAGGACAGACGCTTTGCAAAAGCATCAACCGGCAGACCAGCCTTGACACCAGTACGGATATACTCAAGACCATCAGCCAGTGTATAACCAAGCTCAATATCTGCAGTAGCACCAGCCTCCTGCATATGATAGCCGGAAATGGAAATACTGTTGAACTTAGGCATGTACTTGGTGGTGTACTCGAAAATATCGCCAATGATACGCATAGACATATCAGGCGGATAAATATAGGTATTACGAACCATGAACTCCTTGAGGATATCGTTCTGGATAGTACCTGCCATTACGCTCTTATCTACACCCTGCTCCTCGCCGGAGAGAATATAGAAGGCCAGGATTGGCAGCACCGCACCATTCATGGTCATAGATACAGACATCTGATCAAGCGGAATACCGCCGAACAGAATACGCATATCCAGAATGGAGTCTATAGCAACGCCGGCCTTACCAACATCACCCAGAACTCGTGGATTATCAGAGTCATAGCCGCGATGGGTAGGCAGGTCAAATGCGATGGACAGACCCTTCTGACCAGCTGCCAGGTTGCGGCGATAAAATGCGTTTGACTCCTCAGCAGTGGAGAAGCCCGCATACTGGCGAACGGTCCAAGGACGGAAAACATACATGGTGGAATATGGTCCACGCAGGCATGGCGGAATACCAGATGCAAAATCAAGATGATTCATGTGATCATATTCATCATGATTATACAAAGGCTTTATTGGAATATGCTCCATAGTCTTGCCAGCCAGAGCATCAAAATTGGCACCGGCAGCATCCTCAAACAGCTTGCGCCATTCTTCAGGGCTTCTCTCTGGAGCTTCTTTAAGGTTCATCGTAGTAAAATCAGGAAAAGAAGCCATCACTCAATCATCCCTTTCTTCTTCTGCAGTGCCTGCAGGATCTGATAGCAGTTCGCCCGTACAGAAATGTACATGTCGATACCTGCATTATCATAGGTCTCCTTAAGGTCAGCTGGAGCCTCACCCGCCAGGAATACGGTAGCCTTAGGCAGCACCTCATGAAGCTTTGGTGCCAGAGCAGGTACAATCTCCGGATAGGTTGCATCGGTGGAGCAGATAACTACAGCATCTGCGCCAGACTCCTTAGCAGCAGCTGCTGCCTCATCAACAGTAGGGAAGCCATTATTGCCCATTACCTCAAAGCCGCCAACCTGCAGGAAGCCTGTGGTAAAGTCAGCTCTTGCCTTATGCTGAGGAATAGGACCCATATTTGCAAGGAAAATCTTGACATTATCGTCATTCTTTGCCTTAAACTCTTCGGTAACGATTCGCAGAGCCTCATAGCGCTCGCTCCAGCGATGAGGAGCAATCAGCTCAACAGACTCTGCCGCCTCAGCACACTTGCCGCAGGTCATAGCAGTCCTGATTTCAGCTATAGTTGCGCCAGCCTTTGCAGCCTTGATAGCAGCACCTGGACAACTCTTCTTCTCAGCCAGCTCAGCTAAAGCCTCTGCCTTGAACTTATCGTCCAGATCAGCAGCATACTTTGCCATAGCCTCAGCACGCAGCTTCTTATTCTCAGCAAAATCCTCAGGACGAGGGTCAAGACGCTCCTCAGTCATATTAGGATACATATTGCTGCCTACGATACGGTCACGGCGCTGCTCAAGCTTCTTAAAGCGGCTAGCCAGCACGGAGGCAATCTCTGCCTGAGGATAGCCCTCCTTGAGAGCCTCCACGATACCGCCCTTGCCCTCAATAAGCTGGAACTCTGCCCAGATCTTCTCCTTAACCTGCTTGGTAAGGGTCTCAACAGCCCAGGAGCCGCCAGCAGGATCAATTGGCTGCAGAAGGCCGAACTCCTCCTGAAGCATAATCTGAACATTTCTAGCAATACGGCGGGAGAACTCGTCACCCTTTCTGATTGGTTCATCAAAAGGCGCATTCTCAAAGGAATCAAGGCCGCCTACAACACCAGAGAAAATCTCGGAGGTATTGCGGAGCATATTAACATATGGATCATATACAGTCTTGAAGAATAATGCAGGACGAGCATGAATATGCATCCTCTGAGCCTCGCTGCTGCCGCCGAAGGCCTCAACAATCTGAGCCCAGATAGGACGTACTGCTCTAAGCTTCGCAATCTGCATGAAGAAATTAGCGCCCATGGAGAAGCCGAACATAATCTGGCCTGCAGCCTCATCGGCAGTAAGACCACGCTCCATCATAGCACGCATATAATCTGCTGCAATATTCAGGCAGTAAGCAACCTCCTGAATATCATTAGCACCGCCACGGCTGAAGACATCGCTTCTGACCATGATGGTCTTAAGCTCTGGAGCATTCTCAATGGCCCACTTTGCAGCCTGATAAGCCTCGTCGTACAGCTTAGCCAGGGACTGTCCATTCTTGCCATGCTCAACAAGCTCACCCACTGGATTTGCACCAATGAAGCCCTTAAGAATCCTGGTATCCTTGCCATCAGCCTCAAGTGCACCAGCAGCCAGAGCCAGCATTGGCACAGCAGAAGCACCGGCATAAATATACAGCGGATAATCCTTCAGCTTCAGGCCATCCAGCAGCACATGCATATCATCAATGGTAGATACGCTGCAGCCCTCATCGCCAGGCTTATCAGCCTTATCAGCATCAACACAGGCAATAGAAGCCTTATCGAGCTTGATATTGTAGATGGTAGAGCCACGGTCCTGCTCATGCTTCAAAAGCTCATTATTGTCATCCGGCATGGTCTCATCACAGGCCTGAGCAATGCCCCATGGAGACTTGATATAGCCGTTTGGCCTAGCACCTCTCAGGAAATCATCCATTCCTGGGAAGGACTGCTTTGGCAGGATAGGTTCAGTATCCGCCCTGAAATACATAGGGGAGAAGGTAATCCCCTCGTAGGTAGGAGTATACATTTTCTTGTCGAAGGGAGCACCCTTGAGCAGGGCTTCGCATGCTGCCTTCCACTCTTCGTAGGTTGGCGGCGAAAATTCATCCAAAGGCACATCAGGATAGTTATCTACCTGCTCTGCCTTTCTCAGAATAGCCTGAAGATCCAGCTCTTCATTGGCCTGGCCGCTTTTTTCTTCACTCATAACACGACCTCCTTAGAAAAATAAATCCTCTGTCAGAGCACCTCAGAAGAAATCGTAAATGCCTTTGCCTAGCCTCCTTCGTTTTCTATACTGACCTATAAAAAAACAAAACCGGCTTTATACAAAGCCGGAGAAAAGATGCTACGCTAAAAACATTTATCATAGCTCCATCCCCTACCCATCGCTCGCAGGTTCAAGCACAGAATATCCAAAGCCAGCCGCTGGACAGCCGGCAGATATCTTGCTAACGGTGATGCTTAGACAGGCAGTTCTCCTGACTTGGTTTCACAGCTTGGTACGCCTTCCCAGGAAAATCCCAGTGACATAAATGTACCGCGCTCCACCCTACAGTGGCGGGACCGCTCCGGCCTTTAACCGGATTCTCTATTAAGTCTGATAAACAGACACCTGTCCTTACTCTATTCTATTCTCTATTATTCTATATCGGAATGCCGTAAAAGTCAATGCTTATAAAGCATGTAGACACAATAATCATCAATCATTCCTATAATAAAAAGCTATGATAAATCAGCATTTTAATAATGCAAATTAATCATAGTTAAATTATTAATATTATAATTGATGAACTATAACGGCTAATCAAGGATTCCTTAAAGCAGCTAGATCAGGATAACATCATTGCGTGCCTTAGAAACAGTGATAAGACCATCACTAAAGCCATTGATACTGAACAATACATATATGGTGATTCGCGTATCCTGATTCCAGTTTACAAAAGCTGCCTTCTGCTCAAGCTCTGTAAGTATATTAACTCCTATCGGACCGTTCCAGAATTTACATTCACCAAGCACAAGCAGTTTGTCAGCATTAGACACACCAACAACATCAATCTCGTGAGAATTATCCCACCAGCGTCCTATTCGTTCAAGAATTCCAGGGAGCTTACCATTTGCAGAAAGCTCCCATAGCTTATCCTGACAAATCTGTTCGTAAACAAAGCTCACCTGATTATCAGTGAAATTTTGTAGCAGCCTATTAGTGACAACATCGCTATGTCCCATTTCAATATAGTTTCGATTAGGGTAGATGAACTGGAACCAGAAACGAATGAAATTATCCTTGATGTGATAGAGCCCCTTCTTGCTTTTATCAGGGTTAGCTTCCGTAACCGGAACCTCACGCTCTACAAGATCAAGGTCCATTAAAACTGATAAATATCGTGGAAGATTAGTTTGTTTCTGTTGCATCACCGTCGCAATCTTAGATGATTTATGATTGCCTGCAGCTATAACTCGCAAAATGGAGAAATAGCTGCCAATATCGGTCACCTCTTTTTGAAGCAGAAAATATGGCTCCTCAAACAGATAACTGGATGGATTCAAAATATTTTCCTTGATTGCCGATGTAAGATCCGTCCCCCGCTGAAACATCTCAATATATTTAGGAACACCACCAGTTACACTATAGCGCTTTACAAGTTCTTCATATGACAAATTTTCGTTGAAGAACTCATGATAAAATTCGAATTTAATTGGTCGAAGACGGATTTGTGCAGTGCGGCGTCCATAAAGCGGACTATCGCGATGAAGAGTTTGCGATTTCATCATTGAAACCAGGGAGCCACAAAGAATCAACATAATATTAGA
This sequence comes from uncultured Selenomonadaceae bacterium, assembly GCA_945873565.1. Taxonomy (GTDB): domain Bacteria; phylum Bacillota; class Negativicutes; order Selenomonadales; family Selenomonadaceae; genus CAMCDL01. Next base: position 881 of record CAMCDL010000093.1, on the reverse strand, counting down.
GTTTTTCAGAACAGTATCCCATATTTTTTGAAATACAGATAAAAAAGCAGGGCTGCTTTGTCCAATGTATTGGAATTCATCAATAACTATGATGATACGCTGACTCTGGGCAGCTATCGCAATTTGCTGAAAAATAGGCTCCCAGCGTTCAATTTTTGCAGCACGAAGCAAATCGTTATCCAGAAATTCAGCAACCTGCTCCTGAAAAACCTCTCGATTCATGGATTCTGCTTCTTCCGTAGCAAGAAAATATATCGCAGGTCTATTTTTTATAAACTGGCGTATCAGCTCTGTTTTTCCAACACGTCGACGCCCATAAATAATAACCATGGACGATTCCTCACGCTGGTATTCTTCTTCTAAAATCTTTAACTCATTCTTCCGATTCACGAATTTCATGATAACCCCCCTCGATTAATATATCTAAATATATTATACTTGAAAATATAATACTTTCAAGTATAATTCTAAAGAATTATATTCTCATAAAGAGAACATGTTCATAGCGTTGCTGACCTCAGCAATAAGCTTATTCAGCTTCTCACCCAATCTCCTGCAAACAAAAAAGAAGATCCTCATAATACTACAATTCTTTACTAAAAAACGCCATACACAAAATTCGTACATGGCGATAATCTGTATAGCAGCTAATCAGAGCATAGCAACTGCCTTGGTAAATTCCTCCAGAGACATGCCTGCTCTTTTGGCGGCTTCAACATTGGTAATCAATTCATCCTTTACAAGATTGTATAAGGTTTTCAAAGTTCCCTGCTCAATTCCACGCTCTAGCCCGCGCTCTATTCCACGCTCAAAGCCACATTCAATTCCACTCTTATATATAGTTTTAGCTTCATATTCTAAGACCTTACCGCCCATGATAG